>NZ_RFFI01000108.1 GCF_003696205.1 Cellulomonas triticagri
GTCGGCCGCGACGGCCGGCCGGGACGGCGCGCGGGAGCCCCCTCTGTGCCCGAGCCGCCCGAGCCGCCCGGGCGCGTGGGCTCGGCGGTGGCGTCGCCCGGCGCCGTGGGGTCGTCCGTCTCGAGGTCCGGGTCGGCGTCGGGTGCCGGGCCGGTGGCGTCGTCGGCGGCCTGCGTGGTCAGGCCGGGCATCATCCGCTCGAGGCTCGGCCGCCAGCCGTCGTACCGGTCCGGGAAGCACCGGCCGAGCAGGTCCAGCATCGCGGAGGCGGCGGTGGACGCGCCGGGCGAGGCGCCCAGCAGGCCGGCGATCGACCCGTCGGCGGCCGTGACGAGCTCGGTGCCGAACTCCAGGACGCCGCCGCCCTTGCCGCGCTTGATCACCTGGACGCGCTGCCCGGCGGTGATCAGCTCCCAGTCGCGGTCGCGCGCGGTGGGCATGAACCCGCGCAGGGTGCGCATCCGGGCGCCGCGCGAGGCCAGCACCTCGGTGACCAGGTACTTCAGCAGGTCGAGGTTGTGCAGCCCGACGGCGACCAGCGGGACGAGGTTGCTCGGCCGGACGGTGCGCAGCAGGTCCGTCCAGGAGCCCTGCTTGAGGAACCTCATGCTCCAGCCCGCGTAGGGCCCGAACAGCAGCGCCGGGGTGTCGTCCACGACGCGGGTGTCGAGGTGCGGCACCGACATCGGCGGGGAACCGACGGCGGCCTTGCCGTAGACCTTCGCGGTGTGCCGGGCGACGAGGTCGGGGTTCGTGGTGCGCAGGAACTGCCCGCTGATGGGGAACCCGCCGTAGCCCTTCGCCTCGGCGATGCCGGAGGACTGCAGCAGCCGCAGCGCGCCGCCGCCCGCGCCGATGAATACGAACCGGGCGTCGAGGGTGCTGCGCCGGGGGCTGGCGTTCCAGGTGCGGTCGGCGAGGTGCAGCCGCCACGTGCCGTCGCGGCGGCGCCGGATCTTCCGGACCTCGTGCTGGAGGCGGACGCGGGTGCCGCGCCGCACGAGGTCGTCCACCAGGTGCCGGGTCAGGGCGCCGAAGTCGACGTCGAGGCCGTCGGCCGCGCGGGTGGCGGCCACCGGCTCGTCGGGGTCCCGGCCCTCCAGCACGAGCGGGGCCCAGCGCGCGATGGTGGCCGGGTCGTCGGAGAACTCGAGGTGCGCGAACCGCGGGTGCGCGGTCAGGGCGGCGTGCCGGCGGCGCAGGTAGTCGACGTCGTCGGCGCCGCGGACCAGCGTGAGGTGCGGGACGGGGGAGCGGAACCGGTCGTCGGGGATCCGGCCGGTGGTGCGCAGGTGGTCCCAGAGCTCGCGGGACAGCGCGAACTGCTCGTTGATCGTGACGGCCTTGGCGATCTCGATGGTGCCGTCGGCGCGCTCGGGCGTGTAGTTCAGCTCGCAGAGCGCGGCGTGACCGGTGCCGGCGTTGTTCCACCCGCCGGTGCTCTCCTGGGCGACGGCGTCCAGGCGCTCCACGATCTCGATGCGCCACGTGGGCTCGAGCTCGGACAGCAGCGTGGCGAGCGTGGCGGACATGATCCCACCACCCACCAGGACGACATCGACCGGTTCCACCGTTGAGGACACCGCTCGATCGTAACCAGGATCGGGCCGGTCCCTTGCACCGAGAGCCGTCGCGCGCCTGGGACCGAGGTCCCGGTTCGGGGTGCGCCGCGGGCCCGCGAGTGCCAGCGTGAGCAGATGAGCACCGACGACAGCACGCAGGGCTACGACCCCGCCGAGGACCCGGACACCGACCCGGAGATGCTGAACCCGCGCACCGGTGCGCAGGCGGCGGGCGGCAGCACCGACGACGGCACCGACACCGACGCGGACCCCGACAACCTGAACCCGCGCGGGGGACCCACGCCGTGACCGGTCCCCTCGACCGGGCGCTGCTGCGGACCTACCTGAGCGACCACCTCGGCGGGGCGGTCGGCGGCAGCGCGCGCTTCGGCCGGATGGCCGACGCCTACGCGGACACGCCGCTCGGCCCGGCTCTCGCCCGGATCGCGCGGGAGGTGACCGACGAGCGCGAGTGGCTCCGCGAGACGGCGATGCGCCTGGACGTGCAGCCCAGCCGGGTCAAGCGGCTGGGCATCGCGGTCGCCGAGCGTGCCGGGCGGCTGAAGCCCAACGGGCGGCTCACCGACACGTCCCCGCTGTCCGCCGTCATCGAGCTCGACCTCATGCGCGGCGCCGTCACCGCCAAGCGCGGCCTGTGGGAGACGCTCCAGGTCTGGCAGGACGACCTCGACCTGGACCCCGGGCGCCTGGAGCGCCTGCTCGCCCAGGCCGACGACCAGATCGCGACCCTCACCCGGCTCGGGCGGATCGCGCGCGAGCAGGCGTTCGTCCGGCACGCCCGACCCGGGGAGGGCTGATGCGCGTCGTCGTCATCGGGGCCAGCGGCAACGTCGGCACCGCCCTGCTGCGCCGGCTGCGCCAGGACCCCACCGTCACGTCGCTGGTGGGCGTCGTGCGCCGTGCTCCCGGGCGCACCCCGCCCGCGCCCTACGACACCACCGAGTGGCACGGTCTCGACATCGGCGCGCGCGGGCCCGACCACCACGTCGTGTCCCGGCTGCGCGAGATCGTCGCCGGCGCCGACGCCGTCGTGCACCTGGCGTGGCAGATCCAGCCCAGCCACGACCGGGACCGGCAGCGCCGCACGCACGTCGACGGCACTCGCCGGGTCGTGGCGGCCGTCGCCGCGGCCGCGGTCCCGCACCTGGTCGTCGCCTCGTCGGTCGGCGCCTACTCGCCGTCGTACTCCGACGAGCCGCGGGACGAGGAGTGGGACACCGGCGGCATCCGCACGTCCGCGTACAGCGTCGATAAGGTCGCGGTCGAGCGGCTGCTCGACGAGGCCGAGGTGCGGTACCCGACGCTCGTCGTCGCCCGGGTCCGGCCCGCGCTGGTGTTCCAGGCGGCCGCCGGGCAGGAGATCAAGCGGTACTTCCTCGGCCCGTTCGTCCCGGCCCGGCTGCTCGACGGGCACCTGCCCGTGCTGCCCTGGCCCGCCGGGCTGCGGCTGCAGGCCGTGCACGCCGACGACCTGGCCGAGGCGTTCCGGGAGGTCGTCGTGCGGCAGGCGTGGGGCCCGTTCAACATCGCCGGACCCGGCATCATCCGGGCCGCCGACGTGGCGGACGTGGTGTCCGGCGGGCGGTGGCGCGAGGTCCCGCACGCGCCCGTCCGGGTCGCGCTCGGCGCGGCCTGGCTGGCGCGGATCGCCCCGGTCGGACCGGGCTGGTTCGACATGGGCGCGTCGGCCCCGGTGCTGGACACCGCGCGGGCCGAGCGGATGCTCGGGTTCCGGCCGCAGCACACCGGCGTGCAGGCGATGCGCGCCCTGGTCGGCGGCCTGGTGCGGGGCGCGGGCACCGGCAGCCCGCCGCTGCGCCCGCGCTGACACCCGCTGACACCCGCTGACACCCGCTGAGCGTCGCGTCGGGCATGCTGGGCGCATGTCCGACGCGCGCCTGGTGCTGGGCGACCCCGCCGCCCCCGTCACGATCACCGAGTTCGGCGACCTGGAGTGCCCCTACTGCCGGGACGCCGCGCCGGTGCTGCGCCGCCTGGTCGAGGAGTCCGACGGGCGGGTGCGGCTCGTCTGGCGGCACTTCCCGCTGTTCCAGGTGCACCCGCACGCCCTCATCGCGGCGCTCGCCGCGGAGGCCGCCGCCGAGCAGGGTCTGTTCTGGGAGATGCAGGAGGCGCTGTTCGCGCAGCAGGACCGGCTGACCGAGCCGGACCTGCGCGCCGTCGGCGCCCGCCTGGGCCTGGACCCGGACCTGGTCGCCGGGCCGGGTGCCCAGCGGCTCGCGCCGCTGGTCGAGGCCGACTACGTCGCGGGCCTCGACCTCGGCGTCGCGGGGACGCCGTCGCTGCTGGTCGACGGCGTCCCGTACCGGGGGCGCCTCGACCTCGCCTCCCTGCGGGCGGCGCTGCCGGGCTGACGCCTCACGTCGTCCCGACCGTCCACGGGCCTGTCGGCAACCGTGTCGGCAGCTCCTCGTCGGGCGAGCAGAGCGGGAGCCGGTTGCCGAGGGCGCGCAGCAGCACGCTGCCCAGCACCGCCGCGACCAGCGACCCGGCGAGGATCCCGATCTTCGCCTGCTCCTGGATCGCGCCCTCGAACGCGAGCTCGGCGATGAACAGCGAGATCGTGAACCCGATCCCCGCGAGCACGGCGCCGCCGAGCAGGTGGCCCCAGCGCACGCGCCCGGGCAGCCGGCCCAGCCCGGCGCGGATCGCGAGCGTCGCCGCGCCGGTGATGCCGATGGTGTTCCCGGCGACGAGAGCCACGGCCACCCCGATGGTCACCGGCGACGTCGCGGCCGCGCGCAGCGCCTCCCCGTCCAGCCGGACCCCCGCGTTGGCGAGGCCGAAGACCGGGACCACCACGTACGCGGACCACGGGTGCAGCACCCGCTGCAGCCGCTCGCCGGCAGGCACCGCGGCGCGCGCCGCGAGCTCGGTCAGGTGCTCGCGGTCCGCCGTCGGCTCGGCGGCCAGGCCGTCCGCCCAGCGCGGCACCGCGTCCACGTGGTCCCGCGCCATCGCCCGCGACGGCAGCAGCAGCCCCACCAGCACCCCGGCGAGCGTCGCGTGCACGCCCGACGCGTTCACCGCGAGCCACAGCGCCGCACCCACCAGCACGTACGGCGTCAGCCGCCACACCCGCAGCCAGCGCAGCGCCAGCAGCGCGGCGACCAGCACGCCCGCGACCGCCAGCGCCGCGACGTCCACGCCGTCGTTGTAGAACACCGCCATCACCGTGATCGCGCCGATGTCGTCCACGATCGCCAGGGTCAGGAGGAACAGCCGCAGCCGGTCCGGGCACGCCGGGCCGAACAGCGCGAGGATGCCCACCAGGAACGCCGTGTCCGTCGACATCACCACGCCCCAGCCGTGCGCGGCCTCCGTCCCCGCCGTGAACAGCAGGTAGATCACCGCGGGCACCGCCAGGCCGCCCAGCGCACCCAGGGCCGGGACCGCGATCGTCCGGCGGTCCCGCAGCTCGCCGCTGGTGATCTCCCGGTTGATCTCCAGGCCGACCACGCAGAAGAACACCGCCATCGCCGCGTCGTTCACCCAGTGGTGCAGGTCCAGGTCCAGCCCGAACGGCCCCAGGTGGAACCCCGCCGACGTCGACCACAGCGCGTCGTACGACGACGCCATCGGCGAGTTCGCCCACACCAGCGCCAGCACCGTCGCGCCCAGCAGGAACACCGCGCTGCCCGCCTCGGTCGCGAGGAAGTCCCGCACCGACGGCGTCACGGACGGCAGCCGCACGCGCAGCGGCGGGCCCGGCAGCGTGCGGGCGAGATCGGGCTCGGTGGCCACGGGCGGCTCCCTCGGGGTGGTGCGGCTGGTCAGCGCGGGGTGCGGGCCGGCGCGGACCCCGTCGGCCGAACGTCTCCCGGGTCGTCAGTATGCCCAGCGCCCGCGCGGACGGGGAGGGGGCCGGGCGGATCGCGGGTGCGACGATGGGGCGCATGACGAGCGACACCCCCGCCCCCGCCCCGACGACGGCCCTCGCAGCGCCCCGCACCGCCCTGGTCACCGGCGCCGGCCGGGGCATCGGCCGGGGGATCGCCCTCGGGCTCGTCCGCGCGGGCTGGGACGTCGCGCTGCTCGGCCGCACCGCGTCGCACCTCGAGGCCGTCGCCGCCGAGGCCCGGGCGCTGCGCCCCGAGGCGCGGGTCGTCGTGCGCACCGTCGACGTCGTCGACGCCGACGCCGTGACCGCCGCGGTGCGGGACGTCGAGGACGCGTTCGCCGACCAGGGCGGCATCGGCCTGCTCGTGAACAACGCCGGGGTCATCGAGCGGCAGGAGACCGACCTCGTCACCGACGACGTCGAGGACGTGTGGCGCGTCGTCGAGACCAACGTGCGCGGCCCCCTGCTGCTCAGCCACGCCGTGCTGCCCGCCATGCTCGCGCGCGGCGCCGGGCGCGTCGTCAACATCAACTCCGGCTCCGGGCACCGGCCCTCGCCCGTCTACACCGGGTACGGGATCAGCAAGGGCGCGCTCGCCCGGCTCACGACGATGCTCGACCGGCAGTACGCCGCGCGCGGCATCCGGGTCCTCGACCTCGCCCCCGGCGTCGTCGTCACCGACATGACCCAGGCGATGCCGCTGCACGACCAGCGCGACGAGTGGACCCCCGTCGAGGCCACCGTCGACCTCGTGGACGCGTTCGGCTCCGGGCGCCTCGACGCGCTGTCCGGCCGGTTCGTGCGCGCGGGCACCGACACCGAGGCGACCCTGCTCGCCGTGGCCGACCGCATCGAGGCCACCGACGCGCGGACGCTGCGCCTCGCGGCGTACGGCGAGGACGACCCGGTCGCCTGAGCGGGAGTCCCGGGAGCAGACGACCGGCCGGGCGTCAGAGCGCGGCGGAGCCCAGCGCCGCCGGGACGTGCGCGGCGTGGCCCTGCGTGCGCAGTGCGTCGCGCAGCCGCTCGGCGGCCGCGTCCAGGTCCGCCGCCGGGACGTCGGAGCGCGCGTTGGCGAACGACAGCTCGCCCTCACCGCGCGCGGGCACCACGTGCACGTGCAGGTGCGGGACCTCGAAGCCCGCCACCACCAGCGCGGCGCGGGTGCCCTCCCACGCGGCCTCCTGCGCCCGCCCGACGGTGCGGGCCACCACCATCAGGTGCGCCAGCAGGTCGTCGTCGGCCTCGGTGAACCGGTCCACCTCCGCGCGCGGGACGACGAGCACGTGCCCGTCGGCGATGGGGGCGATGGTCGCGAACACCACCGCGCGGTCGTCGGCCCAGACGAATCGCCCGGGGATCTCGCCGTCGATGATGCGGGTGAACAGGGTGGCCATGACGCCCACGCTAGTCGCGCAGCTTCGCCTGCACCGCCAGGACGGTCCGCCAGTTGCGGGCCGTGCCGCGTCGCCCGGTCAGCCGGTCGAGCACGGCGGCGGTGACCTTGGACCGTCCGATCCCGTCCGGGTAGTGCAGGTGGACGTCCCGACCGCGGCCGGTCGCCTGCTCGCGGCCGTACGCCGACAGGTCGAGCACGCCCTCGGGGACCGGGCCGTCGCAGAGCAGCACGACGACGTGGGCGGGGTCGGCGGCGGAGGCGTCGGGGAACGGGTCGGCGGCGACGATCTCGTCGACCTGCCGGCGGGTGCGGACGGTGAGCGCGAGCGTGCGCCCCAGCCGGTCGCCCAGGTCGGCGGTGAGCGCCGCCTCCAGGTCTCCGACGCGGGTGGGGGCGCCGGGCGCCGGGCGCAGCAGCAGGTTGCCGCTGGCCAGGTGCGTCGCCACGTCGGTGTGCCCGGCCTCCGCCGCCGCCGCGCGCAGGTCCGCCATGGGCAGTGTCGACGCCCCGCCGACATTGACCGCGCGGAGCGCGACCAGCACCCGCTCGCCGTCCGGGACGGCGGTGCGGTCCGGGGCGGCGGCGGGGGTCATGGCGGGTGGCCGGGGACTCAGAGGTAGCGCAGCGGGTCGAACTCGTCGAGCGGGATGATCCGCAGCCGCGGCAGCGTCACGTTGAACGCCTTCACGTCGGACTCCAGGTCGAACGCCTGCAGCCCGCGCTCGGACAGGTGCGAGAGCTGGGTGCTGGTGAACTCGCGGAACGCGAGCAGCCCGACGCGGCGGTCCCCGCCGAGCAGCGCCTCGATCTCGGGAGCGAAGTCGCCGTCGTGCGAGGCGAGCATGACGTCGCCGTCGCGGTCCGCCAGCGCGGCGAGCGTGCGCTTGATGCCGATGTCGACGACCTTGCCCTCGCCCGCGAGGGGGATGGGCTGGTAGCCGATGGCGAGCAGCGCCTGCACGAACGACATCGGCAGCGTGCCGCTGGTGGCGTTGAGGAAGAACAGGCCCTTGGTGGGACGGCCCCAGGTGCGCTGCGTGAAGTCCAGCACGCGCTCCCAGCGGGGACGCTGCTCGGGGGTGGGGCGCCCGTTGAGGATGGACGAGCCGAGGGTCGCGTCGATGTTCTCGCCGTCGACCAGCACGTACGTCGAGCGGGTGCCGTCGTTCTGCATGCGGGTCAGCCTAGGCGTCCACCCGGTCGGGCGCGGGAACAACCCGGCGGGCGCGCCGGTTCGGGAAGGTAGATGCGAACGCATGGACCTGACGACGAGGAGCGGGTGCGATGGGGCAGGACCAGGACCAGGGTCGGCCGGTGGACGTCCGCGCCGCCGCGCAGGCGTGGGAGGAGCTGTTCCGCGCCCAGGTCGCGATCATGCGCCGGCTGCAGCGCGACCCCATCTGGGACCGCATCACGCTGCGCGAGTACGACGTGCTGTTCACCCTGTCCACCGCGCCGGACGGGCTGCGGCTGCGCGAGCTCGCGGAGCACAGCCTGCTCAGCCAGCCGAGCCTGAGCCGGATGGTGGAGCGCCTCGCGGACGCCGGGTGGGTGACCCGGGCGCCGGCCGCCGAGGACGGGCGCGGCGTCGTCGTCAGGCTGACCCCGGAGGGTGCGGCGCTGCAGCGCGAGGTCGGGCGGCGGCACGTCCAGGCCATCGCGCACTACGTCGGCGGCGCGCTGGACGACGACCAGCTCGCGACCCTCACCGCTGTGGCGGGCGCGCTGCGCGCCGCCCAGCCGGGCATCGCCCCGCTGGAGCGGGACGGCGCCCCCGCGCCGGCGGTCCCGGCGCCGGTCTGACCGGGGTGCAAGGACCTCCGGCCCACGCAGGAGGCGATCTGGACCCGGACGATGGACGACGGCGGGACGACCGTGCAGGGGGACGTCGACCGCTGACCGGAGCAGGGAGGGCTGAGCGTTGCAGATCCTGGTGACCGTGGCCTCGCGCCACGGGGCGACGGCGGAGATCGGGACGGCGGTGGCCGACGTGCTCCGCGCCGACGGGCACGTGGTGGACGAGGTCGAGCCGGAGGAGGTCGCGGACCTGACCGGGTACGACGCCGTGGTGCTCGGCTCGGCCGTGTACACGGCGCACTGGCTGCCCGCCGCCCGGGACCTCGCGGCCCGGCTCGCGCCGCAGCTGCGTGAGCGGGTGTGCTGGGTGTTCTCGTCCGGCCTCGCGACGCAGCCCGCGGCGTCCGCCAACAGCCCGCACGAGCTCCGCGTCCTGATGGCCGACATCCGCGCGGTGGGGCACCGGGCGTTCGCCGGGCGGCTGCGGCGCGCGGACCTGGCCTTCGCCGAGCGCGCCATCATCGCGGGCGCGCGCGCCAAGGAGGGCGACCACCGGGACTTCGACGCCGTCCGGGCCTGGGCCGGGCAGATCGCCGACGAGCTGCGGGCCCGCGCCGGGTCGGTCACGAGCACCCCCGCGTCGTGATCGTGGCGGGTTCTGACGTGCTGTCGCGACAAGATCACGTCGCCGTCGTCCGGCTCCCGGGAGGGGGCCCCACCGCACCGGTGGGATGATGACGTGGTGTCTTCCCCCACTCTGACGACGTCGTCGCTCGCCCCCTACGACGCCGTCCTCCTGCTCTCGTTCGGCGGACCGGAGCAGCCCGAGGACGTGCTGCCGTTCATGCGCAACGTGACCCGGGGCAAGGGCATCCCCGAGGAGCGCCTGGTCGAGGTCAGCCAGCACTACGCGCTGTTCGGCGGGCGCAGCCCCATCAACGACCAGAACCGCGCCCTGCTCGCCGCGCTGCGCGCCGAGCTCGACGCGCGCGGCGTCGACACCCCGATCGCGTGGGGCAACCGCAACTGGGAGCCGTACACCGACGGCGCCCTCGCGGGCCTGCGCGACAGCGGCGCGAGCCGGGTGCTCGGCCTGGTGACCAGCGCGTACGGCTCGTACTCCGGCTGTCGGCAGTACCGGGAGCACGTCGCCGCGGCCCTCGCGGGCGTCGCCGGCGCGGCCGAGGACGCGGTCCCGGCCGACCCCGAGGCCGCGGCGGGCGTCCGGGTCGACAAGCTGCGGCACTTCTTCAACCACCCGGGCTTCGTGCGGGCCAACGCCGACGCCGTGGTGGAGGCGTTCACGGACCTCGCGGCCCGGCTCGGCCGCCCCGTCGCCGAGGTCGCCGCGCAGGCGCCGCTGTTGTTCGTCACCCACTCCATCCCGCTGGCCATGGAGGCGGGCTCGGCCGCCGTCCGCCCCGGGTACGTGGCCCAGCACGAGGACGCCTGCCGGGAGGTCGCGGCCCTCGTCGCCGCCGACCTCGGCACCGCGCCGGAGTGGAGCCTCGCGTTCTGCTCGCGGTCCGGCCCGCCGTCGCAGCCGTGGCTGGAGCCCGACGTCAACGACGTGCTCGCCGAGCGCGCCGAGACCGGCACCAGCGCGGTCGTCATGTCGCCGATCGGCTTCGTGTCCGACCACATGGAGGTCGCGTACGACCTCGACACCGAGGCCATGGCCACCGCGAAGGACCTCGGGATCACCGCCGTGCGCGCCGGGTCGGCGTCCACGCGCGCCCCGTTCGTCGCCGGGCTGGTCGACCTCATGCTCGAGCGCGCCGCCGCCGAGCGCGGCGAGGACCCCGAGCGGGTCACCGTCGGCGCGCTCGGCGCCTGGCCCGACCGGTGCGCCGTCGGCTGCTGCCTGCAGCGCGCCGGGGTCGACACCGGCCTGCCCACCATCTCCCAGCAGGACGCCGACGGCACCACCGAAGGAGCAGCAGCACGATGAGCACCACCACCGCGCCCGAGGGCGGGCACAGCCAGGCCGTCGCCGACGAGATCAACGCGTCCATCCGGTACGCGATGTACGCGGTCTTCGAGACGTCGTCCTCGCTGCCCGCCGACGACGCCGAGCGCCGCCGGGTCGTGGACGCCGCGCTCGCGGCCCTCACCGGCCCCGACGCGCCCGAGGGCCTGGTCGTGCGCGGCTGGTACGACGTCGCGGGGCTGCGCGCCGACGCCGACCTCATGGTCTGGTGGTGGGCGCCGACGGTCGAGGCCGTGCAGGAGGCGTTCCACCGGCTGCGCGCGAGCGACCTCGGCGAGCACCTGCTGCCCGTCTGGTCGGTCGTCGCGATGCACCGCCCCGCGGAGTTCAACCGCGGGCACGTCCCGGCGTTCCTCGCGGGGGAGGAGCCGCGCGACTACTTGTGCGTGTACCCGTTCGTGCGGTCCTACGAGTGGTACCTGCTGTCCGACGAGGAGCGCCGCGAGCTGCTGCGCGAGCACGGGCACGCCGCCCGCGACTACGCCGACGTGCGCGCCAACACGCTGTCGTCGTTCGCGCTCGGCGACTACGAGTGGATCCTCGGCTTCGAGGCCGACGAGCTGCACCGCATCGTGGACCTCATGCGCGACCTGCGCGCCACCGGCGCCCGCCGGCACGTGCGCGAGGAGGTGCCGTTCTACACCGGTCCGCTCGTCGAGCTCGCCGAGTGGGCGGACCGCCAGCCGCGCGGCTGACTAGACCACGGGGTCCTCGGCAGGGGCGGGCAGCAGACGGCTGACCCGCCCCTCGCCGTCCGTGAGCAGCAGCGCCTCGCCGTCGGCCGACACCGTCGACGGGCCCGCCAGCAGGTCCAGGACCGCGCGCTCGCGCGCCGTGTGCTCCGGGGTGCCTGCCATCAGCGTCGTCACCACCGGGCCGAACGTCAGCACCCGGCCGGACATCGCCCACGTGCCGCGCAGCCGGTTCACGCCACCGGTGCCGTAGACCTGGCCGTCGCCGGCGAACGTCAGCGACGGGTGCGCCCGCTCCGGCCCCTCGTCCAGCGGCACCCCCGCGACCTCGACGAACCGCCACGACCCCGCCAACCGCACCGCTGCGCCCATGCCCCGATCCTGGCACCCGTGCCTCCGCGGCGCCCGCGGTGCGCCGCTGCCGCGCCCGAGGTCGGGAGAACGCGACGAGGTCGGGACAACGGGACCACCGACCTCGTGCCGTTCTCCCGACCTCGCGCGCCCGACCTCGCGCGCCCCGGGGCTCACCAGGCGGCGGCGAGGGACTCCAGGGTCGCGATCCGGTCGGCGACGTCGTGGGTGGTCGCCGTGACGATGAGCTCGTCGGCGCCGGTGCGGGCGACGAGCTCGCGCAGCGCCGTGACCGCCGCGCCCGCCGTGGTGGCGACCTGGGTCCCGGCGACGCGGGCGAAGAACTCCGCCGCCTGGACCGGGTCGAGGTCGGCGAGCAGCGCCTCCGCGGCCTCGGGGGTCTCGATGGGGGCGAGCGCCCCGCGGCTGCGCAGCCGCAGCGCCATGACCTTGCTCGGCCCGGCGAGCCACTGGGCGCGCTCCTCGGTGTCGGCGACGATCACCGACGCGGAGACCATGAGGTGCGGGGCGTCCAGCACCTCCGACGGCCGGAACGCCGACCGGTAGACCTCGGCGGCCTGCGTGGTGATGCCGGTGCCGAAGTGGTGGGCGTACGAGAACGGCAGGCCGAGCTCTCCGGCGAGCTGCGCGCTGAACGTCGAGGAGCCGAGCAGCCACACCTCGGGCGTGCCCTCGGCGACGGGGGTGGCACGCAGGCGCGACGCGGGGATGCTGGGGGCGCGACCCGCGGGTATCTGGCCGAGCAGGTGCAGCACGTCGAGCAGCTCGGCGGGGAAGTCCTCGGCGCCCAGGCCCTCGACGGTGCGCCGCAGGGCGGCGGCGGTCGCGGGGTCGGCGCCGGGCGCGCGCCCGATGCCGAGGTCGACGCGGCCGGGGTGCAGGGCCTCCAGCATCGCGAACTGCTCGGCGATGACGAGCGGCGGGTGGTTGGGCAGCATGACGCCGCCGGAGCCGACGTGGATGCGCTCGGTGGCCGCGGCGAGGTGCGCGAGCAGCACGGCGGGGGAGGTGGACGCCACGGCGGGCATGCTGTGGTGCTCCGCGACCCAGAACCGGCGGTAGCCCAGCGCGTCGGCGCGGCGGGCGAGGGCGGTGCTGTCGGCGAGGGCGTCGGCGGTGGTCCGGCCGGTGCCGACGGGGGCGAGGTCCAGCACGGACAGCGGGACGGCGGGGGTGACGGTGCGGGCGGGCTCGGGCTGCTGCGGGGTGCTCACACCAGGGGCAACGCGGCGGGCCGGGGAGTGCTTCCCCGACCCGCCGCGTTGCCCGTCACACCCGGTGCGATCAGGGGTAGAGGCCCCGCAGACGGTGCGCCTCGGCGACGCGGCGCACCCCGATGACGAGGGCAGCCTCGCGCAGCGTGATCCCGTCCGCGCGGGCCCGCTGGGCGACGGCGGTGTAGGCGGAGTGCATCCGCTGCTCCAGCCGGTCCTCGATCTCGCGCTCGGTCCACCAGTACGCCTGCTGCGCCTGCACCCACTCGAAGTAGGAGACGACCACGCCGCCCGCGTTCGCGAGGATGTCCGGGACGACGGTGATGCCGCGCTCGGCGAGCACCCGGTCGCCGGCGCTGGTGGTGGGGCCGTTGGCGCCCTCGACCACCCAGCGGGCCTTGACGGTGCGGGCGGTGTCCTCGTCGAGGACGTCCTCGACGGCGGCGGGGACCAGCACGTCCACGTCGAGCGCGAGCAGCCCGGCGTTGTCGATCGGCTCGGTGCCGGGCATCTCGACCACGGACCCGGTCGCGGCGACGTGCTCCAGCAGCGCGGCGACGTCGAGGCCGCCGGGGGCGTGCACGCCGCCGTACTCGTCGCTGACGGCGAGGACCCGCGCGCCGCCCTCGGCGAGGAACCGGGTGGCGTGCGAGCCCACCTTGCCGAAGCCCTGGACTGCGGCGGTGACCTGGGTCAGGTCGGTGCCGGCGTCGGCCAGGGCGGCGGCGGTGGCGTGCACGACGCCCCGGGAGGTGGCGGTCGCCCGGCCGAGGGAGCCGCCGACGGCGAGCGGCTTGCCGGTGACGACGGCGGGGATCGTGTACCCGGAGTTGACCGAGTAGGTGTCCATCACCCAGCTCATCGTCTGCTCGGTGGTGCCGACGTCGGGCGCCATGATGTCCCGCTCCGGGCCGATGACCGGCATGATCTCGGAGGTGTAGCGGCGGGTCAGCCGCTCGAGCTCGGCGGTGGAGCAGCCGCGCGGGTCGACGGCGACGCCGCCCTTCGCGCCGCCGTAGGGCAGGTCCACGACGGCGCACTTCCACGTCATCCACATCGCGAGGGCCCGGACCTCGTCCACGTCGACGCCGGGCGCGAACCGCAGCCCGCCCTTGCCGGGCCCGCGCGAGATGTTGTGCTGCACCCGGTACCCGGCGAGCAGCTCCACGCGCCCGTCGTCGCGCCGCAGCGGCACCGCGACGTGCAGCTCGCGGCGCGGGGTGGCGAGCATCTGGTGCATGCCGTCGTCGTAGCCGAGGATCTCGACGGTCGACGCGAGCTGCGCGAGCGCGGTGGTCAGGGGTGAGGTGTGCGGGACGACCGGTGCGGGGGTGGGCGACACGGTCGGTGTGGGCACGGACATGCAGGCGCCTCCTGGGCTTGCGGGCCGGGGGCCCGGGCGCGGCCTCGTCACCGCTCCCACGGACGAGCCGCCGGGTCCCGGCCACTGTGCCACACGGACCGGCGCGCGCACGCGGGCGCCCCACCCCTACGCGCCGGTGTCAGGAGGTGCGGCCGGGCCCGTACTCGAAGTGCCAGTACTCCTCGTACGGCTGGCCCTGCCGCACCCGCGCGGGCGCGTACCAGCCGTAGGTGGGGCCGTTCGCGACGAGCCAGTCGTAGCGCGCGGTGCCGAATCCGTAGGTCTCGGGCCACTCCTGGACGTCCAGGGCGGTGCCGAGCCCGTGCGAGGACGTCCCGGGCGCCGCGGCGAGCCCGCCGAACGCCTGCTTCATCGCGACCTGGTCGTCGTAGGACCGGTAGGTGAGGTCCATGTCGAGGGAGGCCCCGAACTGCGCACGGAACGCCTCGTTCAACGCGGTGAGCGCGTCCGCGGCGTCGCAGCGCAGGTACTGGGCGAACCCGAGCTGGTCGGTGCCCCAGGGGACCTGGCACATCGCGGACGCGGGCATGTGGCCGTTGGAGCCGTCCCCGTCGGCGGTCGGCACGGACGTGACCCACAGGATGTTCCCGTCGGCGTCGACGGGGCGGCCGTCGCGGTACCCGGCGATGCCCGACGGGGTCCCGCCGGACGCGGGCGCGGCGGACCGGCGTGCGGCGTCCGCGGCGGCCTGCTCGGCGGCCTACAGCGCCGCGGCCTCGGCGG
>NZ_RFFI01000109.1 GCF_003696205.1 Cellulomonas triticagri
CGCCGGCGGGCACGGTCAGGCGGACTCGGCGACGGCCGGCGCGCGGTCCTTCGCCCCGGCGGCCGTCGGGACGTCGCCCTCGGCGGTCGCGGCGCGGTCGCCCGAGCGGTGCCCGCGCGCGGGCCGCTCGTCCGCCTCCGTCGTAGCGGCGTCGTCCTCGGCCTGCTCGGCGGACCCGGTGTCGGCGTCCTCGACCTCAACCTCAGCCGTGCGGCGCGGGGTGCGCCCGGCCGGCTTCTCGGTCTCCTCGGCGTCCTCGACGGCCTCGGCCGCGTCGGTCTCGGCCTCGGGCACGACGTCCTCGCCCTCGCCGGACCCGGCGTAGGCGTACGTCGCCTCGTAGGTGACCTGGCGGCCCTCGTCCGAGCCGTCGAGCGCGAGGCCCAGCAGCGCGGCGTTGGCGGCCCGCAGGCGCTCGGCGGACTCTTCGACGGCCCCCATCGGGGTGTGCCCGATGGTGACGGCCAGCAGCACGCCGTCGGCGTAGGACCCGAGGATGG
The DNA here is from genome assembly GCF_003696205.1 of Cellulomonas triticagri. GTDB lineage: Bacteria > Actinomycetota > Actinomycetes > Actinomycetales > Cellulomonadaceae > Cellulomonas > Cellulomonas triticagri. The sequence continues at coordinate 501 of NZ_RFFI01000109.1, forward strand.
TCGCGTCGGCGGCGACCAGCATCGGCGGGGCGTCGATGATGACGACGTCCGCGGTGGCCCGCAGCTGCTCGACCAGCGCGCGCACCTCGTCGGAGGCGAGGAAGTCGGCGGGGTCCAGCTCGGTGCGCAGCGCCGGGTGCACGGACAGGTGCGGGATGGCGGTGGGCACCGCGGCGGTGCGGGCGCGGGCACCCTGCCCGGTGCGGGCGGGGGCGTCGGCGGACGCGGGCAGCAGCGCGTTGAGGCGGGGCTGGCGCAGGTCGCCGGACAGGACGACGACGCTGCGGCCGGACAGCGCCCAGGAGGCGGCGAGGTTGGCGGCGACGAACGAGCGCGGGGTCTCGACGTCGGCGGCGGTCACGACGATGACGGCGGAGCCGGAGTCGTTCTCGACGGCGGCCTGCAGGGCGGTGCGCAGCTCGCGGACCGACCGCGTGTACGCGGTGGCCTCGCGGCGGGCGACGGGCAGGGTGCCCTCGGACTCCGAGGACTTGAGCGCGGCGGCCGTGCCGGACAGGCGGGCGAGCACCGGGGCACCGGCGCTGCGGCGGGCGGCGCCCGAGGTGCGGACCTTGGTGTCCAGGCCGCGGCGCAGCACCGCGAGGCCGATGCCGACCAGCACGCCGGCGAGCGCGGCGACGGCGTAGACCAGGCTCGCCGGGATGCTCACGAGGGTGGCGTGCACGGCGTTCTGCAGGATGGTCGCGGGCGACGCGAGCAGCTGGGCCTGCGTGAGCTGGCCGGACAGCGTCTGGTACTGGTCCATCGTGGTCGAGTACTGGGCCTCGAGCAGGCCGTCGACCGGGTCGACGGGCGCGGTCGAGCCGACCGACGCGGCGGCCGTGGCGCGGCGGGCCTCGGTGATGGCCTTCTGCTGCTGGTCGATGCTGCCCGACAGCCCGTCGAGGCGCTCCTGCATCTGGGCGAGGTCGGCGTCGAACTGGGACTGCAGCGCGGCGACGTAGGCGGCGCCGACGGCGTTGGCCCAGTCCACGACGTCGCCGGAGTCGGTGCCGGTCACGGTGATGACGACGTTGCTGGGGTTGTCGACCGCGTACTCGGCGGACGCGCGGCCCGCGAGCGTGCCCGCGAGGTCGGGGTCGCCGAGCTCCTCGGCGGCGGCCTCGGTGACGGCGTCGCTGGTGACGAGGCTCGGGTCGCTCTCCAGGCGGACGCCCGCGGCGCCGAGGGTCTCGGCGTCGACGAGCTGCACGGTGGTCGAGCTCGCGTACTCCGGCTCCTGCCCGGACGCGTACAGGTACGCGCCGCCGAGGGCGGCCAGGACGGACACCAGGACCAGCCACTTGCCGAACCACACGGTCCGGAACATGTCCTGCAGGGTCATCTCGTGGGCCTCTCGGTGGGGACGGGCTCGGCGGTGGCCGTGGCGGCGGGGCGCGGCGCGCCGGTGGCGGTCGTGCGCTCCTGCGCGACGATCGCGTGCAGCCGCGCGATGAACTTCGCCGCGGCGAAGTCGTCGGCGTGCGCGGTCAGCACCGAGGAGTCCCAGGTGCGGGCCAGCGCGCGCGAGGCGGCCTCGGCCACCAGGTCGGGCTCGGGGGCGTCGAAGAACTCCCCGGTGACGCCGTCGCGGACGGTGTCGAGGTACCCGCCGTCGCGCAGCACGACGGACGGGCGGCCGAAGGCGGCGGCCTCCAGCGGGGACAGGCCGTAGTCCTCGTAGGACGCGGCGACCAGGGCGGCGCTGTGCCGGTACAGCCAGCGCAGCCGCGCGTCGTCGACCCGGCCCGCGAGGTGCACCCGGGGCAGGTCCCGCACGCGCTGCTCCAGGGCGGCGCGCTCGGGGCCGTCGCCGACGACGACCAGCCGGGCACCGGGGGTGCGCCGCACGGCCTCGACGACGACGTCGACGTTCTTGTAGGGCAGCAGCCGGGCCACGCAGAGCAGGAACCCGGGCTCGACGCCCTCGACGGGGGTCTCCTCCCCGACCGGCAGCATGGCGGGGGGCGGCGGCAGGATCTCCGCGTCGATGCCGTACACCTCGCGGATGGCCCGCGCGGTGACGGTGGAGTTGGCGAGGTACCGGTCGGCGGTGTGCGCGGCGCGGCGGTCCCAGCGACGCAGCGCGGGCGCGAGCACGCCGAGCGCGGCGGCGGCGACCCGGCGCTGCATCCCCCCGGGCGCGGTGCCCGACCCGGAGCCGCGCGACGGACCGAGGTACCGGTCGGTCTGGTAGAGCCAGCGCGCGGGGGCGTGGCAGTACACGACCTTGCGGCCGGTGGTCGGGAAGCCGTGCGCCCACCCGGTGGAGGACGCGAGCACCACGTCGGCCTCGATGGGCGTGGCCCGCACCGCGGGCGCGAGCAGCGGCAGCGCGAGGCGGTGGTTCCGGCGCAGCGCGCCGACCCGGTCCAGCGGGCTGGTCCGCACGTCGAGCGGCCCGAACTCGGGGAACGTGCCCTCGGGGTGGTAGAGCGTCGTGTACAGGGGGGCGCCGGGGAACGCGTCCGCCATCACCAGGGCGACGCGCTCGGCACCGCCCCGCTGCGTGGCGTAGTCGTGCGCCAGCGCGACCCCGTCAGCGACCGCCATGACCGCTCACGACCACGTGCACGGTCCGCCACAGGATCATCAGGTCGAAGGCGATGGACCAGTTCTCGACGTACCGCAGGTCGAGCTTGACCGCGTCCTCCCACGCCAGGTCGGCGCGGCCGGAGATCTGCCACAGGCCGGTGAGGCCGGGCTTGACGAGCAGGCGGCGGCGGGCGGACTCGCGGTACTGCGCGACCTCGTGCGCCAGCGGCGGGCGGGGGCCGACGAGGGCCATCTCGCCGCGGACGACGTTGATCAGCTGCGGCAGCTCGTCCAGCGAGTGCTTGCGCAGGAAGTGCCCGATGCGGGTGATGCGCGGGTCGCGGTCCATCTTGAACAGCGGGCCGTCGGCCTGGTTCGCGGCGCGCAGCTCGGCGAGGCGCTCCTCGGCGTCCACGACCATGCTCCGGAACTTCAGCATGGAGAACTCGCGGCCCTCCTTGCCGATGCGGGTCTGCTGGAACAGCACCGGACCGGGGCTGGTGATCTTCACGGCGAGCGCGATGACCGCGAGGACGGGCGCGAGCAGCAGCAGCGCGCCGAGCGCGAAGGCGGTGTCGAACACCTGCTTCGCCACCAGCCGGGAGCGGCGGGACTCGGCGGCGTTGACGTGGATCAGCGACAGCCCGGCGGTGGGCTCCAGGCTGACGCGCGGCCCGAAGACCTCCACGATGCCGGGGGCGACGACGAGCTCGGTGCGGGTGCGCTGCAGCGCCCAGGACAGTCGGCGCAGGGCCTGGCCGGACAGCTCGGAGCCGGTGACGATGACGACGTCGAACTCGCCGTCGACCGCGACCTGCACGACGTCCGAGACCGTGCCGAGCACGGGGACCCCGACGCCCGGCAGCGGGCCGTCGAACGACGGGACGCACACGCCGGCGATGTGGTAGCCGTGCTGCGGCAGGCCACTGAGGTCGTCCACGACGTGCGTGATGGAGGTGGCGTCGCCGACCACGAGGGTGCGGCGCATGGCCTCGCCGTGGTCGCGGCGGCGGTGCAGGGCGCGCCGGGCGACGTGCCGCGCGACGATGAGCACCAGCACGACCAGCGGCAGCGCGGCGAAGACGATGGTGCGGGGCACGTCGACGTCGGCGCCGACCGCGAAGACCGCGAGGGCGGCCGCGGTGAGCACCCCGCCGCGGATGACGGCCTCGAACTCGAGGTGGCCGTCGCCCAGCACCTGGCGGTCGTAGCCGCGCTCGACCGCGGTGAACGCGATGAACAGCAGGCCGATGAGCACGCCCCAGGAGAGCTGGAGCAGCGAGACCCCGTGCAGCAGGAACAGCAGGAGCGTCGGGATGCAGGTCGCGAGGACGGTGTCCCTGGCGAGCGTCTCGATCTGGTACGTCGCGTGCTGGCTGCGCCACCCGGAGGGCTCGGCGGTGCCGCGCGGCTCGTAGAACGGCCGGTCGGAGGCCCACGAGAGGCGGGGTCCCCGGGCGGAGCGGCGGCGCTCGGCGTCGTGGTCGACCGGCTGCGGGTCACCCGTCGCCGCGACGGTGCGCTCGGCGGAGCGCGACACGTCGTGATCGTCGAGCAGGCTCATGCTGGGTCCCCCTGGGCAGCCTCGTTGTGGTGTGAGTTGAGGCTATATCAGCGGGTTTGTCCTAGTCCGCCCTAGATGTCCGTTTTCACCCCTTTCACACCCGTATGGCCGAGCGCCGTCACGCTGACGTGCCGCGATGCGACGCGGCTCGCGGTGCGGCGCCCGAGGTCGGGGGTACGCGACGAGGTCGTCACATCCGATGTGACGACCTCGTGCCGTTCCCCCGACCTCGGCGCGCGCGGGGCGCGCGGCGCCGCGCGGGTCAGGGGGTGCGGGTGTGGAACTTCAGCTGCGCCTTCTCCAGGCCCTCCGTGACCAGCAGCTCGACCGCGTCCGCGGCGTCGTCGACCAGGAACGGCAGCTCCTTCTGCTCGGGCTTCGCGAAGTCCCGCAGCACGAAGTCCGCGACGTCCATCCGCCCCGGCGGGCGGCCGATGCCGACCCGCACCCGCAGGTAGTCCTTGGTGCCGAGCGCCTTGGTGGTGTCGCGCAGGCCGTTGTGCCCGCCCTCGCCGCCGCCGATCTTCAGGCGCACGTCGCCGAACGGGATGTCGAGCTCGTCGTGCACCATCACGACGTGGTCGGCCGGCACGTCGTAGTACCGGGCCAGGGCGGCGACCGGGCCGCCGGACGTGTTCATGTACGTGGTCGGCTTGGCGAGCACGGCCCGCGGACCCGGGACACCACCGGGACCCGTCCCGATCCGCACCTCGGCGGTCGCGGCCTGCGGGCGCCGCGACAGCAGCCCGCCGCCCTTGGCGGAGAACGGCGACCCGGCGCGGCGCGCGAGCTCGTCGAGCACCATCTGCCCGACGTTGTGCCGGTTCCCGGCGTACTGCGGCCCGGGGTTGCCCAGCCCGACCACCAACCAGCGCCCGTCGCTCATCGCGGCGCCGCTCCCTTCGTCGTCCCGTGCAGGGTCCTGACATGCCGGACGCCCGGCACCGTTCGCACGGTACCGGGCGTCGCAGCACGGTCGGTGCGCGCGCGGCGCACCGGGCGGGTCACTCCGCGGCGGCCTCGGAGGCGGCGGACTGCGCCTCGGCGAGCTCGGCCTGCGCCTCGTCGGCGGCCAGGTCGTCGGCGGTGACCTGCGGGACGGTGACGGTCACGACGACGGTCTCGGCGTCGGTCTCCAGGGTGGAGCCCTTCGGCAGCGTGATCTCGCCGGCGGTGATGGCGGTGCCGGCCTCGAGGCCCTCGATGGAGACCTCGACGTGCTCGGGCAGGTGCGTGGCCTCGGCCTCGAGCGCCAGCGCCTGGGTCTCGACCAGGTGGATGGTGCCGGGGGCCGACTCGCCGGTGACGGTGACGGGGACCTCGACGGAGACCTTCTCGCCCTTGCGGACGATCAGCAGGTCGACGTGCTCGATGACCTGCTTGACCGGGTCGCGCTGGACGTCCTTCGCCAGGGCGAGGACGGCCTTGCCGTCGACCTCGATGGAGAACAGCGCGTTCGCGGCGCCCTTGAGCGCGAGCATCGTCTCGTGGCCCGGCAGGGCGACGTGGACCGGCTCGGTGCCGTGGCCGTACAGGACGGCGGGGATCTGGTGCGCGCGGCGCAGACGACGGGCGGCACCCTTGCCGAACTCGGTGCGGGTGGTGGCGGCGAGCTTGTTCTCGGACACGGTGACTCCAAGCAGACGGGGCGGTGGCGACGTGTGGTGGCCTCGACGCGGGACGCAGGACGGGACGCGGAGGCGCTTCCACCCAGTCGATCACGGAGCGGAGGCCCGGTTCGCACCGGTGACCGTCCGACCTCCCTCGCCGAGGCAACTTCCCCATGGTAGCGGCCCGCGCTCCCCCGCCCAAACCCGTGGGCAGGTGCCGCGGGCCCCTGGCGGGGCGCACGTCGAGCCGGACCGTCCCCGCACGACGCGAGGCCCGCCGCCCCGGGATCGGAGCGGCGGGCCTCGCGGTCGGCGTCAGGTCAGGACTGGCCGTCGAACAGGCTCGTGACCGACCCGTCGTCGAAGACCTCGCGGATCGCGCGGCCCAGCAGCGGCGCGATGGACAGCACCGTCAGCTTCTCGAACCGGTGCTCCTCCGGGATCGGCAGGGTGTCGGTGACGATGACCTCGCGGGCCCCGCACTGCTGCAGCCGGTCGGTCGCCGGGTCGGACAGCACGCCGTGGGTCGCCGCGACGATGACGTCCTTCGCCCCGGCCTCGACCAGGACGCGCACGGCCCCGGCGATGGTCCCGGCGGTGTCGATGAGGTCGTCGACGAGCACGCAGGTGCGGCCCTCGACGTCGCCGACGACGCGGTTCGCGACGGTCTTGTTGGGCTGGCGGATGTCGCGCGACTTGTGCACGAAGGCCAGCGGGCCGCCGCCGAGCTTCTGCGCCCAGAGCTCGGCCACGCGGATGCGACCGGCGTCCGGGGACACGACGGTGACGTTCTGCACGTCGACGCGGGTCCGCACGTACTCCGTGAGGATCGGCATGGCCCACAGGTGGTCGACCGGGCCGTCGAAGAAGCCCTGGATCTGCGCGGCGTGCAGGTCGACGCTCATGAGGCGGTCGGCGCCCGCGGTGCGGAACAGGTCCGCCATGAGGCGGGCCGAGATCGGCTCGCGGCCGCGGTGCTTCTTGTCCTGCCGGGCGTACCCGTAGAACGGCGCGATCACCGTGATGGTCTTGGCCGAGGCGCGCTTGAGCGCGTCGACCATGAGCAGCTGCTCCATGACCCACTGGTTGATGGGGGCCGCGTGGCTCTGCAGGACGAAGACGTCCGCGCCGCGCACCGACTCGGCGAACCGCACGTAGATCTCGCCGTTCGCGAAGTCGTACGCCGTGGTGGGCAGCAGGTCGATGTCGAGGCTCTTGGCCACGGCGGCGGCGAGCTCGGGGTGCGCGCGACCCGAGACCAGGACGAGTCGCTTCTCACCGTCCTGCGAGACGATCCCGGTCATCGTGCGGTGTCCTCCGTGCTGGGCTGGGCGTCGGGCAGCTCGGCCGGGTGGTCCGGCAGAGTCGGGGGCGGGGTGGTCCAGACCGCGGCGCCGTCCTCGGCGGGCCGGCCGGCGCGCTCGCGCTCGGCGCGGGCCTGCGGGGACAGGCCGTCGTGGTCGGTGCGGGCGCGGGCGGCGGCCTCCGCGGCGGGCGTGCCGGGGCGGGAGCGGGCGACCCAGCCCTCGATGTTGCGCTGGGCGCCGGCGCTGACCGCCAGCGCGCCCGAGGGCACGTCGTGCCGGATCACGGAGCCGGCGCCGGTGTAGGCGCCGTCGCCGACGGACACCGGGGCGACGAACATGTTGTCCGAGCCGGTGCGGGCGTACGAGCCGATCGTGGTGCGGTGCTTGCGCACGCCGTCGTAGTTGACGAAGACGCTGGCCGCACCGATGTTCGTCTCGACGCCGATGGTCGCGTCGCCGACGTAGGACAGGTGCGGCACCTTGGACCCGGCGCCGATCTCGGCGTTCTTGGTCTCCACGAAGGTGCCGATCTTGCCGCGCTCGCCCAGGACAGTGCCGGGACGCAGGTAGGCGAACGGCCCGACGGTGGCGCCCGCGCCGATGACGGCCAGCGACCCGTGCGTCCGCACGACGGTCGCGCCCTCGTGCACCTCGACGTCCTCGAGCGTGGTGTCCGGGCCGACCGTGGCGCCGGTCGCGACCGAGGTCGCACCGAGCAGCTGGGTGCCGGGCAGCAGCGTCACGTCCTGCGCGAGGTCCACGTCGACGTCGACCCACGTGGTCGCCGGGTCGACGACCGTCACGCCGGAGCGCATCCAGCCGTCCAGCACGCGGCGGTTGAGCTCGGCGCGCAGCACCGCGAGCTGGGCGCGGTCGTTGACGCCCTCGACCAGCACGGGGTCGTCGGTGCGCAGCGCCCGCACCCGGCCGCCGTCGCCGCGGGCGATGGCGAGCACGTCCGTCAGGTAGACCTCGCCCTGCGCGTTGTCGCGCCCGAGCCGGCCGAAGGCGCCGCGCAGCACGGCGGCGTCGAAGACGTAGACCGAGGAGTTGATCTCCGCGATGGCGCGCTGGGCGTCGGTCGCGTCCTTCTCCTCCACGATGCCGAGCACGTCGCCGGCGTCGGGGGCGTCCGGCGCGGCGCGCAGGATGCGGCCGTACCCGGTGGGCTCGGCGACCTCGGTGGTGAGCACCGTGACCGCGTTGCCGTCGGCGGCGTGCGCGGCGAGCAGCTCGCCCAGCGTCTCGCCGTCCAGCAGCGGGATGTCGCCCGCGAGGACCACGACCGGGCCCTCCACGAGCACGTGCGCGGCGGCGCCGGGCTCGCCCGGGCCGTCGCCGGCCGAGGCCGCGTCGGCCTGCGCGGCGGCGTCCAGCACACCGAGCGCGCACTGCACGGCGCGGCCGGTGCCGGGGACGTCGTCCTGGTCGGCGACCAGCACCTGCGGCAGCAGCTCGCGGGCGTGCGCCGCGACGAGGTCGCGCTCGTGGCGCACCACGACGGCCGTGCGGCGCGGGTCCAGCGCCTGCGCGGCGGCCAGCGCGTGGCCGAGCATCGAGCGGCCCGCGAGGGTGTGCAGGACCTTGGGTGTGGCCGATCGCATCCGGGTGCCCTCACCTGCGGCGAGGACGATGACCGCAGCGGGGCGGGGGGTGGTCACCTGGGGGTGCTCCCTCTGAGAGGTCTGCCCGCTCGCCGTGGGGCGAGACCGGGCGGGGACGTCGTGCGCTCACGCACTCTACCGCCGCGACGGGGGCGCCCGTCGCGGGACCGTCCCGGCTGTGGACGCAGCGGGCGGGGTACGCCCGGGCGCGCGGGGACGAGCGGGTCGATCATGGGCGGGTGCGCACCACCGCCCGGCGGTCGCACCCGCGAGGCGAGGAGGCGACCCGTCATGGCGCAGACCGACCCGACGACGACCCACCCCCGGGTGGTGCAGACCGTGCTGGACACGACCGATCCGCGGCGGCTCGCGGAGTTCTACCGGGCGCTGCTGGGCCTGGCCTACCGCTCCGGGGACGAGCCGCCCGCACCCGGCGAGCCCGACGCCCGCGGCGCGGACTGGCTCGTGCTGCACGGCGAGGGGCTGTGGCCGCTGGCGTTCCAGAAGGTGCCGGAGATCACGCCGCCGACCTGGCCCGACCCCGCCGTGCCGCAGCAGCTGCACCTGGACATGACGGTGCCGGACACCGCGACCCTGGACGCGCAGCGGGCGCGGGCGGAGGCGCTGGGCGCCCGCGTGCTGCTCGACCGGCGCGAGGACCCGGACGAGCCGCTGTACGTCTTCGCGGACCCGGACGGGCACCCGTTCTGCATCTTCGTGGGCTGAGCCCCCGGGCACGCCGGGACCCGGCCTCGGCGGGTGCAGGGGGCCCGCCGAGACCGGGTCGTCATCGGTCGTCTCCGGCCGGGCTCAGTCGGCCAGCGACGCGCCGTTCGTGGCGATCACGCGCTGGTACCAGCCGAAGGACGACTTGCGCGTCCGGGCCAGCGTCCCGTTGCCGTGGTCGTCCTGGTCGACGTAGATGAGGCCGTACCGCTTGGACATCTGCGACGTGGACGCCGCGAGGATGTCCAGGCCGCCCCACGCGGTGTAGCCGAGCACCGGCACGCCGTCGGCGATGGCCTCGCCGATCTGCTGCACGTGCGTCTTCAGGTAGTGGATCCGGTACGGGTCGTCGATCGAGCCGTCCGGCGCGACCTCGTCCTTGGCGCCGAGGCCGTTCTCCACGACGAACAGCGGCACCTGGTACCGGTCCCACATGTCGCGCAGCGCGATCCGCAGGCCGACGGGGTCGTGGTGCACGCCCCAGTCGGTGACCTCCAGGTGGGGGTTGCGGATGCTGGAGAAGATGTTGCCGCCGGTGATCCCGTACTGGGACGGGTCGGCCGCCGACACCAGCGACATGTAGTAGCTGAACGACAGGAAGTCGACCGTGCCCGCCGCGAGCTCCGCGGCGTCGCCGTCCTCCACGACGACCTCGATGCCCTTCGTCGCCAGCAGGCGCGGCACGAACGTCGGGTACGCGCCGCGCACCTGGACGTCGGTGTGCATGAGGTTGAGGTCGTTGGCCTCCAGGGCCTCCAGGACGTCGTCCGGGGCGCTGGTGGCCGGGTAGTGCAGCATGCGGGCGAGCATGCAGCCGACCTGCGCGGACGGGTCGATGTCCTTGATGATCCGCACGGCCCGGGCGCTGGCGACGTACTGGTGGTGCAGCGCCTGCCAGGACTTCGCCTCGGTGTCCTCGCCCTCGCGGGTCACCACGCCGCCGCCGGTGTACGGCTCCAGCAGCGTCGTGTTGATCTCGTTGAACGTCAGCCAGTAGGTCACGAGCGGGTGCAGCTCGCGCACGACGGCCTCGACGTACCGGGTGTACAGGTCGATGACGCCGCGCTCGGACCAGCCGCCGCGCCCGTCGGCCACGAGCGCCAGCGGCATCTCGTAGTGCGACAGGGTCACGATCGGCTCGATGCCCTTCTCGCGCAGCAACGTGAACAGGTCGCTGTAGAAGTCGAGACCGGCCTGGTTGGGCTCCGCCTCGTCCCCGTTCGGGAAGATCCGGGTCCACGCGATCGACAGGCGCAGGGCCTTGATCCCGAGCTCGGCGAACAGCTCTACGTCCTCGCGGTACCGGCCGTAGAAGTCGACGCCGTACCGCTTCGGGTAGCCCGTGCCGTCCCTCACCGTGCGGGCCGTGGCGATCTCCTCGTCCGAGGCCCGCATCAGGGCCTCGAGCGCGGTGTAGTTGCGCGCCTCCGGGGAGCGGAACGGCACGACGTCGGCGGTGGACCAGCCCTTGCCGCCCGCCTCGAAGCCGCCCTCGACCTGGTTGGCGGCGAACGCGACGCCCCAGAGGAAGTCGTCGGGGAAGTGGGTCATCGGGTGGCCTCCAGGGCGTGCTCGAGCGTCTCGACGGCCAGCAGCGCGGCGGCGGCGGCCACGGTGCCCGTGGCGACCGGCTCGACGCCCGCGAACGCGGTCGAGTTGGTGATGACGACGACGGTCGTCGTGTCGTGGGTGGCCGCGACGGCGGGCAGGTCGACGGTCAGCAGGCGCTGCCCGACGGTGACCCGGTCGCCGTCCGCGACGTGCGCCGTGAAGCCCGTGCCGCCGAGGTTCACGGTGTCGATGCCGACGTGCACCAGCACCTCGACGCCGTCGTCCGACCGCAGGCCGACGACGTGCTTCGTGCCGAACACCGTGACGACGGTGCCGGACACCGGGGAGACGATCTCGCCGTCGGACGGGAGCACGGCGACGCCCTTGCCCATCGTGCCGCGCGCGAACGCGGGGTCGGCGACGTCGGCCAGCGGGACGACGGTCCCGGCGACCGGGGAGGCGACGCGGGGGCCGGAGCCCTCGGCGGTGACGGCGGCGTGCTCGTCCACCGGCGCGGCGACGGGGGTGGCCGCGGGGGTGGCGGCAGCGGCGGTCCGGGTCAGCGGGGACTCGTCGAAGCCGAGCAGCAGCACGGCGACCAGCGAGCCGACGAACGCCACGGCCAGCGAGGCAACGGTCCAGCCGAACGCGGGACCGGCCAGGCCGGGCAGACCCGGCAGACCGGAGTTGCCGACGAGCGCGTACGCCTGCGCGCCGAAGCCCAGCGCGATGGCGCCACCGGCGGCGCCGCCGATCATGCTGCCGAGGAACACCCGGCGCATCGGCAGCAGCAGGCCGAACAGACCCGGCTCGGTGACGCCCATCAGGGCAGTGAAGCCGGTGGACAGCGAGGTCGCGCGGACCTGCTTGGAGCGCGCGCGGATCGCGACGGCGAACAGCGCGCCGGCGACGGAGAACACCTGGACGTAGGTCAGGGGCAGGAACGGGTCGCTGCCGAGCGTCGCGAGGTTGCCGAGGATGAACGGCACCAGGGCCGCGTGCATGCCGGTCATGATGATCAGGGACATCAGGCCGCCCAGCAGGATGCCGGAGAAGACGCCGCCGTGGGTGAGCAGCCAGTTCAGGCCGCCGGAGATCTGGTCGCCGATGATGGCGCCGAGCGGGCCGAGCGCCACGAGGGTGATCGGTCCGACCACGACCATGCTGACCAGCGGGACGACGCTGAGGTGCAGTGCGGCGGGCAGCCACCGCTTGAGCAGCCGCTCGACCCAGGACAGCGCCCACACCGCCAGCAGCGACGGGATCACCGTGTACGAGTAGGTGGTCGCCGTGACCGGGAGCCCGAGGAACGTCACGGGCTCGCCCGCGGCGAGCAGCGCCGCCAGGTTCGGGTACACCAGCGCGGAGGACAGCGCCGCCGCGACGAACACGTTGGTCTGGAACGTGCGGGCCGCGGAGATCGCGATCATCACGGGCAGGAAGAAGAAGAACGCGTCGCCGAGCGCGAACAGCAGCTGGTAGGTCTGCGTCTCGGTCGACATCCAGCCCAGCCACACGGCCAGCGCGAGCAGACCCTTGATGAGACCGGCACCGGCGATGGCGGGCAGCAGCGGCGGGAACGTCTTCGACAGGAACCCGAAGAACCGGTCCCGGATCGAGCCGCCCGACGCGGCGGCGGTGTCCGCGGGCGCGTCGTCGGCGTTGGGGTCGTTGACCTTGGCGACCAGGCCCGGGTGCGTGGCCTTGACCGCCGCGAACACCTTCGGCACGTCGTTGCCGATGATCACCTGGAACTGCGCGCCGCTGTCGTTGATCGCCTGCACGGCGCCGACGGCCCGCACGGCCGCCTCGTCCACGCGGGACCGGTCGACCAGGGCGAACCGCAGCCGGGTCACGCAGTGGTAGAGCGAGGTGATGTTCTCCTCGCCGCCGACGGCCGCGACGATCGCGGCGGCGTCCTTCTCGTACGTCACAGGATGCTCCTGAGGGACCCCGCGCCCCTGGCGGGCACGGGAGTGGGAGGGGTTCAGAGCAGGTTCGACAGGTGCAGACCGAGGTAGGTCCGCTCCTGCAGGGTCATGACGTGTCCGTGCCGCTCCGCGACGACGGCCGCGACCTGGTCCACCACGGCGAACGCCCGGGGCTGCTGCTCCACGAGGAACGCGTGCAGCTTCGGGTCGCCGCCGTCCTCGACCTCGCCGTCGACCACGCGCTGCGCGAGGAAGCGCAGGTGGGTCGCGAAGCGGAGGTAGGCGTGCCGGTCGTCGTCGTCCGCGATGCCCAGCTCGTCCCGCACGACGCCGAGCACGTCGTGCAGGAACGCCATGAGGCGGGCCGTCTTCTCGGACGAGCCGCCGACCGTCGCGTTCACGAAGTGCAACGCGATGTTCACGGCCTCGTCGTCGGTGAAGGTCACCCCGAGCTGCTTGTTGAGGATCATCACGGCGGACCGCGCGAAGAGGTACTCCTCGCGGTGGATGGTCCGCACCTCGACCGCCAGCGGGTTGGCGAGGGAGATCCCCTCCCGCACCCGCTGCACGGCGTACACGAGGTGGTCGGCCAGGGACGCGAAGATGCCGTCCCCGAACTCGCGGCCCAGCGAACGGCGCGCGACCGTGACGATGTCCGCGGTGACCTGGAGGATCTCCGGCGGGATCGTGCCCACGATCGACGCGAGGTGGTTGCCGACGGCGTCGTCGCGGACCCGGAAGACCGACTCCACGCGCTTCTCGTCGATCGTGTCGCCAGGCTTGCCCTGGAAGCCGATGGCCTTGCCGACCACGATCACGTCCCGGCCGGCGGCGTCCACCGCGGCCACGACGTTGTTGTTGAGGATGCGCCGCACCTTCACGCTTCTCACCCCGTTGCAGACCTGCTCTACCGGGGCCCTCTTTGGCCTCGGCGGTGGTGTTGCCTGCGTGCGCAGTGACAAGCCGCGAGGACGCTAACACCCGGGCCTGTGGCTGACAACCACGCGGGTCAGGACTTCACCCGCTGCGCCGCCCGGCCCGTTTGACGCGGCGCGAGCGGCGCGCGTACAACTGGGCCACCAGGGTTGTCACTGAGCAGGATCAGGCAAGACCTGAGGAACCGGCGTGCGTCGGGGCCTCAGGTCTTTTTTGTTGCCCTGGACGGCCGTCCGACGCCGGGCGGCCGACGACGAAGGGAACCACCGATGCTTCGACGCCGAGCACGAGTCGCGACCGCCTCCGGTCTGCACGCCCGCCCCGCCTCCCTGGTGACCGGGGCCGTCGCCGCGGGCGGCCACCCGGTGCAGATCGCCCGCGTCGGCCAGCCCGCCGTGGACGCGTCGAGCATCCTCATGCTCATGGGCATGAAGCTGGAGCACGGCGAGGAGGTCGAGCTCACCTCGGAGTCGGCCGACGCCGAGACCCTGCTCGACGAGCTCGCCGCCCTGCTGGAGAGCGACCTCGACGCGGTGGCCCAGGCATGACCGCCGCCCGCACCGCCGACGGGGCCGGTGCGACGGGCGTCCTGACCGGCATCGGCGTGGGGCGCGGCTGCGCCGTCGCGCCGGTCGCCCTGGTCGCCGCGCCCCCGCAGGTCCCCGCCGACGAGCCCGCCCCCGCTGACGCCGACGCCGCCGAGGCCCGGCTGCG
>NZ_RFFI01000011.1 GCF_003696205.1 Cellulomonas triticagri
GGTCGAACGGGCGACCGCTGTACGTGCCCGCGCTCGTCGCGTCCGCCGTGGCGGCCTGCGACTCGCGCCGCGCCTCCGCCAGCGCCTCCTTCGGGTCGGTCAGCGCCACCGGCGGCAGGTCGTCCGGGCTGAGCGGGGACGCCCCGGCCGGGCGGGACGGCGCGGGCGCCTCGGCCCCGCCGCCCGCGGCGCCGCCGAACGCCGCGCCGAAGCCCTGCGTGAACTGGCCCAGCATGCCGGTGAGCTCGGACGGCACGATCCAGACCTTGTTCGCCGGGGTCGCGGCGAGCTTCGGCAGGGCCTGCAGGTACTGGTAGGCCAGCAGCTTCGGGTCGGCGTCGCCGCGGTGGACGGCGTCGAACACCTGGAGGATCGCGCGGGACTCGCCCTCGGCGGTGAGGATCGCGGACTGCGCCGCGCCCTCGGCCCGCAGGATCGCGGCCTGCTTCTCACCCTCGGCGGTGAGGATCTGGGACTGCTTCACGCCCTCGGCCGTGAGGATCGCCGCACGACGGTCCCGCTCGGCGCGCATCTGCTGCTCCATCGCGCCCTGCACGGAGGCGGGCGGGTCGATGCTCTTCAGCTCGACGCGGTTCACGCGGATGCCCCACTTGCCGGTGGCCTCGTCGAGGACACCGCGCAGCTGGCCGTTGATCTGGTCCCGGCTGGTCAGCGTCTGCTCGAGGTCCATCGAGCCGATGACGTTCCGGAGCGTGGTGACGGTGAGCTGCTCGATACCGGTGATGTAGTTGGCGATCTCGTAGACCGCGGACTTCGGCTCGGTGACCTGGAAGTAGATGACCGTGTCGATGCTCACGACCAGGTTGTCCGAGGTGATCACGGGCTGCGGCGGGAACGACACCACCTGCTCGCGCAGGTCGACCCCGGCCCGGACCCGGTCGATGAACGGGATGATCAGGTGCAGTCCCGCGTCCATCGTGCGGTGGTAGCGGCCCAGCCGCTCGACGATCAGCGCGACCGTCTGCGGCACGACCCGCACCGCCCGGGCCAGCGTGACCACGACGAAGATCGCGAGGACTGCGAGGAACACCCAGCCCACGATCGCGCCGACGTTGGGGTCGTCCACGTCCGTCTCCTCCCTGCGGCGGCCCGGGACGGACCGCGTCGTGGCGGCGGCCGGTCGGCCGTCGCCGTGCGTGCCGGGCCTCGCGGACCCGGCACCTCCCGGCGCCCGGTCAGGCCCCGGCCGGTGCCCCCGGTGCTCCCGGCGCTGCCGCCGGGCCGCCGGGTGCCGTGTCGGTGGCGGCCCCCGAGGGGCCCGTGGCACCAGCGGGTCCGACGGGCTCGACCACGGCGGTCGCACCGTCGATGCGCGCCACGCGCACCTCGGTGCCCGCCGCGAACGCGGCCCCGCCCACTGCCCGGGCCGACCAGACCTCGCCCGCGAGCTTGACCCGGCCGCCCTCCAGGTCCGTGGGCGCCACCACGACGGCCGACCGGCCGACGAGCGCGGCGGTGTTGGTCTCCACCAGCGACGTGCGCAGGCGCAGCCGCCGGAGCAGGAACGGGCGCAGCGCGAACAGCATCAGCAGCGACGCCACGGCCGCGGCCACGATCTGCACCGCCAGCGGCGCGCCGAGCGCGTTCGCGAGGGCGCCCACCAGGGCACCGCCCGCCAGCATGAGGAAGATGAGGTCGAGCGCGAAGATCTCGACGACGCCGAGCAGCAGCGCACCCCCGAGCCACCAGAGCCAGCCCATCGGGACCCCCTTCACCAGGGCGCCGTCCGGCGCCGTCGTCGTCGCCGCGCCGGTCCGGGGTCGTCCCCGGGGCGCGGCCGCTCACCACGATCCTAGACGATCCCTTTGCCGACCTGTGAGGAACCGGTGAGGTCCGCCGGACGAGCGGACGAACCGGGCACCGTCCCGGCGACCCCGGCGGCCCGCGCGGAGCGGGTCAGTCCGCGGCGCGCGCCGTCCACCGGTCGCCCACGCGCTCCACCTGCAGCGGGGTGCCGAACGCGGCCGTGAGGTTCTCGCCCGTGAGCACCTCCGCGACCGGACCGGCGGCGTGCACCTTCCCGCCCGCGAGCAGCAGCAGGTGCGTGAAGCCCGGCGGGATCTCCTCGACGTGGTGCGTCACGAGCACCAGCGCCGGGGACTTCCGGTCTCCCGCGAGCTCGGCCAGCGCCGCCACGAGCTCCTCGCGCCCGCCGAGGTCGAGGCCCGCGGCGGGCTCGTCCAGCAGCAGCAGCTCGGGGTCGCTCATCAGCGCCCGCGCGATCTGCACGCGCTTGCGCTCGCCCTCGCTCAGCGTGCCGAAGTACCGGTCGGCGAACCCGGCGACGCCGAACGCCGCCATGAGGTCCGCCGCACGCGACTCGTCGACCTGCTCGTACGCCTCGCGCCACCGGCCGGTCACGCCGTAGGCGGCGGTCAGCACCACGTCGCGCACGAGCTCACCGCCGGGGATCCGGTCCGCGAGCGCGGCGCTCGCCAGGCCGATGCGGGGCCGCAGCTCGAAGACGTCGACCCGGCCGAGGCGCGAGCCCAGCAGGTCGGCCGTCCCGGAGGTGGGGTGCATCCGGCCGGAGGCCACCTGGAGCACCGTTGTCTTGCCGGCGCCGTTGCGTCCGAGGACCACCCAGCGCTCGCCCTCGCGGACCCGCCAGGACAGCCCGTCGAGGATCGTCGTGGTGCCGCGGCGGATGGTCACGTCCTGCAGGTCGAGCACGTCGGTCATGGTCACCGACCCTATCCGCCCGGACGGCCACGGGCGGCACGAAGCGGGCGCGGCGCCCGACGTCCGCCGGTGGACGTACGTTGGGTGCCGTGGACCGCACTCCCCTCGCCCTGCCCCGTTCCGTGCTGCTGGCGCTCTGGCTCGCCGAGCCGGGCGCCGGATCGGGACCGGTGCAGCGCACCCTGGACGCCGTGCAGGGCGACGACGAGCCGCACCGCGTCGAGGTGGTCGGCGCGAGGGTGCCGGGGCTAGGCGCGTCGGAGGACGCCCCGCTGCCGGGAGCCGGGGCGGGCACGGCGACGCTGGCCGACCTCGTCGCGGCGTGGGCGAGCGGCCCGCGCGTCGTCGCCGCCGTGCTGCCCGCACCTGGCGACCCGGCCGGCGCCCCCGCCGCGGTGGCGGGTCCGGCCCAGGAGTCCGGCGAGGCGGTGCTGGTCAGCACCCCCGACGGCGACTTCGCGGCCGTGCCGCGCGTCGAGGTGTTCGGCAGCGTCTACGAGCAGGGCCACCAGGTCACCTGGCGGGTGCACGCGGTCCCCGCGTGGCGCACGACGCTCGTCGGGCACGTCGGCACGCTCGCCGAGGCGGACCGGGAGCTCACCGTCGCGCTCACCCGCGCGACCGAGGCGCTGACCACCCTGGACGTCGCGCGGTGGCGCCCGGACGCCGCCGAGCGGATCGCCGCGCTGCGCGACACCCCGGACGCGCGCGGGGTGCTCCCGCCCGGCCTGGACCCGCGTCGGGTGCGGGTCATCGGGTCGGCGCTGCGGCTGCGGGCCATCGTCGACATCGCGACCGCGGACGACGGTGCCGCGGTCAACCTGTGGCAGGCCGACCAGCGCACCACGGCGCTGCGGGACGTGGACCGGGCCGCGCGGCGCGCCCTGGCGGTGGCGACGCACCCGGCGCACGACGCCCCGGACCCCGCCCGGGGCTGAGCCGCCCGGGGCCGGGCAGGACGGACGCCGCGCGTCAGCGCAGCACGGAGCGGTAGACCTCCAGCGTCCGCTCGGCGACCGCGTCCCAGGAGAAGTGGTCCTCGACCCGCTGCCGGGCCGCGACGCCCCAGGCCCGCGCGCGCTCGACGTCGGACACGGCCTCGGTGAGCGTCGCGCCGAGGTCGGCGACGAACGCGTCGGGGTCCACCGGCGTCCCCGTGCCGTCCTGCACCTGGTCGATCGGCACGAGCCAGCCGGTGCGCCCGGCGTCCACGACCTCCGGGATGCCGCCGGTCGCCGTGCCGACGACGGGCAGGCCCACGGCCATGGCCTCGAGGTTGACGATGCCCAGCGGCTCGTACACCGACGGGCAGGCGAACACCGTCCCGGTCGCGAGCACCGCGACGAGCTCGTCGCGCGGCAGCATCCGCTCGATCCAGACGACCCCGTCGCGGCGGGCGCGCAGCTGCTCGACCAGCCCGGTGACCTCGGCGAGGATCTCCGGGGTGTCGGGCGCACCGGCGCACAGCACGAGCTGCACCTCGGGCGGCAGCTGCTCGGCGGCGCGCAGCAGGTACGGCAGCCCCTTCTGCCGCGTGATCCGCCCGACGAACACCACCGCGGGGCGGTCCGGGTCGATGCCGTTGGCGCGGGCCACGTCGCGCGCGGCGTCCCACTCGTCCTCGGTGCCGGGACGGCGCCAGCCCGCGAGGTCGATGCCGTTGTGCACCACGTGGACGCGACCCGGGTCGATCGCCGGGTAGCAGCGCAGGATGTCGGCCCGCATGCCCGCGCTCACGGCGATCACCGCGGCGGCGGACTCGAACGCCGTGCGCTCGGCCCAGGACGACAGCGCGTAGCCGCCGCCGAGCTGCTCGGCCTTCCACGGGCGCAGCGGCTCCAGGCTGTGCGCGGACACCACGTGCGGGACGCCGTGCAGCAGCGACGCCAGGTGGCCCGCGAGGTTCGCGTACCAGGTGTGCGAGTGCACGAGGTCGGTCGCGTCGCCCGCGTCCCCGCCCGCGCGGCCCACGCCGTCGACGATCGCCAGGTCGACCCCGAAGGTCGCGAGGGCCGGGTTCGCGTCGGCCAGCGGACCGGGCACGTCGTACCCCGTCACGCCGGGCTCGTCGCGTGCGCCGTCGAAGCAGTGGACGCGCACGTCGACGCTGCGCCGCAGCACCGCGGCGAGCTCGGCCACGTGCACGCCGGCACCCCCGTAGACGTGCGGCGGGTACTCGCGGGTCAGCAGGTCGACTCTCACGCGCGACACGCTAGCGCGGAACTGCCCGTTCGCCTCGCCGTGGGCGGTCCTGTGGCCCTAGGGTCGGGGCATGGCAGCGCCGCGCATCCTGGCAATCGTCCTCGCAGGTGGAGAGGGCAAGCGGCTCATGCCGCTCACCGCCGCCCGCGCGAAGCCCGCGGTCCCGTTCGGGGGCATCTACCGGCTCGTCGACTTCGCGCTGTCGAACCTGGTGAACTCGCGGTACCTGCACATCATCGTGCTGACCCAGTACAAGTCCCACAGCCTCGACCGGCACGTGTCCAAGACGTGGCGCATGTCGACCCTGCTGGGCAACTACGTCTCCCCCGTGCCCGCGCAGCAGCGGGTCGGCAAGCACTGGTACCTCGGTAGCGCCGACGCGATCTACCAGTGCCTCAACATCCTGGACGACGAGCGGCCCGACATCGTCGTCGTGGTCGGCGCCGACCACGTGTACCGCATGGACTTCTCGCAGATGGTGGACCAGCACATCGCCACCGGTGCCGAGATGACGGTCGCGGGCATCCGCCAGCCCATCGCGATGGCCGACCAGTTCGGCGTGATCGAGACCGACCCGGCCGACCCCACGCGGATCACCGCGTTCCGGGAGAAGCCCGCCGACCCCGTCGGGCTGCCGGACTCCCCCGGCGAGATCCTCGCGTCGATGGGCAACTACGTCGTCAACACCGACGCGCTGATCCGCGCCGTCACGGAGGACGCCGAGAACCCGACGTCCCGGCACGACATGGGCGGCGACCTCGTCCCCGCGTTCGTGGAGCGCGGTACCGCGGGCGTCTACGACTTCATCAACAACGACGTCCCCGGCTCCACGGACCGGGACCGCGACTACTGGCGCGACGTCGGGACCCTGGACTCGTACTACGACGCGAACCAGGACCTCATCTCCATCGAGCCGGTGTTCAACCTCTACAACGACGCGTGGCCGCTCTACACCGGCTACACGGGGCTGCCGCCCGCGAAGTTCGTGCACGCCGGGGCGGGCCGCCTCGGGCACGCCGCGGACTCCATCGTGTCGCCCGGCGTCATCGTCTCGGGCGCCACCGTGTCCGGGTCGGTGCTGTCCCCCGGGGTCTACCTGCACTCGTGGGCGCAGGTCACCGACTCGGTGCTCATGGACGGCGTCATCGTGAACCGGTACGCGCAGGTGCACCGCGCGATCCTCGACAAGAACGTCGTCGTGCACGAGCGCGCCCGGGTCGGCATCGACCGCGAGCACGACCTCGCGCGCGGGTTCACGGTCACCGAGTCCGGCATCACGGTCGTGCCGAAGGGCGCTGAGATCACGCTCTGACCGCGTCCGGGCGCACGGGGGCTGGACACCCGGCGCGGCACCGCCGCCGCGCTCGGTAGCCTGCCGTCGTGAGCCAGCCCACGCCGCCCCGCCTCGTCGTGATGGACGTCGACTCCACCCTGATCACCCAGGAGGTCGTCGAGCTGCTGGCCGCCCACGCGGGCAGCCGGGACGAGGTCGCCGACATCACCGAGCGCGCCATGCGCGGCGAGCTCGACTTCACCGAGTCCCTGCGGGCGCGCGTCGCGACCCTCGCCGGGCTGCCGGTGTCGGTCCTGGACGCCGTGCTGGCGGAGGTCGTCGTCACCCCCGGCGCCGTCGAGCTGCTGGCCGAGGTCGACCGGCGCGGCTGGCACGTCGGCGTGGTCTCCGGCGGGTTCGCGGAGGTCGTGCAGCCGCTCGCGGCGCGCCTGGGCATCCCGCGCACGCACGCGAACGTGCTGGAGGTCGAGCACGGGGCGCTGACCGGGCGGGTCGCGGGCGAGGTCGTGGATCGGGCGGTCAAGGCCCGGCAGCTGCGCGCGTGGGCCGCCGAGCTGGGCGTGCCGATGGACCGCACCGTCGCCATCGGAGACGGGGCGAACGACCTCGACATGATCGCCGCGGCGGGCTACGGCATCGCGTTCAACGCGAAGCCCGTGGTGCGCGCGCAGGCCGACGCGGCGGTGGACGACCGCCTGGACGCGGTGCTGACCCTGCCCCCGTTCGCGGACTGACGCGGGGGCTTCCCCACCCCACGAGGTCGGGGGAACACGTCGAGGTCGGCGGAACGGATCCACCGACCTCGTCGGCGACCACCGACCTCGCCGGGAACGGCTCAGTCCGGGCTGATCACCGTGAGCAGGCGCGCGGCGTCCGGCTCCAGGTCCGCCCAGGCGCCGCTGACCTCGAGGACCGAGTACGTCGCCGTCGGGACCCCGACGCGCACGCGCGCGACGGCGGCCTCGTCCGAGCCCGGACCGGCGAGCGCGGCGGCGGTCTGCGAGACGGTCGGCTCGTGGCCGACGACCAGCAGCGTGCCGACGGACTCGTCCGTCTGCCGGAGCAGCCCGAGCAGGCTGCGCACCCCGGCGGCGTAGACGTCGTCGCTGAGCGTCGCCACCTCGGGCGGCACACCGAGGCCGGCGCGCACGAGGTCCCACGTCTGGCGGGTGCGCAGCGCCGTCGACACCAGCACGGCGTCCGGCACCAGTCCGGTCGCGGCCAGCGACCCGCCGACCCCGGTGGCCTGCGAGCGGCCCTTGAGGGCGAGCGGGCGCATCTGGTCGTCGAGGGACCCGGCGGGCTCCGCCTTCGCGTGGCGGAGCAGGACGAGCTGGTGCGCGGAACGGTCGGTCACGCGCACCAGCGTCCCACGACTACTGGCCCATCGCGTGCACGCCGCCGTCGACGTGCACCATCTCCCCCGTCGTCTTGGGGAACCAGTCGGACAGCAGCGCCGCGACCGCGCGGGCCGTGGGCTCCGGGTCGTGCACGTCCCAGCCGAGGGGCGCGCGGCCGTCCCAGCCGCCCTCCATCGACTCGAAGCCCGGGATGGACTTCGCGGCGGTGGTGCGGATCGGGCCGGCGGACACCACGTTGACGCGGATGCCCTGCGGGCCGAGGTCGCGGGCCAGGTAGCGGGAGGTCGACTCGAAGGCGGCCTTGGCGACGCCCATCCAGTCGTAGACCGGCCACGCGAACCGCGCGTCGAAGGTCAGGCCGACGATGGAGCCGCCGCCGGTGAGCAGCGGCTGCGTGGCGGTGGCCAGCGACTTCAGGGAGAACGCGGACACCTCGAGCGCGGTGGCGACGTCGGCCCACTCGGCGGCGAGGAAGTTGCCGCCCATGACGGACTGCGGCGCGAAGCCGATGGAGTGCACGACCCCGTCCAGGTGGTCCACGTGCTCGCGGACGCGCTCCGGCAGGGCCGCCAGGTCCTCGGCGTCCGTGACGTCGAGCTGCACGACCGGCGCCTCCTTCGGCAGCCGCCGGGCGATGGCCTGCGTGAGGCGGAACTGGCGCCCGAACGAGCTCAGCACGACCTCGGCGCCCTCCTCCTGCGCGAGGCGCGCGACGTGGAAGGCGATGGAGCCGTCGGTGAGGACGCCGGTGACGAGGAGCTTCTTGCCGTCGAGGAGACCCATGGTCGATCCGATCTGTGCGAGGTGGTGCGGGAGGTGGGAGGTCAGTGGCCCATGCCGAGGCCGCCGTCGACCGGCAGCACGGCGCCGGAGATGTACCCGGCGGCGGGCGAGGCGAGGAACTCGACGGCGGCGGCGATCTCGTCCACGGCACCGAACCGGCCCGCGGGGATCGACGCCAGGTACGCGTCCTGGCGGTCCTGGGTGAGCTCGGCCGTCATGGAGGTCTCCACGAAGCCGGGGGCGACGACGTTCGCGGTGATGCCGCGCCCGCCGAGCTCGCGCGTCACCGAGCGGGCCATGCCGACGAGGCCGGCCTTGGTCGCCGTGTAGTTGACCTGCCCGGCGTTGCCGTACAGGCCCACGACCGAGCCGATCATGACGATGCGCCCGCGGCGCAGCCGGATCATGCCCTTGGACGCGCGGCGCACGCAGCGGAAGACGCCGGTGAGGTTGACGTCGACGACCTGCTCGAAGTCCTCGTCGGTCATCCGCATCAGCAGGCCGTCGCGGGTCACGCCGGCGTTCGCGACGAGCACCTCGACGGGGCCGTGCGCGGCCTCGACCTCGGCGAACGCGGCGTCCACGGCGGCGGTGTCGGTCACGTCGCCGGTCACGGTGAGCACCCCGTCGGGGGCGCCGCCGCTGCGGGCGAGCGTGGCGACCTTGTCGCCGTTGGCGAGGAACCGCTCGGCGATGGCACGACCGATCCCGCGGTTGGCGCCGGTCACGAGCACGCTGCGCGGCTCCGGGCGGGTGGGCTGGGAAGTCTCGGACACGGAAGTCGACGCTAGCCGACGCCCTCGGCCGGACGATGCACCGGCGCGGCACACGATGCCGGGCCACGGTTGTCCGGTTCGCACAATCGCCGGGCCGCGGGTGCGGTGCGACTCACGGGTCCCGACCGCGCCGCGCGGGCGGCGTCCGTCGGACGGCGCGCCTACGATCAGGTGTGAGCAGGAGGACCCCCGACCCGGCGCAGAGCATCACCAGCGCCCCCGAGCCCCTCGGCGCCGACCAGGCCCGCCGGGCCCGGCGCTACCTGGTGCAGATGGGCATCCGGGTGGTCTGCTTCCTGCTGGCCGCGCTGCTGTGGGCGCACGTGCCGCTGTGGGTGAGCCTGACGCTCATCGTCGGCGCCGTGGTCCTGCCCTACACCGCCGTGCTGTTCGCCAACGCCGGGCGCGAGCGCCAGGCCGTCGGGCCGGTCGCGGTGCTGCCGCCGTCCCTGCCGGCCGGGCCCGCCGGGACGGGCGACGCCCGGGACCACCGCGGCGAGCGCGACGACCGCACCGACGGAGGACCCCGATGACGACGCCCACCCCCGACGCCGTCGGCGACCTCGACTGCAGCGCGCGCGGCTGCCGCGCCGAGGCGGCCTGGGGCGTGCTCTGGAACAACCCGCGCCTGCACACCCCCGTGCGGCGCAAGGTCTGGCTGGCGTGCGACGAGCACCGCGAGCACCTGGAGGAGTACCTGCGGGCGCGGGCGTTCTGGAAGGAGACCGTGCCGGTCGCCGACCTGCCGCGCCTCGACCTCGGCGAGCGCCCGGCCGGGCTGCCGGGGACCGGGCTGCCGGGGCTGCCCGGGCTGCGATGACCGACGACGCGCCCCGCCCCCGGGTGACCCTGCGCGGCAACCCGGCGCTGCGCCGCGCCGTGGGCCTGGTGGTCCTCGCGGTCGTGGTCTCCACCGCCTGCGTCTTCCTGGGCCGGTGGCAGTGGCACCGGCATGTCGCCCGCGACGCGGCGATCCGGCTGGTGGAGCAGAACTACTCCGCCGACCCCGTGCCGCTGGCGGACCTGCTGCCGGGCGCGGGCGCCGACCTGGACCCGGGCGACGTGTGGCGGCAGGCCACCATCACCGGGACCTACGACGCCGACGCGACGGTGCTGCTGCGCAACCGCCCCGTGAACAGCGAGCCGGGCTTCCACGTGCTGACCCCGCTGGTGCTCGCGGACGGCTCGGCGCTGGTGGTCGACCGCGGCTGGGTGGCGTGGGACGACGACGCCAGCGGCGAGGTCTCCCTGCCCGCTCCCCCGTCGGGCGAGGTCGACGTCACCGTGCACCTGCGGCCCGACGAGCCGGCCAGCGAGCGTTCGGCCCCCGCGGGCCAGGTGCAGGCCATCCACGTGGACCAGGTGCTCGCCGCGGGCGGCACCGACGTCGCGTCGTTCGGGGGCTACGGCGCGGTGGTCGAGGAGCGGCCCGCGGCGGACGTGCGGCTGGGGTCGCTGCCCGCGCCGTCCACCGACCCGGGGTCGCACCTGTCGTACGCGTTCCAGTGGTGGACGTTCGCGGTGGGCTCGCTCGGCGCGTTCGGGTGGCTGGCGCGGCGGGAGCTGCTGGAGGCCGACCAGCCCGACGGCGAGCCCGGCGCGGTCCCGACGGCGCAGCGCTCGCGCCGCCGGCGCACCAGCGACGAGGACACCGAGGACGCCCTGATCGACGCCCAGCTGCCCTGAGCGCGCCGCCCGGGAGTCAGCCCCCGGCGACGAGCCGGAGCCGGCAGGCGAGCTCCAGGGCGAACCGGGTGTCCGGGTCGTCGAGGTCGAGGGCGAGGGTCCGCTCGATCCGCCGGACCCGGTAGTTCACCGCGTTCGGGTGCAGCGTCAGCAGGGCGGCCGCGCGCGCGAGGGAGTTGCGGGTGCTGAGGTAGGCCAGCAGGGTGCGCACGGCCGTGTCCGCGGGCTCCGCGCCGAGCGCGTCCAGCGGCGCGAGCAGGTCGTCCAGCAGGCTGCGGCTGAGCGGCGAGGCGTGGAAGTCGAGCAGCACCCGGCGCAGCCCGGTCACGTCGCTGACCTCGACCGCGCCGTACCGGCCCGCGGCCACGGCGGACTCGGCGGCGACCCGCGCCTCGCTGGCCGACTGCCGCAGCCCGGCGGCGCCGCCCTGCGGGGTGCCGAGGCCGACGGTGACCGTCCACCCGTCGCCCGCGACGGCGCGGGCGTGCTCCGCCAGTCGCTCGGCGACGTCGCGCAGCCGCCGCTGGTGGTCGGGCGCCCCGGTCTCCTCGGAGGCGACCACCACGAGGTCGTCGTGGAACGTCGCGACGTGCCACGTCTCGGCGCGCGCGTCCACGAGCTGCAGGGCGCGCAGCTCCATGGTGGCGGCGAGCGCCGCGGGCGGGCGGCGCAGCGGGTCAGGGCGGTAGCGCGGGACCAGCCACGCGACGGTGTGCGACAGCGCGACGGGCAGGCCCGCGCGCGCGGCGTCGACCCCGATCGCGTCGATGCGCGCGGTGTCGGCGAGCAGCAGCTCGACCACGAGGTCCGCGCGCGAGCGCACGGGGCCGAACCGGTCCTGGGTCTCGCGGGCGAGCGCCCGGGACAGCATGGACGCGACGACGGGCAGCGCGAGCGCGACGGCGGGGTCCTGCCGGTCGGCGACCAGGCGGCCGAGCGGGACCTCGCCGATGCAGACCGCGTCCGGGTCGGTCCACCGCACGCCCGGCACCTCGTCGAGACGCAGCACCGCGCCGAGCGCGGTGCCCGCGGTGCCGAGCACGGCGGTCCGGGCGTCCGACGGGTCGGCGGCCAGCGCCTCGGCGACGGCGGCCACGGCGTGCTCGGCGCGGGCGAGCGACCCGGCGGCACCCCGGCCGACCAGCCGGTCGACCAGCACGGCGAGCTCGGCGGGCTCCGCGCGCGCCGTGAGCACCGGCAGCGCACCGCCCGCCGCGAGGGTGCGCGCCGTCTCCGGCAGCGCCTCCACGCCCGGCAGCACGAGGGCCGCGACCGACCCGGCCAGGGCCCGGCGCACGGCGATATCGATCTGGTAGGCCCGCGCGGGTGCGCCGGTGCCCGTGGTGGCGACGACGAGGTGCCCGGGCTCCGCGCGGTCGAGCTCGTCCAGCCGGAGCGTGCGCACCCCGAGCACCGGCACGCCGACCGGGTCGCCGGTCAGCACCCGGACCCCGAAGCGGTCCGCCTGGGCGACGACCTCGTCCAGCGCAACATGCTCGACACGCACCTGTGGTGGTGGCACAACCGCACCCCGTTCTGTGGTCTGACGGCACATTGTCGCACGTCAGAGCCGGTTCGTACGGTCGGTCCATGCCCCGCAGCACCGCCCTCGCGGCAGCCACCACGCCCCCGCCACCCGAGCCGTCCCCGCCGCCCCTGCGGCCCCTGACCGCCGTCGGCCCCGACGACGTCGCCCCGCTCGCGGCGGGCGCCGCGGTGTTCGGCACCGGCGGCGGCGGGGCGGTGCACACCGTGCGGCTGTCCGTCGGCACCGCCGTCGCCGAGCACGGCCCGGTCCCGCTGGTGCGGGTCGCCGACCTCACCGCCGACGACGTCGTCATCAACCTGTCGGCGATGGGCGCCCCGTCCGTCGGCATCGAGATGCTCGGCGCCGCGGCGCAGGCCCGCACGCTGGTGCACGAGGTGGAGCAGCTCGTCGGGCGGCGCGTCACGACGCTGATGGCGGCGGAGATCGGCGGCAGCAACGGCGTCGCGCCCGTCGGCTGGGCGGCCCAGCTCGGCCTGCAGGTGCTGGACGCCGACGGCATGGGCCGCGCGTTCCCGCAGGCCACGATGATCGCGATGAACGTCGCCGGGCTGGCGAGCGAGTTCGCGGTGATGGCCGACGTCGTCGGGAACGTCACCGTGCTGCGCACCCGGGACATCGCCTGGCTGGAGCGGCACGCCCGCGCGTTCACCGTGGCCGCCGGGGGCATCGCGCTCGGCGCGCACTACCTGCTGGACCACCGCACCGCTCCGGGCGCCGTCATCGAGGGCACCGTCAGCCGGGCCGTCGAGGTGGGGCGCCGGCTGCTGGGCGCCGCGGACCCCGTGGCCGAGGTCGCCGACGAGCTCGGCGCGGCCGTGCTGGTCGCGGGCAAGGTCATCGACATCGACCGGGTCACCGAGGGCGGGTTCACCCGCGGCTCGGTGACCGTGCAGGGCGTCGGCCCCGACCGCGGGCGGCTGCTGCGGGTCGAGATCCAGAACGAGAACCTCGTCGTCGTCGAGGACGGCGAGGTGCTGGTCAGCGTGCCCGACCTCGTCACGGTGGTGGACTCCGAGACGGGCGAGGCGATCTCGACCGAGATGCTGCGGTTCGGCCAGCGGGTCAGCGTGCTGGCCTGGGCGTGCGACCCGCTGTGGCGCACCCCGCGCGGCATCGAGCTCGCGGGGCCCCGCGCCTTCGGGTACGACCTCGACTACGTGCCGTTCGACGGCACCGCGGCGGTGGGGGCGTGAGCGGCCGGGACCTGTCCGTCGGCATCGACGTCGGCGGGACCAACACCGACGCGGTCGTGCTCGACGCCGACGGCACCGTGCTGGCCTGGACCAAGCAGGCGACCACCGAGGACGTGACCGGTGGGGTGCGTGCGGCGCTGGCCGCCGTGCTGCGCGACCTCGGGCCCGCCCGCGACGCCGTGTCCCGGGTCATGCTCGGCACGACGCACGCCACCAACGCGATCGTCCGCCGCCGGGACCTGGGCCGGGTCGCGGTGCTGCGGCTCGGCGCCCCGGCGTCCACCGACTTCCCGTCCCTGGTGGGCTGGCCGTCCGACCTGCGGGACACCGTGCTGGCCGGGGCGCTGCTCGCGGGCGGCGGGCACCTCGTGGACGGCTACCCGCTGTCGCCGCTGGACCTGGACGGCGTCCGCCGGTTCCTCGACGGCCTCGACCGCACCGGCGGCGGGTACGACGCCGTCGCGGTGTGCGGCATCTTCAGCCCGTCGTTCCCGGAGCAGGAGCTCGAGGTGGCGGCGCTGGTCGCCGAGCACGCCGGGGCGGACCTGCCGGTGTCCCTCAGCCACGAGGTCGGCGAGCTCGGGCTGCTGGAGCGGGAGAACGCGACGGTGCTGAACGCCGCGCTGCACCGCGTCGCCGGGGACGTCACCCGGGCGCTGCTGGTCGCGGTCGCCGACGAGGGCCTGGACGCCGCGACGTTCTTCGCCCAGAACGACGGCACCCTGATGGCGGTCGAGTACGCCGCCCGGTACCCGGTGCTGACCATCGGCTCCGGCCCGGCGAACTCGATCCGCGGCGCCGCCCGGCTGTCCGGCGCGGACGCCGCCGTCGTGGTGGACGTCGGCGGCACCACCAGCGACCTCGGCGTGCTGGTCGACCGGTTCCCCCGCGAGTCCACCCTGCCGCGCGAGATCGGCGGGGTGCGCACCAACTTCCGGATGCCCGACGTGCTGAGCGTCGCGCTCGGCGGCGGCACGGTGGTCGACCTGGACCGCCGGGTGCCGCTCACCGACTCGGTGGGCCACCGCATCCGCACCGAGGGGCTGCTGTTCGGCGGCGGCACGCCGACGCTCACCGACGCCGCCGCGGCGGTCCGCCCCGGCACCGTCCCCGGCCACGACCTGCCCGGGCTGCCCCGCGGCACGCGCGACGCCCTCGCCGCCGCGCTGGCCGTGGCGCACGAGCGGGTCGAGGCCGCCGTCGAGCGGATGTCGCTCGGGCGCACCGACCTGCCGCTCGTCGTGGTCGGCGGCGGTGGGTTCCTCGTGCCGGACGCCGTCGCGGGTGCGGGCGAGGTGCTGCGCCCCGGGCGCGGCGACGTCGCCAACGCCGTGGGCGCGGCCATCGCCCTCGCCGGGGGCCGCGCCGACCAGCTCTGCGACCACGCCGACCGGGACGCGGCCATCGCCGAGGCCAGCCGGCAGGCCGTCGAGCGCGCGATCCAGGCCGGTGCCGACCCGCACGCCGTCGAGATCGTCGACGTGCTGGAGACGCCCGTGTCCTACGCGACCCGCCCCACCGTCCGGGTCGCGGTCAAGGCCGCCGGCCCGCTCGCCCGGCTCTCCCCGACCGGCACCACCAGCCCCCGCACCTCCCTGCTCCCCTCCTGAGACGAAGGGCCACACCATGACTCGCAGACCCCGGGGCCTCGCCCCCGCCACCGCGCTGGCGGCCGTCGCCGCGCTGACCCTGACCGCCTGCGGCTCGGGCGGCGCCGGTCAGGACGGCGCCGCGACCGGCGGCACGCCGGTGTCCGGCGGCACATTCACCCTGGCGGTGAACGACGACCCGGGCAGCCTGTCCCCGCTGACCGGCGTCTCGCTGGTGCAGCGCGGCCTGGTCCCGTTCGGCTACGAGTCGCTGGTGTACACCACCGAGGACGGCGAGACGATCCCGTGGCTGGCCGAGAGCTGGGAGGAGTCCCCCACCTCGATCACGTACACGCTCAAGGAGGGCATCACCTGCGCGGACGGCACGGAGTTCACCGCCGAGACCGCCGCCGCGAACATCGCCTACCACGCGGACCCCGAGCACGGGACGTTCTGGTTCGGCTCCAACGTGACCGCCGACATGACCGCCACCGCCGACGGGCGGACGCTGACCATCGCGACGACGGCGACCAACCCGTTCCTGCTGCAGTCCACCGGGGCGGTCGAGATGGTCTGCCAGGCCGGGCTGGACGACCCGGAGACCCTGACCGACGCGACCAACGGCACCGCACTGTACGAGCTCGCCGACGCCACCGCGGGCGCCGACTACACGTACGCCAAGCGCGACGGGTACACCTGGGGCCCGGACGGCGTGACCAGCGAGACGGCGGGCCTGCCGGACGAGATCGTCGCCCGGGTGATCCGCGACGAGGCCACCGCGGCCAACCTCCTGCTGTCGGGCGAGCTCAACGCCGCGTCGGTGATCGGCGCCGACCGCGCCCGGGTGGACGCGGCCGGGCTGGACTCCGTCGGCGTGCTCAACCCCATCGGGCAGATGCTGTTCAACGAGCGCCCGGACCGGCCGACCGCCGACGAGCGGGTGCGTCGGGCGCTGGCCCTCGCGCTGGACCGCGAGGCCGTGGGCGAGCTCGTCACCGACGGGCAGTACCTCGAGTCCGTGTCCCTGGTGAACAAGACGCCGCTGACCTGCGTGGCCGACGGCCCGCTGTGGGAGCTGCCGGAGACCGACCTGGACGCCGCGGGCGACCTGCTCGACGAGGCGGGCTACCCGGCCGGGGCCGACGGCGCCCGGGATCTCACCATCCGGTTCATCTACGACGGCGGCACGCCCTCGCACGGGGCGGCGGCCGAGGAGGTGCAGGCGGAGTGGGACGCGCTCGGCATCACCACCGAGCTCGTCGCGGAGGACTCCGCCGGGTGGGCGGCCGACCTGTACCAGACCTACGACTGGGACACCGGCTTCGTGCAGCTCGCCCCGGGCAGCCCCGTCGTGCTCAGCCTGTTCTTCCTCGGCGCGCACAGCGAGGAGGGCGGCTACAACTTCATGGCCGTCGACAACCCGGAGTACGACGCCCTCGCCGAGCAGGCGCTCGTCGCCCCGGACGCGGACACCGCCTGCGGGCTGTGGCTCGAGGCGGAGCGCGAGCTCATCGAGCGGGTCGACACGCTCCCGGTCGCGGACACCCTGTCGCCGACGTACCTCAACGGGGCGACGGTCGAGATGCCGGGCAGCATCATGCCGACGTCCGTGCGGATGCTGGGCTGACGCGTGACGCTCCCGTCCCCCGCCCTCGAGGCGACCACCCCGGCCGGTCCCCCCGCGGGACCGGCCGGGCGTGCCGGGCTGGCGGCGCACCCCCGGCTGGCGTTCGTCCTCGCGCGCCTCGCCCGGGCGCTGGTCTCGCTGGTCCTCGTGCTACTCGCCGCGTTCTTCCTCGTGCACCTCGTGCCGGGCGACCCCGTGCGGGCCGCGCTCGGCCCGACCGTCTCGCCCGAGACGGTCGAGGCGCTGCGCCAGCAGCTCGGGCTGGACCGCCCGCTCGGCGCGCAGCTGGGGCACTACGTCACCGGGCTGGTCACCGGCGACCTCGGCACCTCGGTCACCTCGCAGCGCCCGGTCGCGACGATCCTCCTCGAACGGCTGCCCGCGACGCTGACCCTCGCCGGGCTGTCGTTCCTGCTCGCCGCGGTCGGGGCGTTCCCGGTCGGTGTCGCCACGGCGGTCTCCGCCCGCGGCGGGCGGCGGCGCGGGCTCGACCTGGTCGTGTCCGGGGTGCTCGGCGTGCTGGTGGCGGTGCCGGGCTTCCTGCTCGCGGTGCTGCTGGTCTCGGTGTTCGGGGTCACCCTCGGCGCGCTGCCGCCCGCCGGCTGGGGCACGCCCGCGCACGCCGTGCTGCCGGTCGTCGCCCTGGCCGCCGGGCCGCTCGCGTACCTGGCGCGGATCGTGCACGTGGAGATGCTGCGCGTGCTGGACGAGCCGTACCTCACCACGGCCCGCAGCAAGCGGCTGCCCGCCGCGACGCTGTACCTGCGGCACGCGCTGCCGAACATCGTCGGCGCGGCGCTCACCGCGGGCGGCGTCGTCCTGGTCGGGCTGGTCGCGGGCACGGTGCTGGTCGAGACGGTGTTCGTCATCCCCGGCATCGGCTCGACCATCGTGTCCTCGATCAGCGCCAAGGACTACCCGCTGATCCAGGGCGTCGTCCTCGTCTACGCCGTGCTGGTGCTGGTCGCGAACCTGCTCGTGGACCTCGCCCTCGCCGTGCTCGACCCCCGATCCACCGTCGCGGAGGCCTGACGTGCCCGGAACCCGCCCCCGTCCCGCGCTGCTGCGCACCCTCGCGACGCCCCGCGGCGCGGCCGTCGCCGCCGGGCTCCTGCTGCTCGCGCTCGTCACCGCGTTCGGCCCGGCCCTGCTCGGCGACGCCGCGGACACCCGCGACCTCGCCGCCCGGCAGCAGGGCGCGAGCCTCGCGCACCCGTTCGGCACCGACGACCTGGGCCGCGACCTGCTCGCCCGCGTGCTGGTCGCCACCCGGCTGTCGGTGCTGCTGGCCCTCGGCGCCACCGCGATCTCCGTGGTCGGCGGCGCGGTCGTCGGCATCGTCGCGGCGGTGCTGCCCGCGGCGCTGCGCCGCGCCGTCAACGCGCTGGTCGACATCCTGCTGTCGTTCCCGTGGCTGCTGCTCGCCCTGTTCTTCTCGGTGATCTGGGGCACCACCGCCACCGGCGCGATGCTGGCCGTCGGGTTCGCGGGCGTGCCCGTGTTCGCCCGCCTGGTCAGCACCCTCGCGGCGTCGGTCGCCGGGACGGAGTACGTGCACGCCGCACGGATGCTCGGCAGCGCGCCGCTGCGCACCGCCCGCGTGCACCTGCTGCCCAACGTGCTGCCGCCGCTGCTGGTGAACGCCGCCGCGCACGCCTCGGTGTCGCTGCTGTCGTTCGCGGCGCTGTCGTTCCTCGGCCTCGGGGTCCAGGCGCCCGCCTACGACTGGGGCCGGCTGCTGAACGAGGGCGCCCGGCGCATCTACGTCGACCCGATGGCCGCCGTCGGCCCCGGGCTCGCGATCGTGCTCACCGGCGTGCTGCTGGCCCTGCTCGGCGAGGTGCTGAGCGAGGGTGGTCGCCGCCGCGGCCGGGCCGGCGGGCGACCGCCGCGCGCGGGCACCGGCGTAGCGCCGGCCGTGGCCGACGACGCCCCCGTGGTGGACGTGCGGGACCTGCGCGTCGCGTTCGCCGCCGAGGACGGCTCGCTGGTGGAGCGGGTGCACGGCGTGGACCTGCGGGTCGCGCCCCGCGAGGTCGTCGGCCTGGTCGGCGAGTCGGGGTCCGGCAAGTCCGTCACCGCGATGGCCGTCGCCGGGCTGCTCGGGCCGGACGCCCGGGTGCGCGCCGAGCGGCTGGTGTTCCGGGGCATCGACATGACCCGGCCGCCGTCGCCCGCCGAGCGCACCCGCCTCGGGCTGGAGCAGACGATGATCTTCCAGGACCCGCTGAGCTCGCTGAACCCGTCGCTCACCGTCGGGCGCCAGCTCACCGAGGTGACCGAGGTGCACGCCCGCACCCTGCGCGCCGCGGCCCGGGCCCGGGCGCTCGCCGCGCTGGAGCGGGTCCGCGTGCCCGAGGCCGCGCGCCGGCTGCGCCAGCTGCCGCACGAGCTGTCCGGCGGCATGCGGCAGCGCGTGATGATCGCGACCGGCCTCATGGTGACGCCGCGGCTGATCGTCGCCGACGAGCCGACCACTGCCCTCGACGTCACGGTGCAGCGGCAGGTGCTCGGCGCGCTGCGCGGGGCGCAGCGGGAGACGGGCGCGGCGATCCTCCTGATCTCGCACGACATCGCCCTGGTCAGCGGGTTCTGCGACCGGGTCGTGGTGATGCGCTCGGGGCGGGTCGTCGAGGAGCTCGACCCGCGGCGCTGGCAGGACGCGACGCACCCGTACACCCGCGGCCTCATCGCCTGCGTGCCCGACATGACCACCGACCGCACCCGGCCGCTGCCGGTCGTGGAGCCGGAGGCGCCCGACGACGCCGCGCCGGCCCTCGATCCGGGCGCGACCGACCGGTCCGGCCGGACGGGTCCGCCCGCCCGACCCGGCCGACCTGGCCGCCCGACCCGCAAGGGAGTCCCCGCATGAGCGAGCTCGAGCTGCGCGGCGTCACCGTGCGCTACGGCCACGGCGCCCGCGCCCAGACCGCCGTGGACGCCGTCGACCTGACCGTGCGCCCCGGCACGACGCACGGCCTGGTCGGCGAGTCCGGCTCCGGCAAGTCCACCCTGGCGCGCGCGGCCGTCGGCCTCGTCCGCCCGACCGCCGGG
Source organism: Cellulomonas triticagri (assembly GCF_003696205.1). GTDB lineage: Bacteria > Actinomycetota > Actinomycetes > Actinomycetales > Cellulomonadaceae > Cellulomonas > Cellulomonas triticagri. The sequence goes on from NZ_RFFI01000011.1 coordinate 19,818, forward strand.
CAGGTCTTCCTCGGTCGGGTCGACGTCACCGGACCGTCCCGGTACGCCCGGCGGACCCGGCGGCGGGTCCAGATGGTGTTCCAGGACCCGATGAGTGCCCTGGACCCGCGGCTGCCCGTCGGGCTGTCGGTCGCGGAGGGCCTGCTCGCCACGGGGCGACGGACCTCGCGGGCCGACCGGGAGGCGCGCGTGACCGCGCTGCTCGACCGGGTCCAGATCGACCCGCGCCGCGCGGGCGACCTGCCCGGGGCGTTCTCCGGCGGCCAGCGCCAGCGGATCACCATCGCCCGCGCGCTCGCCGCCGAGCCCGAGGTGCTGGTCGCGGACGAGATCACCTCGGCTCTCGACGTCTCCGTGCAGGGGGTCGTGCTCAACCTGATCCGTGACCTGCAGGCGGACCTCGCGCTCACCGTGCTGTTCATCTCGCACAACCTCGCGGTGGTCCGGTACGTCAGCGACGACGTCAGCGTCATGCGCGCCGGGCGCGTCGTGGAGCACGGCCCGGCCGAGCGGGTGCTCGCCGACCCGGCCGACCCGTACACCCGCGAGCTGCTGCGCTCGATCCCCGTGATGGGGCAGCCCCTGGTCCTGGCGGACGCGTGAGGACCGTCCCGACCCCGCGCGGCGCCACCGCTCCCCCGGTGCTGCTGCGCCGCGCACGCCTGCTCGCGTCGACCGGCACCCGGGACGTGCTCCTCTCGGGCGGCCGGGTGGCCGCCGTCGTGCCCGGCGGCACCCACCCGGACGTCCCGGGGGTGCCCGCCGTCGACCTCGCGGGGCGCTGGCTCGCACCCGGGCTGCACGACGCACACGCGCACCTGACCCAGTGGGTCGAGCTCGGGCAGCGGCTCGACCTCACGCCCGCCACCACGGCCGCCGGGACGCTCGACCTCGTGCGGGCCGCGCTGCCGTCCTGGCCCGGCGAGGTCCTGGTCGGGCACGGCTTCCGCGACGCCCTGTGGCCGGACGCCCCGACGCGGGAGGCGATCGACGCGGCCGCGGGAGGGCGGCCCGTGGTGCTGGTCAGCCAGGACCTGCACTGCGGCTGGCTGAGCGCAGCGGCCGCCGCGCTGGTCGACGTCGACCGCGGCCCGGACGGGGTGCTGCGCGAGGGCCCGTGGATCCACGGCCTCGACGCGCTGCGCCGCCGCACCCGCCCGTCGGACGCCGCCTTCCGCGCCGCGGGGCTGGCCGCCGCCCGCCGGGGTGTCGTCGGCGTCGTGGACCTGGAGAACGCCGACAACGCGACCGAGTGGCCGCGCCGCGTCGCCGCCGGGGCGGACCTGCTGCGCGTCGAGGCGTCCGTCTGGCCCGACCGGCTGGACGAGGTGATCGACCGGGGCCTGCGGTCCGGGGACGCCCTCGACCCGGCGGGGCTGGTCACGATGGGCCCCCTGAAGGTCGTGGTCGACGGGTCGCTGAACACCCGGACCGCCTGGTGCTGGGACCCCTACCCCGGGCTCGCGCCCGACCACCCGCACCCCTGCGGGCTGGAGGCCGTCGCGCCGGACGCGCTCGCCGGGCTGCTCACCCGGGCGGCCGCGCACGGCATCCGCGCCACCGTGCACGCGATCGGCGACCGCGCCGCCTCGGACGTGCTCGACACCTTCGAGCGCCTCGGCCTGCCCGGGACGATCGAGCACGCCCAGCTGGTCCGCGAGGCCGACCTCGCCCGGTTCGCGCGGCTCGGCCTGGTGGCGAGCGTGCAGCCGCAGCACGCGCTGGACGACCGGGACGTCACCGACCGGCACTGGGCGGGCCGCACCGGGCGGGCCTTCGCGTACGGGTCGCTGCACCGGGCGGGGGTCCCGCTGCGGCTCGGCTCCGACGCACCGGTCTCCCCGCTGGACCCGTGGCACGCCGTCGCGGCGGCGGTGCACCGGTCCGACGACGACCGCCCCGCCTGGCACCCGGAGCAGCACCTGCCCGTCGCGGTCGCCCTCGCCGCGTCCGTGCGCGGGCCGCTCACCGTGGGCGCCGGGGACGTCGCCGACCTCGCGGTGCTGGACGCCGACCCGCTCGCCGCACCGGCCGCGGTGCTGCGCACGATGCCCGTCGCGGCCACCGCCGTCGGCGGCCGCTGGACCTGGAGCGCCCTGGACGACCTGCCCGGGCCCGACGCGACGCAGGGAGCACGCTGATGCCGCTGACCACGACGGACGACGTCCGCATCCACTTCGAGGTCGTCGGACCCGACGACGGCGAGCCGCTGGTGCTGGTCGGCGGGGGCGGCACCCAGCTGGTCGAGTGGCGCGAACCGTTCTGCGACCTGCTGGTCGAGCGGGGGTTCCGGGTCATCCGGTTCGACCACCGCGACACCGGCCTGTCCCAGCGGTTCGGCGCCCCCGAGGACGTGGACGGCGGCTACGCCGTGCAGGACATGGCGCTGGACGTGCTGCGGGTGCTCGACACGCTCGGGCTGGCGTCGGCGCACGTCGCCGGGCACTCCATGGGCGCGATCATGGGCCAGTACCTCGCCCTGGACCACCCCGCGCGGGTGCGCAGCCTCGCGGTGCTGTCCGGCATCCCCGGCCTGGACCCGGCCTACCTGCGCGGGCCGCAGTACGCGGCCACCGCGATGGTGCCGCAGCGGCCGCTGCCCCGGGACGTCGCGGTCGAGCAGTTCGTCGCCACCCAGCGGGCCATGCACGCGACGGCGTTCGCGTTCGACGAGGACGCCGAGCGCGCGCACGCCGCCCTGCAGATCGACCGGGGCTACGAGCCCAACGGGTTCTGGCGGCACATCAGCGCGCTGCTGCGCGCGGACGACCGGCTCCCGCGGCTCGGCTCGATCCGGGTCCCGGTGACCGTCGTGCACGGCGCGGAGGACCCGGGGCTGGCCCCGCTGGCCGCCGAGCTCACCGCGGCGGCCGTCCCGGGCGCGGAGCTGCACCTGGTCCCGGGGATGGGCCACCGCGTCGAGCAGGCGCTCTGGCCGCTGTACGTCGACCTGATCGCGACCAACGCCCGCCGCACCGCCTGAGCCGCCGGGCGGGCGCGGGTCGCGCGCTCAGGCGGGGGCACCGCGTTCAGGCGAGCGTCACGAGCTCCAGGTAGGACGGGTTCCACAGGTCCTCGTCGCCGTCGGGCAGCAGCACGACCCGCTCCGGGTTCAGGGCCTCGACCGCGCCCTCGTCGTGGCTGACCAGCACGACCGCGCCGGTGTAGCCGCGCAGCGCCGCGAGGATCTCCTCGCGGCTCGCGGGGTCCAGGTTGTTGGTCGGCTCGTCGAGCAGCAGCACGTTCGCCGACGACACCACCAGGGCCGCGAGCGCCAGGCGGGTCTTCTCGCCGCCGGACAGCACGCGCGCGGGCTTGTCGGCGTCGTCCCCGGAGAACAGGAACGAGCCCAGCACCGAGCGCACCTGGGTGTCGGTGAGGTCCGGCGCCGACGAGCGCAGGTTCTCCACCACGGTGCGGTCCATGTCGAGGGTCTCGTGCTCCTGGGCGTAGTACCCGAGCTTGAGGCCGTGCCCGGCGCGGACCTCGCCGGTGTCGGACTCCTGCAGGCCCGCGAGCATCCGCAGCAGCGTGGTCTTGCCGGCGCCGTTCAGGCCGAGCACGACGACCTTGGACCCGCGGTCGATCGCCAGGTCGACGCCCGCGAACACCTCCTGCGAGCCGTAGGACTTGGACAGGTCGGCCGCGGTGAGCGGGGTCTTGCCGCACGCCGCGGGCTCGGGGAAGCGCAGCTTCGCGACCTTGTCCGACGCGCGGACCTCCTCCAGCCCGGACAGCATCCGCTCCGCGCGCCGCGCCATGTTCTGCGCCGCGACAGCCTTGGTGGCCTTCGCACGCATCTTGTCGGCCTGCGCCATCAGGGTCGACGCCTTCTTCTCGGCGTTGGCCCGCTCCCGGCGGCGGCGCTTCTCGTCCGTCTCGCGCTGCTGCACGTACGCGTCCCAGCCGAGGTTGTACTGGTCGAGCTCGCCGCGGTTCGCGTCCAGGTGGAACACCTTGTTGACGGTCGCGCGCAGCAGCTCGACGTCGTGGCTGATGACGATGAACCCGCCCGGGTACACCTTGAGGTAGTCGCGCAGCCACGCGATCGAGTCGGCGTCGAGGTGGTTGGTCGGCTCGTCGAGCAGCAGCGTGCCGGACCCGGAGAACAGGATGCGGGCGAGCTCGACGCGGCGGCGCTGGCCACCGGAGAGCGTGCCGATCGGCTGGCCGAGCACCCGCTCGTCCAGCCCGAGGTTCGACGTGATGCGGTGCGCCTCGGACTCCGCCGCGTACCCGCCGCCCGCGGTGAACCGCGCCTCGAGCTTCGGGTACCGCTCCATCGCGGCCTCGCGGGTCGCGTCGTCCGCGGACGCCATCAGGCCCTCGGTCTCGCGCATCTGCGCGACGATCTTGTCGAGGCCGCGGGCGGACAGCACCCGGTGCATCGCCAGGTCGGACAGGTCGCCGGAGCGCGGGTCCTGCGGCAGGTAGCCGACCTCGTCGCCGCGGGTGATCGTGCCGCCCGTCGGCTGGGTCTCCCCCGCCAGCGTCTTGGTGAGCGTGGTCTTGCCGGCGCCGTTGCGCCCGACCAGGCCGATGCGGTCGCCGGGCGCGACGCGGAACGTCGCCTCCGACAGCAGCACGCGCGCACCCACGCGGAGCTCGACGCCCTGGGCTGTGATCACTGGTGGTTCCTCGTCCTTCTGGCCGTGCGCGGTCGGTTCGTCAGCGTCTGCCGCGCGCCCGCGTCGCCGCCCCGGCACAAACGCCGGACAGTCTACGAGTCCCAGCGCGCGGGTCCCGACCGGAATTCCCGTGCCCGACGTCGCGGCCCCGGCTGGGGGAATCCTCCAGGCGCGGCGGCGCGGGGTTGGGCGGGTCGGACGGGGACCGCGGGATCGGGGCGGGGCTAGCGTGACCGGGTACCCAGCCGCACCGACCGACGAGGCCCCATGTCCGACACGCCCCGCCCCGACGCCGAGGCCGCGCTGCCCGCGCCGGTGGCCCGCACCTCCGTCGCCACCGACGTCGCCCTGGTCGCGACGTTCGCCGCGTTCGTCGCCGTGTGCGCGGTGCTGCCCGCGATCCCGACCGGCGGGGCCGTGCCGATCACCCTGCAGACGTTCGGCGTGGTGCTCACCGGCCTGGTGCTCGGGCCGCGCCGCGGCGCCCTCGCGCTGCTGCTGTACGTCGCCGTGGGGCTGGCCGGGCTGCCGGTGTTCTCGGGCGCCGTCGGCGGGCTCGGGGTGCTGGCCGGGCCGTCGGCGGGCTACCTGCTGGCGTTCCCGCTCGCCGCCGCGGTCGCCGGGGGGCTCGGGCTGCTCGCCCGCCGGGTGCGCCCGGCCTGGCGGATCCCGGCGCTGTTCGGCGCGGCCGTCGCCTCGACCCTGCTCACCGTGCACCCGCTCGGCATCGCGGTGCTCGGCTGGCGGCTCGGCCTCGCGCCGTCCGAGGCCGTCGCGGCCGGTGCGGTGTTCCTGCCCGGCGACCTGATCAAGAACGCGCTGGCCGCCGTGGTCGCCGCCGCGGCGCTGCGCGCCTTCCCGGACCTGCTGCGCGGCCGGTGATCGCGCTCGACGCCGCCGTCGTCACCGCGTACGCCCCGGCGGCCGACGGCCCACGGCGCGGACGGGCGCGGCGCGCGGCCGAGGACGTCGTGCGGATCCTCGGCCCCGTCACCCTGGACCTGACCGAGCACCGGATCGCCGTCGTCGGGCCGAACGGCTCCGGCAAGTCCACCCTGGCGCGGCTGCTGAACGGGCTCACGCTGCCCTCCTCCGGCACCGTGCGGGTCGACGGCCTCGACACCGCGCGGGACGGCGCGGCCGTGCGACGCCGGGTGGGGTTCCTGTTCACCGACCCCGACGCGCAGGTGGTCATGCCGACGCCGGTCGAGGACGTCGCGCTCTCGCTGCGCCGCGCCGGGGTCCCCGCCGCCGGGCGGGACGCCGCCGCCCGCGCGTGGCTGGACCGCGTCGGGCTGGCCGACCGCGCCGACCTCCCCGTGCGCGCCCTGTCCGGGGGCCAGCGCCAGCTGCTCGCCCTGACCGCCGTGCTCGCCACCGAGCCGGACGTGCTGGTGTGCGACGAGCCGACGACGCTGCTCGACCTGCGCTGGCGCGCCGTCGTGGACGCGCTGCTCGCCGACCTGCCGCAGCAGGTCGTCCAGGTCACCCACGACCTCGACGCCGCCGCCCACGCGGACCGCGTGCTGGTCGTGGACGACGGCCAGGTCGTGCACGACGGCCCGCCCGCCGCCGCGCTGGCGGCGTACCGCGCGCGGATGCTGCCCCCCACCCCCGCAGCACCAGCGGGGCCCGCGTGACGCTCCTCGGCGCGCACCGCACCGCGCGCGGGCCGCTGGACCGGGCACCGGTGGGCGCGAAGCTCGCGGGCCTCGCCGTCCTCGGCATCGCGGTCGTGGCGACCCGCGGCGTCCCGACGTCGCTCGGGCTGCTCGCGCTGGTGCTGATCGCCGCGGCCGTGGCCCGACTGCCCGCGCGGGCCACGCTGCGCGGTCTGCTGCCCGTCCTGGTCACGGCGGTGCTCGCGGGCGCCTACCAGGCGTGGGCGCGCGGCTGGGGCCCCGCCGTCGAGGTGGTCGCCGACCTGCTCACGCTGGTGCTCGCCGCCGCCGTCGTCACCGCCACGACCTCCGCCGACCGGCTGCTCGACGTCCTCGCGCGCGCCGCCCGCCCGCTGCGGCACGTCGGCCTCTCCCCCGAGGTCCTGGCTCTGGCCGTCGCGCTCGTGCTGCGCACGGTGCCGGAGATCGCCCGCACCGTGCAGGAGGTCCGGGACGCCGCCCGGGCCCGGGGCGCCGAGCGCGACCCGCGCGTCTGGCTGACCCCGGCGGTGCTGCGCGTCGTCGGACGCGCCCGCGACCTGGGCGAGGCGCTGGCGGCCCGCGGCATCGTGGACTGACGACGCTACGACGTCGGCCCGGCCCCCGTCGGCCACAGGTCCAGCGCGTGCCGTCGCGCCGCCCGGCGGGCCTCGACCAGCGCCCCCGTGACGACGACCTCGGCTCCGAGCGGTGAGATGCCGAGGTGCGGCGCCGGGAGGTCCAGCCCGGGCGGCAGCGCAGCGCGCGCGGCCTCGACGACCTGCTGGATCCCCGCCGACACCGCCCCGGAGACGACGATCCGCTCGGGGTCGAACATGCTGGCCAGGACGCTGACGACCCGCGCCAGCGTCGCGCCGACGCGCTGCACGACGCGCAGGGCGTCGGGGTCGCCCTCGGCGGCGAGGCGCAGCACCCGGCGCCCGTCGAGGTCGTCCGCCGCGACCGCCGCGAGCCGCCCGTCCGGCGCGACCTCGCCGCGGGCCACGGCCTCGGCCGCCCACTGCGCGGCGCGAGCCCCCAGCCCGGCGGCCGCGCCGACGCCCTCCACGAGGTCGAACGCCACCATCTCCCCGACGCCGCCGTGCGCCCCGTGCAGCACCCGGCCGTCGACGACGACCCCGGCGCCGAGGCGGTCGCCCGCGAGCAGCGCCACGTAGTTGCGGCTGCCCACGGCGGCCCCCACCTCGCCCTCCGCGACCGCGGCGAGGGAGGCGTCGTTCTCGACCCGGACCAGCGGCGCCCAGGCGAACGCATCCCGCAGTCCGGGATTCATCCGGTCCCAGAAGCCGTCACGGTGCGGGGGCGAGTCGCCGTGGGTGTTCACCGGCGCGGGCACCCCGGCGCACAGGGCGAGGACGTCGGCCCGCGAGCGCCCGGCGGCCGCGAGCGCCGAGTCCACGGCGGCGAGCACGGCGGCCCGGCGCGCGGCGGGGTCGTCGTGCTCCGGGCCCAGCACGGCCCGGGCGGTACCGAGCGGGACGCACCGCAGGTCGGCGACGGTGGCGGTGACGTGCACCTGCCCGCTGTCGACGCCGGCGAGGAGGGCGCCGTCGGCGCGCAGCCCGAACCGGCGTGCGGGGCGGCCCTTGCGGTAGTCCCCGGCCTCGCGGGCGTTGGGCAGCTCGCGCAGCAGCCCCCGCGCCGCGAGGGCGTCCAGCGCCTCGATGACGGTGGACCGGGTCAGGCCGGTCGCGGCGATGACGTCGCTGGCGGTGAGGTCGGCGGCGCCCCAGGCGCAGGACAGCACGGCGTCCAGGCTGGCGGGCCGGGGCGCCGCCGCGCGCGTCTGCTGGGTCGTCACAGGTCTTGACCGTCCTTCCTCCGCGCTGACACACTGCCGGAGCAGACTTGATTTGCCAAGTAGATCTAGTGGGCGACGACGACGTCGCCCGAACCGGTGTCCGCGACGGAGGGGACGATGGTGCAAGGGATCTCTCGACCAGGACGGGTGCGCCGCGCGGTCGCGTCGGTGCTCGCGGTCCTGACCAGCGGGGTGCTGCTCGGGGCGTGCGCGCAGGACGGCCGCGAGGAGGTGCGGTTCACGTTCAGCAAGCGCGAGGCGATCGGCTTCATGTCCGACCTCGTCGCCGAGTACAACGCGTCCCAGAGCGAGGCGCGGGTCGTGCTCGACACCTCGGGCGTGGACGTCGTGTCCGCGAGCTTCGTGCGCGGCAACCCGCCCGACATCGCGCTCGCGAACTACAACATGGAGTCCGCCCGGTTCGTGCAGCGCGGGGCGCTGTCCGACCTGTCGGACACCGAGGCGGCGAGCCGGATCCGCCCGGACCTGCAACCGCTGATGGACCAGTACGGGTCCTACCCGGGGCGCACCAGCGCGCTCCCCTACTCGGTCATGGCGGCGTCCGTGATCTACAACGAGCAGATCTTCGCCGAGCAGGGCATCGAGGTCCCCCGCACCTGGTCGGACCTCATCGCCGCGTGCGAGACCCTGCAGGCCGCGGGGATCACGCCGATCTACGCCACGTTCAAGGACGACTGGACGGTGGCCCAGGGCTGGTTCGACTACGCGGTGGGCGGTCAGCTCGACGTGATCGACTTCTTCGACCGTCTCGCCGAGCAGGGCACGGACGTCGGCCCGGACAGCGCGGTGTCGTTCGAGCAGGACTTCACCGGCCCGCTGGAGCAGGCCACCGAGCTCGCGCAGTACGTGAACCCGGACGCCGCCAGCCGCGCCTACGGCGACGGCAACCTCGCCTTCGCCCAGGGCGAGGCCGCGATGTACCTGCAGGGGCCGTGGGCGTTCAGCGAGATCGCCAAGACCTCCCCCGACCTGGCGCTCGGGACGTTCCCGCTGCCGATGACCGACGACCCCGACGACCTGCGGGTCCGGGTCAACGTCGACCTCGCGGCCTGGATCCCCGTGGAGGCCCGGCACCCCGAGGCGGCCCGCGACTTCCTGGAGTACCTCTACCAGCCGGAGGTCATCGAGGCCTACAACGCCTCCCAGCTCGGGTTCACGCCCACCACCGACGCCGCCCCGCCCGACGACCCCCGCGTCGCCGGGATGGCGTCCTACTACGAGGACGGCCTGGTCTACCAAGGCCCGTCCGTGCTGGTGCCGAAGACCATCCCGGTCAACAGCTACGCGCAGGCCGTGCTGCTCGGCGACGAGCCGGCCGGGATGCTGCGCACGCTCGACGCCGACTGGGCGCGCCTCGCGTTCCGGCAGCCGGCCCCGGTGTCCGAGACGAAGGAGCCGACGCCATGACCAGCACCGTCACCGAGGGGACCGCGACCCGCGCGGCCGCCGCCCCGCCCCCACGGCGCCGCCGCCGGCGCGTGGAGCCGATCTACTACCTGTTCCTGCTGCCGACCGTGGTGCTGTTCACCCTGGCGATCACGGTGCCGGGCATCGTCGGGATCTTCTTCAGCTTCACCGACTCCATCGGCATCGGGGACTGGTCGTTCGTCGGGCTGACCAACTACGTCGCGATGTTCAGCGACCCCGCGATCCTGCAGAGCTACCTGTTCACGTTCGGCTTCGCCGTCGCGACGGTCGTCGTCGTCAACGTGGTCGCGTTCCTGCTCGCCGTCGGGCTGACCTCGCGGATCCGGATGAAGGTCGTGCTCCGCACGGTCTTCGTGATCCCCATGGTGATCAGCGGCATCATCATCGCGTACGTCTTCAACTTCCTGTTCTCCAACGCCCTGCCCGCCGCGGGCGCCGCCACCGGCATCGGGTGGCTGGAGACCAGCCTGCTGGCCAACCCGGACCTCGCGTGGGTCGCCGTCGTCGTCGTCACCGCGTGGCAGTCCATCCCCGGGACGATGCTCATCTACATCGCGGGCCTGCTGTCCGTGCCGGGCGAGGTGTACGAGGCGGCCGACCTCGACGGGGCGTCCAAGACCCAGCGGCTGCTGCGGATCACCGTGCCGCTGGTCGCCGGGTACGTCGTCATCAACGTGATCCTCGGGTTCAAGGGCTACCTCAACGCCTACGACATCATCGTCGGCCTCACCAACGGCGGCCCCGGCACGGCCACGCGCAGCGTCGCGCTGACGATCATCGCGGGCTTCAACGGCGGTGACTACGCCTACCAGATGGCCAACGCGACGATCTTCTTCGTCGTCGCCGTGCTCATCTCCCTGCTGCAGCTCTCCCTGACGCGCACCCGGAAGGCCTCGTGATGGCCACGCAGACGACCTCCCCCACCCGCGGCACCGCGCGCGGCGCCACCCGGCGGGTCCGGACCGAGCGCACGAGCTGGTCGTGGACGGTGATCCTCGTGCTGTGCGCGGTGACCGTGCTGCTGCCGCTGTACGTGACCGTCTCCATGGCGTTCAAGACGCCGGAGCAGGCCGTGGACGGCCAGGCGTTCTCGCTGCCGTCGCCGTTCAGCGTGGACGGGTTCGTGCAGGCGTGGAACCTCACGACCTTCCCGGTCGGCGCGGGCATCTCGCTGCTGGTCACCGCGGGCACGGTCGTCGCGACGATCCTGCTGGCGGCGTTCGCGTCCTACGCGATCATGCGCAACTGGGGCCACCGGCTGTTCCGCTACTCGTTCTACTACCTGCTCGCGGCGATGTTCATCCCGTTCCCCGTCGTCGCCCTGCCGCAGATCCAGCTCACCGGCCGCGTCGGGCTGGACAACCCGTTCGGCGTCATCCTGCTGGCGACGATGTTCCAGCTGAGCTTCAGCGTGCTGCTGTTCACGGCGTTCCTGCGCTCCATCCCCGAGGAGCTCGAGGAGAGCGCGCGCCTCGACGGGGCGACGACGTGGCAGACGTTCTGGCGGCTGGTGTTCCCGCTGCTCGCACCGATGAGCGCGACCGTCGGCATCTTCGCGTTCCTGTACGCCTGGAACGACTTCATGATGCCGTCGCTGATCATCGCGGACCCCGCGATGCAGACCCTGCCGGTGCGGCAGAACCTGTTCCAGAGCCAGTTCAGCAACAACTACCACGTCGCCTTCGCCTCGTACCTCATGGCCATGGCGCCCGCGATCGTGGCCTACCTGTTCACCCAGCGCTGGGTGATGGAAGGCGTCACCCAGGGCGCCGTCAAGGGCTGACCGACCCCGAGGAGGAACCACCCGCATGACCGCACAGGACACCGCCACCCCGGAGACCGCCGCGACCGCCGCGAGCACGCCGCCCGGGGACGTCCCCGCCTGGTGGCGCCAGGCCGTCGTCTACCAGGTGTACCCGCGCAGCTTCGCCGACGCGGACGGCGACGGGCTCGGCGACCTGGTCGGGATCACCGACCGCGCCGACTACCTCGCCGACCTCGGCGTGGACGCCGTCTGGCTGAGCCCGTTCTACCCCTCGGCGCTCGCGGACGGCGGCTACGACGTCGCCGACTACCGCGACGTGGACCCGCGCCTCGGCACGCTGGACGACTTCGACGCGATGGTCGCGGCGCTGCACGCGCGCGGGATCAAGGTCGTGGTCGACATCGTGCCGAACCACACCTCGGACCAGCACGCGTGGTTCCAGGCCGCGCTGGCCGCCGGGCGGGGGTCGCCCGAGCGCGCCCGGTACCTGTTCCGCGAGGGCTCGGGTCCGGACGGAGCGGAGCCGCCCACCGACTGGGAGTCCTCGTTCGGCGGCCCGGCCTGGCGGCGCGTCGAGGACGGCCAGTGGTACCTGCACTCGTTCGCGCCCGAGCAGCCGGACCTCGCCTGGGACCACCCCGAGGTCCGCGCCGACTTCGTCCGCACGCTCCGGTTCTGGTCGGACCGCGGGGTCGACGGGTTCCGGATCGACGTGGCGCACATGCTCACCAAGGACCTCACCGAGCCGCTGCCGTCCGCCGCCGAGATCGCCGCGCTCCCCCGCGACGGGAACCACCCGCTGTACGACCGGGACGACGTGCACGAGGTCTACGCCGAGTGGCGCGAGGTCTTCGACTCCTACGACCCGCCCCGCGCCGCGGTCGCCGAGGCGTGGGTGGACGCCGAGCGCGTGCCGCTGTACGCCCGGCCGGAGAGCCTGGGGCAGTCGTTCAACTTCGACCTGCTGCTCGCCGAGCCCGCCGCCGCGGACTTCCGGCGGATCATCACGGACAACCTGGCGCTGGCCGCCCGCTCCGGGTCGTCCAGCACCTGGGTGCTGTCCAACCACGACGTCGTCCGGCACCCCACCCGCTACGGCGTCGCGTCCCGCGGGGACGGCCTCGCCCCGCGCGAGCGCGCGGCCCGCTGGCTGGTCGAGGGCGGGCCCGAGGCCGACCTCGACCGGGAGCGGGGCCTGCGGGTGGCCCGGGCGGCGACGCTGCTCGTGCTCGGGCTGCCCGGCTCCACGTACCTGTACCAGGGCGAGGAGCTCGGCCTGCACGAGGTGGCCGACATCCCCGCCGACCAGCGCCAGGACCCGACGTTCTCCCGCACCGACGGCGCCCAGGTCGGCCGGGACGGCTGCCGCGTGCCGATCCCCTGGACCCCCGACGGCACCGCGTTCGGCTTCGGGACCGGCGGGGCGCACCTGCCGCAGCCCGCGTGGTTCGCCGAGCACGCCGCGTCGACGCAGGAGGACGACCCGGACACGACGCTCGGGCTGTACCGGCGGGCGCTGGCCGCCCGGCGCACGCTCCAGGGCGCCGAGCGTCTGGACTGGGTCGACACCAGGGCCCCCGACGTCCTGCACTACGTCCGCCCCGGCGGGTGGCACGTCGTGACGAACTTCGGCGCCGAGCCGTACCCACTCGACGTCCCGGACGGCGCCCGGCTGGTGCTGGCGAGCGTCCCGGAGGCCGAGACGCAGGGCGGCACGGTAGTCCCGCCGCTGGCGACGGCCTGGTTCGCCACCGGCGCCTGAGCGGAGCGGCCAGGCCGAGCGGCCGGGCCGAGCGGCCGGGCGGCGCACGCCCGCCCGGCCGCTAGGGTCACCCGGTGGCCGGTCGCCGGGACCGGCCCGACGACGGGAGCAGCGCGTGCGCACGACCGGGGACCGCCACCGACGGAGGCGGACGGGCGCCGTGGCGGCCGGGGTCCTGCTGCTCGCGCTCACCGCCTGCGGCCCCGTGAACCGCGGGACGAGCATCGCCGAGGACCTGGAGGACGCCCTGCGGGGCGCACCGGGCGTCACGTCGGTCGACGCGGGCGGCCAGAACCCGCTCCCCTGGTCCGGCACCGCGACCGGCACGGTGCTGCTCGACCCCGACGCGGACCCGGCGGACGTCGCCGCCGCCGTCGCCCTCGCCGAGCAGCAGGTCCGGGACGCGGACGGGGACCTGGCGGTCACGGTGGTGCAGGACGTCGCGGGCACCGCCACCGAGGTCGCGCTCGCCCCGGACTCCTGGGTCTGGGCCGACCTCCGCGCCGTCCGCGACGCGGCCGCCGCCGCGACCGGCGAGGGCACCCTCGCGATCCGGCCGACCTCCGCGACGACCGAGGTCGAGGCCTCGGTCGCCGACCCGGCCGCCCTCGCACCGGTCTTCGGCGCGCTGCTCGACCTGCCGGTGTGGCGGGCCGGCACCGCCCTCGCCGTGACGGCGCCCGACGGCGCCGCGCTCACCGCCCGGCCCGTCGACGCGGACGCCACCGCGGCGTTCCGTGCGCTGACCGCCGCGGGGGTCCCGGTGCGCAGCGGCAGCCTGAACGGCACCGCCGGGTGGCTGCGCGTCCCGCCCGAGCACGAGGCGGTGGCCCGTGCCGCGCTGGACGCCCTGCCGGGCGACCTCGCGGTGACCGTCACGGGCGCCGCACCCACCAGCACCACCGGTCCCACCAGCACGCCCGCGCCGGACCCGACGGGCGCGCCGCGGCCCACCCGGACCCCGCGCACCTGAGCACCCGCGGGACGCACGACGGCCGGTCACCCCCGCGGGGGGTGACCGGCCGTCGGAGGTCTCCGGGACGATCAGATGTTGAACCCGATGGCCCGCATCTGCGCCCGGCCGTCCTCGGTGATGCGCTCGGGGCCCCACGGCGGCATCCACACCCAGTTGATCCGCACGGACTCGACGAGACCGTCCAGGGACTGCCCGGCCTGGTCCTCGATGACGTCGGTCAGCGGGCACGCCGCCGACGTCAGGGTCATGTCGATGGTCGCGTTGCGCTCGCCGTCGATGGCGATGCCGTACACCAGGCCCAGGTCCACGACGTTGACGCCGAGCTCCGGGTCGATGACGTCGCGCAGGGCCTCCTCGATGTCCGCGACGTTCGCGGGCGTCGCGGCGGCCGGGGCCTGGGGCTCCGTGGTCTCGCTCATCGTCCCTCCTCGGGGGTCGTCGCCGCGGCCTGCGCCACGGCGTCCTTCATCGCCGCCCAGCCGAGCAGCGCGCACTTGATGCGGGCGGGGTACCGGGCGACGCCGACGAACGCGACGGCGTCCTCCAGGGCCTCGTCCAGGTGGTCGTCGTCGAACTTCTCGGGCAGCACGCCGCGGGAGTCCATGAGCTCGCGGAAGTCGGCGGACAGCGCCAGCGCGCGCTCGACGGGGACGCCCGCGACGGCCTGCGACATCACGGACGCGGAGGCCTGCGAGATCGAGCAGCCCTGGCCGGTCCAGGTGAGCTCGCCGACGACGGGCGCCCCGGACGCGTCGGGCTCGAGGCGCACGCGCAGCGTGACCTCGTCCCCGCAGGTGGGGTTCACGTGGTGCACCTCGACGTCGTACGCCTCCTGCGCACCGCGGTGGGCGGGGTGCTTGGCGTGGTCGAGGATCAGCTGCTGGTACAGCTGCTCCATGGGGGTGCTCATGCGGTTCCGTCCTCGTGCGTGCTGCGGGTCCTGCGGGTCGTGCGGGGGCTGCGGGCGTTCAGTCTCCCACCCCGAAGAACGCGCGGACCCCCGCCAGTGCTTCCCGGAACACCGCGATCTCCTCGTCGGTGGTGTAGACGGCCGCCGAGGCCCGGGCGGTCGCGGCGACGCCGAACCGGCGGTGCAGCGGCTGCGCGCAGTGGTGGCCGACCCGCACGGCGACGCCCGCGTCGTCCAGCACCTGGCCCACGTCGTGGGCGTGCACGCCGTCCACGACGAACGAGACGGTGGCGAGGCGGTCGACGTTCTCGGTCGGGCCGATGACGCGGACACCGGGCACGGACGCCACGGCGTCGAGCAGCAGCCCGGAGAGGTGGCGCTCGTGCGCGGCGACCGCGTCCATGCCGAGCTCGGCGAGGTAGGTCGCGGCGGCACCCATGCCGACGGCCTGCGAGACCATCTGCGTGCCCGCCTCGAACCGGCGCGGCGGCGGCGCGTACGTCGTGGACTCCATGGTGACGACCTCGACCATCGACCCGCCGGTCGTGACGGGCGGCATGGCCTCCAGCAGCTCGCGGCGGCCGTACAGCGCGCCGACGCCGGTGGGGCCGAGCATCTTGTGCCCGGAGAACGCCGCGAAGTCCACGCCGAGCGCGGGCAGGTCGACCGGCAGGTGCGGCACGCTCTGGCACGCGTCGAGCACGGTGAGCGCCCCCACCTCGCGGGCCCGGGCGACGAACGGCGCGACGTCCGTGATCGCACCGGTGACGTTGGACGCGTGCGTGAACGCCAGCACCTTCGTGCGGTCGGTGACGACCGTCGCGAGCTCGTCGGCACGGATCCGGCCGTCGTCGTCCACGCCGAGCCAGCGCAGCGTGGCGCCGGTGCGGGCGGCGAGCTCCTGCCACGGCACGAGGTTGGCGTGGTGCTCGGCCTCGGTGACGACGATCTCGTCGCCGGGCGCGAGCGCGAACCGGCGCGCGGCGTCGCCGCCCCGGCCGAGGGTGGCGTTGGACATCGCGTACGCGACGAGGTTGAGGCCCGCCGTGGCGTTGGACGTCCAGACGAGCTCGTCGTCCGCGACGCCGACGAACGAGGCGACCTGGTGCCGCGCGGTCTCGAAGGCCTCGGTGGCCTCCTCCGCGAGCTGGTGGGCGCCGCGGTGCACGGCGGCGTTGCGCTGCGCGTAGAAGTCCTGCTCGGCGTCGAGCACGACCTCGGGCTTCTGCGAGGTCGCCCCGGAGTCGAGGTAGACCAGCGGGCGCCCGTCCCGGACGGTGCGGGTCAGCAGCGGGAAGTCCGCGCGGACGGCGGCGAGCTCGGCGGGGCCGAGGGTGCGGGGGGCGACGTCGTGCTCGTCGGCGGGTCCGGTGCGGTCCAGCGTGTCGGTCATGTCGTCGTCCTCGTGCTCGTCGGCGGGGTGCTGCGGGTCGCTGCGGGTCGCTGCGGGTGCTGCTGTCGTCCCGGTCGCCCACCGGGACGGGTGCCCCGGGGCGGGTCCGGTCGGACCCGCCCCGGGCGAGCGGTGCGTCAGGCGGACGGCGCCGTGCTGAGGAACCGGTCGTAGCCCTCGTTCTCGAGGCGCTCGGCCAGCTCCGGACCGCCCTCCTCGGCGACGCGGCCGTCCACGAAGACGTGGACGAAGTCCGGCTTGATGTAGCGCAGGATGCGCGTGTAGTGCGTGATGAGCAGGACGCCGACCTCGGTCGACTCCTTGACCCGGTTCACGCCCTCGGACACGATGCGCAGCGCGTCGACGTCGAGGCCCGAGTCGGTCTCGTCGAGGATCGCGAAGCGGGGCTTCAGGAGCTCCATCTGCAGGATCTCGTGGCGCTTCTTCTCACCGCCGGAGAAGCCCTCGTTGACGGAGCGCTCGGAGAACGTCGAGTCCATCCGGAGCTTGTCCATCGCCCCGGTCATCTCCTTGACCCAGGTGCGCAGCGGCGGCGCCTCGCCGTCGATGGCGGTCTTGGCGGTGCGCAGGAAGTTCGACACCGAGACGCCCGGGACCTCGACCGGGTACTGCATGGCGAGGAACAGGCCCGCGCGGGCGCGCTCGTCAACGGACATCTCGAGGACGTCCTCGCCGTCGAGCGTCACGGTGCCCGAGGTGATCTCGTACTTCGGGTGGCCCGCGAGCGAGTACGCGAGCGTGGACTTGCCGGAGCCGTTCGGGCCCATGATGGCGTGGGTCTCGCCGCTGTTGATGGTCAGGTCGACGCCGCGCAGGATGGGCTTGGGGCCCTCCTTCGTCTCGACGCTGACGTGCAGGTCGCGGATCTCCAGGGTGGACATGCGGTTCTCCTCGGTCAGGCTCAGGCAGATCAGCCGACGGTGTCGACGTCGACGAGCACGCGCTCGCCGTCGACCGTCAGCGGGTACACGGGGACGGGGCGGACGGCCGGGGGGCCCAGCGGCTCGCCGGTGCGCAGGTCGAACCGCGACCCGTGCAGCCAGCACTCCACGGTGCAGCCCTCGACCTCCCCGTCGGACAGCGAGACGGCGCCGTGCGAGCAGATGTCGCTGATCGCGTGCAGCGCGCCGTCCTCGTCGCGGACGACCGCGACCTCGACGACGCCCGACTCCCCCTCCAGCTCGACGCGCAGGGCGCCGGCCTCGGGGACGTCGGACGTCAGGCAGGCCAGCTGGGCCGTCATGCGGGCTCGTCCGCGCTGGTCACCGACGCGGGCTCGACCAGGATGGCGCGCTCGGCGTCGGTCTGGTCGGTGACGTCGGAGGCGAGGTCGCCGCCGCTGACCGGCGTGGCGCCCGCGAACTCCGACATCGACTGCGCGAGCTCGCGCTCGATGGCCTCGATGAGCCGCGTCTCGACGTCCGGGACGCCGATCTGGTTGATCAGCTCGGCGAAGAAGCCGCGCACGACCAGGCGCCGGGCGTCCGTCTCCGGGATGCCGCGGGCACGCAGGTAGAACAGCTGCTCGTCGTCGAACCGGCCGGTGGCGCTGGCGTGGCCCGCGCCCTCGATGAGGCCCGTCTCGATCTCGAGGTTCGGCACCGAGTCCGCGCGCGCGCCGTCCGTGAGGACCAGGTTGCGGTTGAGCTCGTAGGTGTCGGTGCCCTCGGCCTCCTTGCGGATCAGCACGTCGCCGACCCACACGGTGTGCGCGCCCTCGCCCTGCAGAGCGCCCTTGTAGGTGACGCGGCTCTTGCAGTTCGGGACCGCGTGGTCCACGAACAGGCGCTGCTCCTGGTGCTGGCCCGCGTCGGCGTAGTACACGCCGAGCATCTCGACCGAGCCGCCCTCGCCGACGAACTCGGCGTCCGGCGTCAGGCGCACGACGTCGCCGCCGAGCGTCACGGCGATGTGCTTGACCGTGGCGTCCCGCCCCAGGCGGATGCGGTGCGCCGCTGTGTGCACGGAGCCCTCGGCCCAGTCCTGCACCGACACGACGGTGAGGTGGGCGCCGTCCTCGGCGACGATCTCGACGGTCTCGGTCAGCAGCGCCGAGCCGACGTGGTCGATGACGACGGTCGCCTCGGACAGCGGCTTGGCGTGCACCAGCAGGTGCGAGCCGGTGGGCTCGAGCTGGCCCTCGACGCCCTCGACGCGCACCGAGGTGACGGTCGAGGCGACGGCCTCCTGCGGGACGGTGACGACGGTGGCGCGCGGGAACGACGCCCACGCGACGGCCGCGGCGCGGTCGCCGGGCTGGCCGGCCCGGCCGAGGCGCGCGTCGTCGCGGTCGACGATCTCGACCTCGACCTCGGGCGCGTTCACCACGGTGGTCAGCACGCCGTGGCCGGTGAGCACGCCGGACTCCGGCGCGAACAGCGGGGCGATGCGGTCGACGGGCGAGAACCGCCACTCCTCCTCGCGGCCGTGCGGCACCGGGAAGTCGGCGACGTCGAAGGACGTCGCGCGCGCGGCCCGGGACGACTCCGGGACGCCGCCCGTGCCGTGGGTGTGGGCGCCGTCCGCGGTCGCGCGGGAGTGGTCGGTGGTCAGCGGTGCGGTGGTCGACATCAGCCGACGGCCCCTTCCATCTGCAGCTCGATCAGGCGGTTCAGCTCGAGGGCGTACTCCATGGGCAGCTCGCGCGCGATGGGCTCCACGAACCCGCGCACGATCATCGCCATGGCCTCCGTCTCGGTCATGCCGCGGGACATCAGGTAGAACAGCTGGTCCTCGGACACCCGGGACACCGTGGCCTCGTGACCCATGGACACGTCGTCCTCGCGGACGTCCACGTACGGGTAGGTGTCGGACCGGGAGATCTGGTCGACCAGCAGCGCGTCGCACAGGACGTTCGACGCGGAGTGGCTCGCGCCCTCCAGCACCTGCACCAGGCCGCGGTACGACGTCCGGCCGCCACCGCGGGCGACGGACTTCGACACGATCGACGAGGAGGTGTGCGGGGCGGCGTGCACCATCTTGCAGCCGGCGTCCTGGTGCTGGCCCTCGCCCGCGAAGGCGATGGACAGCGTCTCGCCGCGGGCGTGCTCGCCCAGCAGGTAGATCGCCGGGTACTTCATGGTGACCTTGGAGCCGATGTTGCCGTCGACCCACTCCATCGTCGCGCCCTCGGCGGCGGTCGCCCGCTTGGTCACGAGGTTGTAGACGTTGTTCGACCAGTTCTGGATGGTCGTGTAGCGCACGCGGGCGTTCTTCTTCACGACGATCTCGACCACCGCGGAGTGCAGCGAGTCGGACTGGTAGATCGGGGCGGTGCAGCCCTCGACGTAGTGCACGTACGAGCCCTCGTCCGCGATGATCAGCGTCCGCTCGAACTGGCCCATGTTCTCGGTGTTGATCCGGAAGTAGGCCTGCAGCGGGATCTCGACGTGCACGCCCGGCGGCACGTAGACGAACGAGCCGCCCGACCACACCGCGGTGTTGAGCGACGCGAACTTGTTGTCGCCCGGGGGGATCACGGAGCCGAAGTACTGCTCGAACAGCTCCGGGTACTCCCGCAGGCCGGTGTCGGTGTCGACGAAGATGACGCCCTGCGCCTCCAGGTCCTCGCGGATCTGGTGGTAGACGACCTCGGACTCGTACTGCGCGGCGACGCCCGCGACGAGGCGCTGCTTCTCCGCCTCCGGGATGCCGAGCCGGTCGTACGTGTTCTTGATGTCCTCGGGCAGCTCCTCCCAGGAGGTCGCCTGCTTCTCCGTGGACCGCACGAAGTACTTGATGTTGTCGAAGTCGATGCCCGACAGGTCCGCGCCCCACCAGGGCATGGGCTTCTTGTCGAACAGGCGCAGCGCCTTCAGGCGCGTCTTGAGCATCCACTCGGGCTCGTTCTTGAGCGCCGAGATGTTGCGCACGACGTCCTCCGACAGGCCGCGCTGCGCCGTGGCGCCCGCGTCGTCGGTGTCGTGCCAGCCGTAGCCGTAGGTGCCGATCGAGGCGATGGCCTCGTCCTGGCTCATCGGCTCGGCGGCCGGGCGTGCCGGGTCCGTCGTCGTCATGGTGTCGTCCTTCCGCACACGGGGGTCGGGGGGCTCAGGGGTGGTCGGTGGGCGCGCCGGGGCGCGCGGGGGGTCAGCCGTCGCCGGGGGCCGGGGCGCTGTCGGGCGGTCGCCGCCGCAGCGGCACGATCGGGATGTTGGTCGTGCACACGTGGCCGCCGCCCGCGAGGGTCGCGAGCCGCTGCACGTGCACGCCGAGCATCCGGGAGAACGCGTGCGCCTCCGCCTCGCACAGCTCCGGGAACTCGCTGGCGACGTCCTGCACCGGGCAGTGGCCCTGGCACAGCTGGATCGCGGCGGTCCCGGGCACGGGGCGGGCGGTGGCGGCGAAGCCCTCGAGGGCCAGGCCCTCGGCGAGCACGCGCGCCCGGCGCCCCGTGTCGTCGCCGGCCTCGGCCAGCGCGTCGGCGTGCCGCTCCTCGAGCTCGCGGACGCGCCGCTCGGCGAAGCTGCGCACCGCATCCGCCCCGCCGATCTCGGCGACGAACCGCAGCGCCTGCGACGCGAGCTCGGAGTACTGCTGGGACAGCGCCGCCTGCCCGGCCGTCGTGACGACGTACCGCTTGGCGGGGCGCCCGCGCCGGGCCGGGCCCGCGGGTCCGGCGCCGTCGTGCACGCCGATCTGCTGCTCGCCCTCGAGGACCGCGAGGTGCCGGCGGACGGCGGCGGCCGTGAGGTCGAGCTCGGCGGCGAGCTCCGCCGCGGACACCGGTCCGTCGGCGGCGATGAGGTCGAGGACCCGGCGGCGGGTGCCCGCCTCGGAGTCGGACTCGGTCACGCGCACGTCCGCGGGTCCGCGGACGGGGGTCGTCTGGCTCATGCACCCTCCTCCGGTCCGCCGCTGCCGATATCGGCAACATCCTTGTTGCCGAAATACGTCCACGCAAGCAAGGTTGCCCTCACCCGTCGCGCGGGCACCTAGACTCACCGGGTGCTCGGCCACCCCTCCTCCCCGCCCGCCGTCGAGGTCCGCGGGCTCGTGAAGCGGTACGACGGCCGTGCCGTCGTCGACGGACTCGACCTGCACGCCTCGCCCGGACGGGTGACGGCGGTGCTCGGCCCCAACGGCGCCGGCAAGACCACCACCGTCGAGTGCTGCGAGGGCCTGCGCGCCCCCGACGGCGGCACCGTGCGCGTGCTCGGCCTCGACCCCGTCGCCGACGCCCGCGCCCTGCGGCCCCGCGTCGGCGTGATGCTCCAGGACGGCGGCCTGCCCACCGGCGTGCCCGCCCTCGACGTCCTGCGGCACGTCGCCGCCATGTACGCCCGGCCGCGCGACGTGGACGCGCTGGCCGACCGCCTCGGGCTGCGACCGTTCGCGCGCACGACCGTGCGACGGCTGTCCGGCGGGCAGCGGCAGCGCCTCGCGCTCGCGACCGCCGTGGTCGGGCGCCCCGACGTCGTCTTCCTGGACGAGCCGTCCGCCGGGCTCGACCCGCAGGCGCGCCGTGCGGTCTGGGACCTCGTCGCCGAGCTGCGGGCCGACGGCGTCGCCGTCCTGCTCACCACGCACCTCATGGACGAGGCCGAGACCCTCGCCGACGACGTCGCGGTGGTCGACCACGGCCGGGTCATCGCGCGCGGCACCGTCCCCGAGCTGCTCGCCGGGGCCGCCGTGCCGGACGGCGGGCACCACCCCGGGGCGACGTTCCGCGCCGCGCCCGGCCTGCCCGTGGCCGACCTCGCCCTGGCGCTCGCCCCCGCGACCGGAGGCGCCGCACCCGCCGTGCGGGAGACCGCCCCCGGCGACTACGCCGTCGACCACCCCGCCTCCCCCGCCCTCCTGGCCGCGCTCGCCACCTGGTGCGCCGGGCGCGACGTGCTGCTCACGCGCGTGGACGTCGGGCGCCGCACCCTCGAGGACGTGTTCCTCGACCTGACCGGACGGACCCTGCGATGACCGCCGACCTCACCGGCGCCGACCGTGCCGCGCCCGCCGCGCGCCGGGTGCTCGCCCAGGCCCGGTTCGAGACCCTGGCGGTGCTGCGCAACGGCGAGCAGCTGCTCGTCACCCTGATCATCCCGGTCGTCGCCCTGCTGGCCCTCGGCCGGTCGTCGTTCCTCGACGTGGGCACCGGCGACGCCGCGCGCATCGACGTCGTCACGCCCGGCGTCCTCGGCCTCGCCGTCATGGCGGGCTCGATGACGTCCCAGGCCATCGCCACCGCCTTCGACCGGCGCAACGGCGTGCTGCGGCTGCTGGCCACCACCCCGCTGGGCCGCAGCGGGATGCTCGCGGGCAAGGCCCTCGCCGTGCTCGTCGTCGCAACGCTCCAGGTCGTCGCCGTCGCGGCCACCGGGCTCGCGCTCGGCTGGCGGCCCGAGCCCGCGGGCCTGCCCGCCGCGCTGCTCGCCCTCGTGCTCGGCGTCGCCGCGTTCACCGCGCTCGCGCTGCTGCTCGCCGGGACGCTGCGCGCCGAGGCCGTGCTCGCGGTCGCGAACCTGCTGCTCGTCGTGCTCGCCGTCGTCGGCGGCGTCGTGCTGCCCGTCGCCGACCTGCCGTCCTGGTGGGCGGCCGTCGCGCAGTGGCTGCCGCCGGGCGCGCTCGGCGAGGCGCTGCGCGGCGCCCTCGTGGACGGCGCGTTCCCCGCCGCGCACCTCGCCGCCCTCGCGGCGTGGACGCTCGTGCTCGCGGCGGCCGTGCGCCGCTGGTTCCGCTGGACCTGACGCCCGCCGGGTGACCAAGGACTCCCCGCGACGCGGGCGGGCGGGGGTCGCGCGGACCGTAGGCTGAGCGGGTGAGCAGTCCCGAGGTCACCGACGCCCCCGCACCCCCGCCGACGACGGGTGCGAGCACCTGGCGCGACCGGTTCACCACCCCCGTGCTGGTCGCCAACCTCGTCGGGCAGATCGGCATCGTCGTCACCGGCGGCGCCGTCCGGCTCACCGGCTCCGGCCTCGGCTGCTCCACGTGGCCGCAGTGCGAGCCCGGGCAGTTCACGCCCGTCTTCCACGAGGCGGCGACGTACCACCCGTTCGTCGAGTTCGGGAACCGCACCCTCACCGGCGTGCTGGGCGTCCTCGCGCTCGCGACGCTGCTGGTCGTCGTCACCGACACCCGCCGCAGCCGCGCCTACCGGTGGCTGGGCTCCGCCCCGCTGGTCGGCGTGGCCGCGCAGGCCCTCATCGGCGGCGTCATCGTGCTGCTGCACCTGCACCCCGCGTGGGTCAGCCTGCACTTCCTGGTGTCGATGCTGCTGGTCGTGACGTCGACGCTGCTCGTGCACCGCAGCCAGGAAGGCGACGGCACGCCCGTGCCGGTCGTCGGGGCCACTGCCCTGCGCCTCGCCCCGGTGCTCGCCGTGCTCATGGGCGTGGTCCTCGTCCTCGGGGCGATCACCACCGGCGCGGGCCCGCACTCCGGGGACTCCGAGGTCGGCTACCGGTTCGACGTCGACCCGTACCTGATGGCCCGGGTGCACGCCGTGTCGGTGTGGGTGTTCATCGCCGTGCTCGCCGCGCTGCTCTGGCTGAACCGCCGCGGTCCCGCCGTGCTGCGCCGCCGGGGCTGGGTGATGGTCGCGCTCGTCGCGGTGCAGGGGGTCATCGGGTACGTGCAGGTCGCCACCGACCTGCCGATCCTCATGGTGCTGCTGCACATGCTCGGCGCGGCGCTGCTCGCCGGGGGCACCACGCGGTACCTGCTGACGTTCCGCACCCGGGCCTGACGCCCGCCGCCGGGCGACCCGCGCTCATGGCGCGGGCAGCAGCGTCGCGCCCGCCTCGGCGAGCGCCCGCGCGGCGGGCTCCCCGAGGTCGACGTCCGTGACGATCCCCGTGACGTCCTCGAGCGGCAGCACCCGGAACGGCGACGCCGCCCCGACCTTCTCGGCGCTGGCGAGCACGTAGGTGTCCCCCGCCCGGGCGGCGAGCGCGCGCTTGGTGGCGGCCTCGTCGGCGTCCCCCGTGGTCAGCCCGGCCTCGGCGTGCACGCCGGTGACGCCGAGCAGGAAGACGTCCGCGACGACCCCGGCGGCGGCCTCGGCGAGCAGCGCGCCGGAGGCGACCACGGAGTGCTTGAACAGCCGCCCGCCCAGGATCAGCACCTCGACCGTGGGGTGCGCGGCGAGGGCGGCCGCGACGGTGGGGCTGTGCGTGACGACGGTGGCGTCGAGGTCCGGCGGCAGCGCGCGGGCCACGGCGAGCGCGGTGGTGCCGCCGTCGAGGATCGCGGTGCTGCCGGGACGCACCAGCGCGGCGGCGCGGCGGGCGACGCGGTCCTTGTTCTCGACGGCGACGCCCTGCCGCACCGCGTAGTCGGCGACGGCGGGCGACACCGGCAGCGCGCCGCCGTAGACCCGCTGGCACACCCCGGCGGCGGCCATGTCGCGCAGGTCGCGGCGCACGGTGTCCTCGGAGAGCCCGAGGCGCTCGGCGACCTCCCGGGCCACGACGCGGCCCTCGGTCGTGAGGACCCGGATGAGCTCGTCCCGTCGCTGCGCGGGCAGCATGTCGCCTCCTGGGTGGTGCACGGTTGATTCGCGGTCCTGCCTAGTGTTGCACGGTTCTGCACGTTATGGTCGGCGCCATGACCGCACAGCTGATCCTCATCGCCGGCCCGTACCAGTCCGGCACCGACGGCGATCCCGCCGCGATGGCCGCCAACCTGCGCCGCCTGGAGGAGGCCGCCTGGCCGGTGTTCGCCCGCGGGCACGTTCCGATGATCGGCGAGTGGGTGGCCCTGCCCGTACTCGCGAGCATGGGCGCCTCCGGCCCGACCGACCCGCGCGCCGCCGACGTGCTGTACCCGACCGCCGAGCGGCTGCTCCAGCACTGCGACGCCGTCCTGCGCCTGCCCGGCGAGTCCCGCGGGGCGGACCAGGACGTCGCCATCGCCCGCCGCCGCGGGCTGCCGGTGTACACGTCCGTCGAGGAGATCCCCCCGGCGACCACCTGACCTGCGGCGCCACCGCGCCCGGGCCCGCACCCTCGAAATGTGTCACAGGTCACATCTACGCTCGGCGCATGGACCAGGCCATCGCAGCCCGCGGGCTCCTCAAGCGCTACAAGGGCGTCATCGCCCTCGACGGCGTCGACCTCACCGTGCCGAGCGGCACGGTGCTCGGACTGCTCGGCCCCAACGGGGCGGGCAAGACCACCATCGTCCGCGTCCTGTCCACCCTGCTGCGTCCCGACGGCGGCAGCGCGGAGGTCATGGGCGTGGACGTGCTGTCCCGGCCCGCCGAGGTGCGGCGGCGCATCGGGCTGTCCGGCCAGTACGCGGCCGTGGACGAGTACCTGACCGGGTACGAGAACCTCGACATGATCGGGCGGCTCTACCACCTCGGGGCCCGCCGGTCCCGGGCGCGGGCGCGCGAGCTGCTGGCGTCGTTCCGGCTGGAGGACGCCGCCGACCGGCCGACCCGCACGTACTCGGGCGGCATGCGGCGTCGCCTCGACCTCGCCGGGGCGCTGGTGGCCGACCCACCGGTGATCTTCCTCGACGAGCCCACCACCGGCCTGGACCCGCGCGGCCGCACCGACATGTGGGAGGTCATCCAGACGCTGGTGGCGGGCGGCACGACCGTGCTGCTCACCACGCAGTACCTGGAGGAGGCGGACGTCCTCGCCGACGAGATCGTGGTGATCGACCACGGCCGGATCATCGCGCAGGGCACGGCGGACCAGCTCAAGCGCCAGGTGGGCGGCGAGCGGCTGGAGCTCACCGTCGCGGACGCGGCGCTCCTCCCCCGGGTCACGGAGGCGCTCACGCCGCTCGGCGTCGCGGCGCCGACCGTGGACGAGGGCCGGCGCGCCTTCCTGATCCCGGTGTCCGGCGGCCCCGACGTGCTCAGCGAGGCCCTGCGCCGCCTCGACGACGCGGGGGTCGCGCTGGAGGACGTCGGTCTGCGCCGCCCGACCCTGGACGACGTGTTCCTCGCCCTCACCGGCCGGGCCGCCGAGCCCGGCGACGAGGACGCCCCCGACGAGCAGGGAGGTGCGTGATGGCGGTCCCCCACGTCATCGCCGACGCGGCGGTGGTCGCGAAGCGCAACATCATCAAGATCAAGCGGGTCCCCGACCTGCTGGTCTTCACGACGCTGTCGCCGATCATGTTCGTGCTGCTGTTCTCGTACGTGTTCGGCGGCGCGATCGACCAGCAGGGCGGCGGGGCTGCCTACCGGGAGTTCCTCATCGCGGGGATCTTCGCCCAGACGGTGATCTTCGGGGCGACGGTCACCGGGGCGGCCCTCGCCGAGGACCTGAAGAAGGGCATCCTCGACCGGTTCCGGTCCCTGCCGATGGCCCCGTCGGCGGTGCTGACCGGCCGGACGTTCTCCGACGTGGTGAACAACGTCATCGTGCTCGTCGTCATGGGCCTGACGGGGCTGGTCGTGGGCTGGCGCATCCGGTCGTCCTGGCTGGACGCGCTGGCGGGCGTCGGGCTGCTGCTCGTGTTCGCCTACGCGATCAGCTGGATCATGGCCTGGATCGGCATGCTCGTGCCCAGCCCCGAGGTGGTGAACAACGCGTCGTTCGTGGTGATCTTCCCGCTGACGTTCGTGGCGAACACGTTCGTCCCGCTGGAGACGCTGCCCGCGCCGCTGCAGACCTTTGCGGAGTGGAACCCGGTGTCCTCGGTGACCCAGGCCGCGCGCGAGCTGTTCGGCAACATCCCGCCCGGGACGCCCGAGCCGACCGCGTGGCCGCTGCAGCACCCCGAGGTGTACACCCTGCTGTGGTCGGCGCTGTTCCTGCTGGTGTTCGTCCCGCTCGCCAACGCGCAGTACCGCGTGTCGACCAGCCGCTGACTCAGGCGGGACCGGGGGCCGGGACCACCGGGGTACGGCGGGTCTTGCTCGCGTACATCGCCGTGTCCGCCCGCGCGAGCAGCGCGGCCACGGGCTCGTCGCCCCGCGCCTGGGCGACGCCGTGGCTCCACGTCGGGTCGACGGGCTCGTCCGCCTGCGACCCCTCCGGGCCCCCGGCCCCGGCGGCCCGCGCCCACGCGAGCGCCGCCGCCTCGTCCCGCCCGTCCAGCACCACCGCGAACTCGTCCCCGCCGAGCCGCCCGATGACGTCCGTGCGGCCCAGCGCGGCCCGCCACCCCTCGACCAGCCGGACCAGCACGGCGTCACCCGCCTGGTGACCCCGGGTGTCGTTGACCTGCTTGAAGTCGTCGACGTCGAGGCACACCACGCTGACCGGCCGCCCGCGCCGGGCCGCACCCCGGACCACCGCGGCCGCCCGCTCGGCGAACGCCGCCCGGGTCAGGGCACCCGTGAGGTCGTCGGTGGTGGCGAGCACCCGCAGCCGTGCCACGAGGTACCCGACGAGGGCGCTCATCGCGACCGTCGTCGCCGCGAGCACCACGAACGTGGTGGGCCGGAACCGCACGGGCGACGCGAGCATCCCGGCACCGAGCGCGAGCACGTCGACCACCAGCACCGCCCGGACCGTCGACCCGTCGCCCAGCAGCGCGGCGGCCTGCCCGGCGACGACGAGCCCGAGGCTGGTCGTCACGACACCCACGGCGGTCTGGCAGCTCGCGACGAGCACGGCCCCGACCAGCATCGCGAGGACGAGCGCGACCAGCGGCGCCCGCGGGTGCCGCCGGGCGAGCAGCAGCGCCCCGGCGAGCAGCGCGAGCGCCCCGGACGCGGCGTACCAGACCTCGACCAGCGCGAGCCGCGACGGCGGGGCCACCGCGCTCAGCAGGCAGAGCAGCGCGCACAGTCCGAGGGCCGCGGCGCAGTGGGTCGCGGCCGGGTACAGGCGCGCCCCACCGCGGCCGGGACCGTCGAGGACGCGCACGCCCGTCCGATCGACCGGTCCGGCGCCCGCGTGACCCCTTCGGGTGCGGCGTCAGCCGTCCGGCCCAGCGTGCGACGACGGCCGGCACCCCGGGTGGGGGGCCGGCCGTCACCGGTGGCAGGTCGAGCAGGCCCCGAGACGGTGGGGCAGGGCGGGTCGTCAGCCCGCAGGGCGCAGCGTGCGCCACCCGCGGTCGCGCGCCGCCGCGGCGGCGAGGATCCCGACGACCGCGCTCGGGCTGTGCAGGCGCCCGGCGAGGACCGCCTCGACCGCCTCGTCCAGCGGCAGCCAGACGGGCACCATGTCGGCCTCCTCGTCCTCGCGGGTGAACCGCTCGGCCGCGGGGACCTCGGACAGGTCGCGCGCCAGGTAGACGAGGATCTCCTCGTCCGAGCCGCCGGGCGACGTGTGGAACTCGGTCAGCAGGTCCCAGGTGGCCGCCCGCAGGTCGGCCTCCTCGGCGAGCTCGCGCGCGGCGGTCAGCCGCGGGTCCTCGCCGTCGACGTCGCGCAGCCCGGCGGGCGGCTCCCACAGCTCGCGCCGCACCGGGTGCCGGTACTGCCGCAGCAGCAGCACCCGGTCCTGGTCGTCGAGCGCGATGACCGCGACGGCCCCGGGGTGGTCGACGAACTCGCGGACCACCTGGCTCGCGCCGAGGTCCACGGTCTCCGAGACGAGGTCCCAGATCTTCCCGTGGTGCAGGTCGGTGCGCTCCAGGACCGGGCGCGGGGCGGGCCGGTCGGCCGGCCCGCCCTGCTCCGCGGTCATCAGGCCGTCGCCTTCGCCTTCGCGCCCGCGCCCTGCGCCTCGAGCGCCGCCGCGATCAGCCCGGCGAACAGCGGGTGCGCCCGCGTCGGCCGGGACTTGAACTCCGGGTGCGCCTGAGTGGCGACGTAGTACGGGTGCGTCTCGCGCGGCAGCTCGACGAACTCGACCAGCGACGAGTCCGGGGACACGCCGGAGATGACCAGACCGGCCTCCTCCAGGCGCGCGCGGTACGCGTTGTTGACCTCGTACCGGTGGCGGTGCCGCTCGGTGACCCGGGTGGCGCCGTAGGCCGCGGCCGCGACCGAGCCCTCGGTGAGCACGGCCTCGTACGAGCCGAGGCGCATCGTGCCGCCGAGGTCGCCGTCGCCGCCGACGATCGCGAGCTGCTCGGCCATGGTCGCCACGACCGGGTCGGCCGGGTCCGTGTCGAACTCCGAGGACGACGCCCCGGGCAGGCCGAGCACGTTGCGGGCGTACTCGATGACCATGGTCTGGAGGCCGAGGCAGATGCCGAGCGTCGGCACCCGGCTCTCGCGCGCCCAGCGCAGGGCGCCGAGCTTGCCCTCGATGCCGCGCACGCCGAACCCGCCGGGAACGAGCACGGCGTCGACGCCGCCGAGCGCGCGCGCCGCGCCCTCGGGGGTCTGGCAGTCGTCGGACGGGACCCAGCGGATCTTGACCTTCGCCTGGTTGTGGAAGCCACCGGCGCGCAGCGCCTCGGTCACCGACAGGTAGGCGTCCGGCAGGTCGATGTACTTGCCGACCAGCGCGACCTCGACGTGGTGCGCGGGCTGGTGCACGCGCTCCAGCAGGTCGTCCCAGCCGCTCCAGTCCACGTCGCGGAACTGCAGGCCGAGGCGCTGCACGACGTACGCGTCCAGGCCCTCGGCGTGGATGACGCGCGGGATGTCGTAGATGCTCGGCGCGTCCACGCAGGAGATGACGCCCTGGGTGTCGACGTCGCACATCAGGGCGATCTTCGCCTTGATGGACTGCGGGATCTCGCGGTCGGACCGCAGCACGATCGCGTCGGGCTGGATGCCGATGCTGCGCAGCGCGGCCACGGAGTGCTGCGTCGGCTTGGTCTTCAGCTCGCCGGACGGGCCGATGTACGGCACCAGCGACACGTGCAGGAAGAACACGTTGTCGCGACCGAGCTCGTGCCGGACCTGGCGGGCCGCCTCGAGGAACGGCTGCGACTCGATGTCGCCGACGGTGCCGCCGATCTCGGTGATGATGATGTCGACGTCATCGGCCGCCTGCGACCGCATGCGGGTCTTGATCTCGTCGGTGATGTGCGGGATGACCTGGACGGTGTCGCCGAGGTACTCGCCGCGCCGCTCCTTCGCGATGACGTGCGAGTAGACCTGGCCCGTCGTCACGTTCGCGGAGCCGACGAGGTCGACGTCCAGGAACCGCTCGTAGTGACCGACGTCGAGGTCCGTCTCGGCCCCGTCCTCGGTGACGAAGACCTCACCGTGCTGGAACGGGTTCATCGTCCCGGGGTCGACGTTGAGGTAGGGGTCGAGCTTCTGCATCGTGACCCGCATGCCGCGGGAACGGAGAAGTCGCCCGAGGCTCGAGGCCGTGAGGCCCTTGCCCAGTGAGGAGGCGACGCCTCCCGTGACGAAGATGTGCCGGGTCGTGGAGTCCGACCGCCCGGAGAGTCGGTTTACGCGCTCTGCCACGGGCTTCCACTGTACCGGACGCGAGGCCGTCGTGGGGCCGCCCCGCCGGTCGACGTGCTCAGCACCACCCGGACCGCTGGTCAGCGCGCGTACGCGCGGTCCAGCTGCGCGAGCACGTCGGCCCCGGTGGGCAGCGTCGCCGCCCGCGCGAGCGCGGCCTGCCCCAGCGCGGCGCGCCGGGCGTCGTCGGCCAGCACCGCGGCGACCGC
>NZ_RFFI01000110.1 GCF_003696205.1 Cellulomonas triticagri
AGCGCGGGCCGGACTGGCGGGTCCGGGTCCGGGTCCGGGTCCGGGGGCAGCCGGGGCGGCGGATCGGGCGGGAGCGGCTCCGGTGCGTCCGGCGGGTCCGGCGGGCGCGGGTCCGGCGGGTCGGGCGGCCCCGGGTCTGGTGGCTCGGGCGGCTCGGGTGGCTCCGGAGGCACGGGGTGGCTGGGGGACTGGCGCCCCGGTGACCCCGTGCCGCCGGGGTACCGGGTCGAGGTCGAGACCGAGGGCGGCGCCTGGTGCGGCGACTCGAACGGCGCCGTGTGGTCGTGCTGACCCGCACCGGCGACGCCGCCGACGAGAGGGGCCGCCGCTGACCTGACCGACCCCCGCGAGCCGACCGTGCGGTCGACCTCGCGACGCACACCTCACGGACGAGGGACCCGGTGCTGGCACACCGAGCCCCTCACGCCCGCTCGACAGTTCCTCAGGAGACCTGACATGCAAGCACGGCCATCTTGGCACGCCCGCAGGACCCCCTCGGTGCTCGCCGCCGCGGTCCTCGCGACCCTCACCGTCCTCGCGCTGCTCGTGGCGTCGGGCCCACCGCCCGCCGCCGCGTCGGGCCCGGCGGCGGGCATCAGCATCACCCCGAGCGGGTACGGCTCGATCCGTCTCGGCCCGATGCCCGGACCCGCCGGTGCGCAGGAGCACGGCTACTGCCTGCAGGCACGCGTCGCCGAGTCCGGACCCGGTGACGTCCCGGTCGGGACGGCGACGGTGGACGACGCCCCGCTGGCGGCCGTCCTCGCCCGGCACCGGTTCTCGACCGACGACACCACCCAGGCCGCCATCGGCTACCTCGTGCACCAGCGGCAGGAGCGCCCCGGGTCCATGGCGGGCGGTGACGTGGACCGGGTCCGCGGCATCATCGAGGCGGCCACGCCCGTGCACGTGCGTGACCGGGCGGCCGAGCTGATCGCCGCCGCGGCGCGCGAGGCCGGGCCGTGGACCGGGGTGCCGGGCGCCGTGTCCGGCGAGGGGAGGCGCACCGGCGTCATCCGGGGCATCGAGCTGCGGTCCACCACCGGCGAGCCGGTCGTCGGGGCGCCGTTCACCGTGACGCTCACCGGCCCCGCCGTCCTCGACGCGACCGGGACCCGGACGTTCAGCGGCACGACGACCGCCTCGGCGACCGACCTCGCGTGGACGGCGACCGGGAACGGCACCGTGCGGTACCAGGTCGAGTTCCCGGACGCCTGGCGCACGACGCTCACCGTGTTCACCCTCGCGGGCAACCGGCAGGACCAGATCAGCTACGGCAACCGCCCGGGGCACGACCCCGAGACCGTCGTCGTGCCGGGGCCCGAGTTCCCGGTCGTGCGCGACTTCCGGCCGCAGGCGACTACCACCGTCCAGGACGTGCGCGTGCAGGACGGCGACCCGCTGGTGGACGTCGTCACGTTCCGCGCCGCCCCCGGCGACGAGTGGGTGGTCCTCGACGGCGTCCCGGTGGCGGTGCCCGCCGACGTCACCTGGTACGGCCCCTACGACCAGCCCCAGGCGCAGCGCCCGCTGCCACCGGCGGACGCCCGCGTCGCCGGGGTGGAGCGCGTCGTCGCCCACGGGCCCGGCACCGTCACCACGGAGGGGACGGTCACCGCCACCGGGCGCGGCTTCTACACCGCGGTCGTCACCATCCGGAAGGCCGACGCCGGAGACGTCGCCGACTACATCCGGGAGGACTTCACCGCCCCCTGGTTCGAGGAGGTCGAGACCGCCGTCAACCGGTTCCGGCTGGAGCACCTGTCCGAGACCCGCGAGTTCAACGTGGTCCCGGGCGGCCGGGCGTTCGACCGCATCGTGATCAGCGGGTACCCCGCGGACCACGGCGACTTCGCCGGCCTCGGCGGGTGGACCCCCGACCTCGGCGAGGCCACCGTCACCGTCTACGGACCGCTGCCCGAACCGCCGCGCACCGCCGACGTCCCCGACGGCACCCCGGTCTGGTGGACCGGCGGCGTCCCCGCCGTCGACGGCGTGCACGAGGTCGGCTACGACCCCGACGACCCCGTCCTCGCGCCCACCTCCGCCACCCACACCGGCGGCGACTACTTCGTGTTCGTCTACGCGTTCGACGGCGACGACCGCGTCGAGCCCTTCGTCAGCCGGTTCGACGACCTACGGGAGGTGTTCTACGTCCCCGGCGACCCGCAGGTCGTGATCCCGCCGTCCGTGGTCACCGAGGCCCAGCCCGAGGCGCTCCCCGGCGAGCCGATCCACGACGTCGCGCTCGTGACCGGCGGCACCGCCGACGGCGACCACCTGGTGTTCGCGGCCTACGGCCCCCAGGACCCCGACGCCGAGCCCGTCTGCGACGAGGAGACCCTGCTCTGGACCTCCGCACCCGTCCCGGTGACCGGGCCAGGCCGCTACCCCTCGGGCGAGGCCGCCGCGCCGCAGGGTCCCGGGCACGTCTACTGGGTCGAGACGCTGCTCGACGCGGACGGCACCGAGAAGCACCGCGGCCCGTGCGGGGTGTCCTGGGAGACCACCGTCGTCCACGACGCCCCCACCGTGCGGACCACGGCGCTCGCGGCCGACGAGGACCCTGTCGCCGGGGTCGAGATCTGGGACGTGCTCACCGTCGCCGGGACGATGCCGCCCGGAGCGGTCACCGAGGTGGACCTGTTCCACGCCGAGCCGGGTGCTGACCTGCTCTGCACCGCGCCCGTCTGGACCTCCGCCCCCGTCGCCCTCGACGGGCAGGGGGAGTACGTCACCGAGCGGTTCACCACCACAGCGGCCGGGACCTGGGGCTTCGTGGAACGCACCCGCGGACCCGACGGCATCACGCTGTCCGAGGGCGAGTGCGGGGAACTGACCGAGACGCTCACCGTGGCCGCCGCACCCGAGCCCGTCGCGGAACCCGAGCCGCCGGTCGCGGCGGACGCACCACTGGCCGTGACCGGGACCGACGCCGCGTGGGCGGCGGCGTTCGGCGCGCTGCTGCTGGGCGGAGGGGTGCTCCTCGTCGCCTACCGGGAACGGGTGCGGCGCGCCCTCGACGCCGCGGAGCGCGGGGAGGACGACGCGGGGTGGGCGCCGTGACGGGCGCCGGGGCCTGGCCGAGCTGATCCGTGCGGTCGCGGGGTCGGTGGTGCGTCACCGCCCCGCGGCCGTGACGTCGGCCACCGGGACGGCCTGGCCCGTCGGCCTGGCTCGTCGGACTGGCGAGTCGGGCTCGCCTGTCGGGCCCGTTCCGAGGGGTGGGTGCGGGGCTACGATCGCGCCTGTGACCAGGGGGACAGTTCCGGCTCGCCCGGCTCGCCCGGCTCGCCCGGCCCCGGCCCGCCGGACCGGCGCCGCGGCCCCGGCGGGGCCTCGTGGGATCTTGCGCCCGGTGGGCCGCGCCCCGTTGGGCAGGCCCGTGGGTCCAGACCACCCCGGGGGCCTGCGCGACGTGGCACCCCGCTGCACCACCACCGGGCGGGGTGCCCCCTGATGCCGCGGGGCCGGTTGCGGGTGCTGCTGGGTGCGGCTCCGGGTGTCGGGAAGACGTTCGCGATGCTGGAGGCGGGCCGGGACATGGTCGCGGCCGGCAAGGACGTCGTGGTCGCGGTCGTGGAGACCCACGGCCGCGCCGCCACGGCCGCCCTGCTGGACGGGCTGGAGGTGGTGCCCCGGGCGCAGGTGTCGCACCGGGGGGTGACCCTGTCGGAGATGGATCTGGACGCGGTCCTGGCCCGGCGTCCGAGGGTCGCGCTGGTGGACGAGCTCGCGCACACCAACGCCCCGGGGTCGCGGCACGCGAAGCGGTGGCAGGACGTGGCGGACCTGCTGGACGCCGGGGTGCACGTGGTGACGACGGTGAACATCCAGCACATCGAGTCGTTGAACGACGTGGTCCGCACGATCACGGGGGTCCCGCAGCGTGAGACGGTCCCGGACGCGGTGCTGCGCGCGGCCGACGACGTCGAGCTGGTGGATCTGGCCCCGGCGTCGTTGCGGGACCGGTTGGCGGAGGGGAACGTGTACCCGGCGGAGCGGGTGGACGCGGCGCTGTCGAACTACTTCCGCCTCGGTAACCTCACCGCGCTGCGAGAACTCGCCTTGCTCTGGCTCGCGGACGAGGTCGACTCGGCGCTGCGCACCTACCGGGCCGAGCACGCGATCGACGCGCCGTGGGAGGCCCGCGAGCGGGTCGTGGTCGCCCTGACCGGGGGCCCGGAGGGGGAGACCCTGCTGCGCCGCGGCGCCCGGATCGCGGCGCGGTCCTCGGGCGGGGAGCTCCTCGCGGTGCACGTCTCCGCCCAGACCGGGCTGCGCGACACCGACCCCGGGTCGCTCGCGCGCCAGGTGGCTCTGGTCGAGCGCCTCGGCGGCACCTTCCACGAGGTCGTCGGGGAGGACGTCCCGCGCACGCTCGTCGAGTTCGCGCGGGGGCAGAACGCGACGCAGATCGTCATCGGCACGAGCCGCCGGGGACGTCTCGCGGCGGCCCTGTCCGGCCCGGGCACCGGCGCGGCGGTCATCCGGGAGGCCGGTCCGCTCGACGTGCACATCGTCAACCACGGCGCCGCGGGCGGCCGGTTCACGCTGCCTCGTGCGGGTGGCGCACTGAGCGTGCGCCGGCGGCTGCTCGGCTTCGCCCTGGCGCTGGTGGCCGGCCCGGTGCTCACCTGGGTGCTCGCCGCGACGCGGACGGAGACGTCGCTGGTCGGCGACGTCCTGCTGTACCAGGTGCTGGTCGTCGTGGTGGCGCTGGTCGGCGGGTTCTGGCCGTCGCTGTTCACCGCCGTCCTGTCGGGGCTGAGCCTGGACTTCTTCTTCATCGAGCCGGTGCACACGGTGCGCGTCGCCGAGCCCCGGCACGCCCTCGCGCTCGCCCTGTACGCGGCGAGCGCGCTGCTGGTCAGCGCGGTCGTGGACGTGGCCGCGCGCCGGAGCCGGGCCGCCCAGCGGGCGCGCGCGGAGTCGGAGCTGCTGTCCACGGTCGCGGGCGGCGTCCTGCGCGGCCGGGACACCCTCGCGACGCTGGTCGAGCACGCGCGCGAGGCGTTCGGGCTCGCGGGCGTCCGGCTGCGCTCGACGGCGCCGGAGGACGTCGCCTCCGGGTCGGACTTGCTGGCCGAGTCCGGGACCGTCCGGCCCGGGGCGCAGGTGGTCCGGGTGGACGAGGGCGCGGTGCTGGAGGTCGACGCCGGGCACCCCCGCGACCCCGCGGCGCGCGGCGACGACCTGGACGGTGCCGGCAACCGTCTGCTCGGCGTCGTCGTCGCGCAGGTCGCCGCTGCGGTGGAGCACCGGCGGCTCAGCCGCACGGCGGACGCGGTCGGCCCGTTGCGTGAGGCGGACCGGGTGCGCAGCGCTCTTCTGTCCGCCGTCAGCCACGACCTGCGCCGCCCGCTGACGGCGGCGACCACCGCGATCGGCAGCCTGCGGTCCCGCGACGTCGACTGGTCGCCGGCCGACCGGGCGGAGCTGCTGGACACTGCGGACCAGAGCCTGCGCACGCTGACCGCCCTCGTCACGGACCTGCTGGACGCCAGCCGCCTCCAGGCGGGCGCGCTGGGTGTCGCGAACCGCCCCACCGACGTGGACGACGTCGTCCTGCCCGCCCTGGACGAGCTCGGGCTGGGGCCGCAGGACGTGCGCCTGGACCTGGACCCCGACCTCCCGCCGGTGCTCGCCGACGCCGCGCTGCTGCGCCGGGTGCTGGTGAACGTGCTGGCCAACGCGGTGCGGGTCAGCCCGCCGGGGGTGCTGCCGAGCGTGCGGACCAGCGCGTTCGCGGACCGGGTGGAGATCCGCGTGGTGGACCACGGCCCGGGGGTGCCGGCGGAGCGCCGCGCGGACCTGTTCGTGCCGTTCCAGCGCCTCGGCGACGTCGACAACACCACGGGTCTCGGTCTCGGGCTGGCCCTGTCGCGGGGCTTCGCGGAGGGGATGGGTGGCACGCTGACCCCGGAGGACACGCCCGGGGGCGGGCTGACCATGGTGGTCGCGCTGCGCCAGGCCGGCGCGGACACGACCGGCGACGCGGAGGAGGGGCGCGGGTGAAGATCCTCGTCGCGGACGACGACCCGCAGATCCTGCGGGCGCTGCGCATCACGCTGCGCGCCCACGGATACGAGGTCCTGACGGCCACCGACGGCACCGATGCCCTGCGTCAGGCCGTCGAGCAGCGTCCCGACCTGTACCTGCTCGACCTCGGCATGCCGCGCCTGGACGGCGTCGAGGTGATCCAGGGCCTGCGCGGCTGGACGTCCGCCCCGGTGCTCGTGCTGTCCGGCCGGACCGACTCGAGGGACAAGGTCGAGGCGCTGGACGCCGGGGCGGACGACTACGTCACCAAGCCGTTCGAGGTCGACGAGCTGCTGGCGCGGATCCGCGCACTGACCCGGCGGGTCCCGGGGCAGGACGCCGAGCCGCTGGTCCGGGTCGGCGACGTCGTCGTGGACCTTGTCGCGACCACCGCCACCCGCGACGGCGACCCGCCGCAGCCGGTGCGGCTCACGCCCACGGAGTGGCGGATCCTCGAGGTGCTCGTCCGGGCGTCGGGTCGCCTGGTCACCCGGAAGTCGCTGCTGCTGGACATCTGGGGGTCCGAGCACGTCACGGACACCGGGTACCTGCGGCTGTACCTGTCGCAGCTGCGCAAGAAGCTCGAGCCCGATCCGGCGGCCCCGCGGTTCCTGCTGACGGAGCCCGGGATGGGGTACCGGTTCGACCCGTCCGGGGGAACCGGGGTCGCTCCGGGTGCGGACACGCCGGACCCGCACTAGCCTCAGCGCCCCTGACCTGCGGTTCTGTCCCGTTCTCGGGTGGTACTTGCCGATCTGTCCGATTTCTGTATAGTTCTTCCCGTTGAGCGACAACGGCAAACCTGCTGCGAGGCAGGGACGCAAAGCCACGGGACCCACAGGGCCAGCCGGGCTACCGAACCGACAAGGAGTCACCATGACGTACCCCCTCGAGGCCCAGCTCCCGACGCAGGCCACCTCCTCCCTCCTCACCCCGGGTGAGGTCGCGGTGATGTTCCGGGTGGACCCGAAGACCGTCACCCGCTGGGCCCAGGCGGGCAAGCTCTCCGCCGTCCGCACCCTCGGCGGCCACCGCCGCTTCCTCGAGTCCGAGGTCATGGAGCTGCTGGGCGGCGTCCCGCAGCAGGCCCCGCGCTACTGAGCCGCAGCACCCCGCACGTCCGAAGGCCCCGCGAGCACCGCTCGCGGGGCCTTCGTGCGTCCGCTCGCGCGTCGCGGCCGCTGCCGTGCGGCTTCACCCGACTGCGGCGCATCAGCTGGCTTGTCGCCACTCTGGTGGACTGCCGCGCGTGGCCGCGGATCGGCGGTCCGAGACCGACCGAGCAGTCGCGGATATGCCGGACCGGCAGTCGCGCGTGACGGGCATGTCGCCACCCACTTCCATCGTGGACAGCACGCCGCACCACTCAGCTACCAGCGCGCGGTCGCGCCGGTCTACGCAGATCTGGCCTGATCGCCCCTCACTGGACGGAGCGAGGGCCACTCAGTGACGCCGTACGGGACTAACGTCCCAAGCGGCATCGGGCACCGACGTCCGAGACCAGGTCAGACACCCAGGAGGCCGACCGTGCGCACTGCGGGCGCGGCACGCGATGCCCGGTCCCGGCAGATGCTCGTGGTGCTGGGGCGGGCCGACCAGTGAGGTCGTTGGTCGAGGCAGAGGCTGCGACGGTGGAGATCGACGGCACCACGATCTTGCCCCCGACATCGCTCGAGGCCTCCGCCGGGCAGATGTGGGCGGTGACCGGTCCGAACGGCGTCGGCAAGTCCACCTTGCTGCGCGCCGTCGGTGGACGGCGACCTCTGACGTCCGGTCGGTGCTTGCTGGTCGGGGAGGAGGTCGACCTCCGGCGCGCGGTGCACCGACGTGTCCTCGCTGCTCTGGTCGACCCGGTCCCGATCGCCCGTGACCTCACTGTCCGGGAGCAGATCGGCATCGTGGCGGACTCCTGGTTCGGCCGCTCCGCCGTGGCGACAGGGAGGACGAGTCGGATCCTCGAGGAACTGATGCTGTCCGGGCTGGCGAACCGTTTCCCCCACCAGGTGTCCGCGGGGCAGCGGCAGCTGTTCCACCTCGCTCTCGTGCTCGTGCGCCCCGCCGAG
This sequence comes from Cellulomonas triticagri, assembly GCF_003696205.1. GTDB lineage: Bacteria > Actinomycetota > Actinomycetes > Actinomycetales > Cellulomonadaceae > Cellulomonas > Cellulomonas triticagri. The sequence continues at coordinate 8,106 of NZ_RFFI01000110.1, forward strand.
GTCGTCCTGCTCGACGAGCCGGAACGGCACCTGGACGACCACCACCTCGACCTCGTCCTGCGGGTGGTCGGCGAGCGGGTCCGAGCGGGCGCCACGTTCCTCGTCGCCACGCACCACCGCACGGTGACCAGCACCTGCGACCGGGTCCTGAGGCTGGGGTGAGCGACGGCGACCTCGGGAGGTCGCTCGCCAGCCCTGCCGAGCGCGTGGCTGCGGTCCACGCCTGGCACGCCGGGCGCGGTCTGCGGGCCACGCGGCGCGACCACGCTTTCACCGGCTACGTCCTGGTGCTGCTGGCGTTCCTCTACGTGCTGCCCGTGGTCCTCGCCGCCGGGAGGTCCGGCCCGTCGATCCACCTCGCGGAGCTGCAGGATCACCGGTGGACGTCCTGGGCGGCGGCGGCCGTCGTGTGGTGGGTCGGTCAGCTCCTGGCACTCCGCTGGGGCGCTCTTCTCATGCGGCCGTTCCTGCTCCACGTCTTCACCTCCACCGACCTCCGACCCGCCTCGTTCCTGCGCCCGTTGCTGCGTCGGCGGGCGGTCCAGGCGTTCGTCGTCGTGACCGCCGTCATGTGGACCGCTGTGGTCGCCGTGTCCGACGCCCGGTCGGGTGCGGGCCTGCTCGCGCAGAGCCTGGCGCTCGCTGCTGCGCTCGCCGGCCTCGCCGTCTCCTCCTGGCTGTGCGGCCAGGTCTGGAACCCGACGTCGACCCTGCTCGGAGCCGTGTGCGCCCCTGCCGTCCTCGCGCTCCCCGTGGTGGGTCCGTGGGGCAGCGGGGCGATCGGCTTCTCGTCCATCCTGCTGGGGCTGGCGCTCGGGGCCGGGTACTGGGCGGACCGCACGGTCGGTGGTGTGGATCTGCGACGGTTGGAAGGTGAGGTGGCCCGCGCCGCCCGCGCCACGGTGCACGCACGGACCGGGATGCTGGTCGACGCGCTCGACCAGTACCTGCCGGAGCCCCGGTGGGGAGGCGTGGGGCTGATCGGGCGCGACGGACGTCCGCGGAGCCTGGTGGTCCAGGGTGCTGTGCGGGCGGTCCGGACACCGCATCGCGCGGCAGCGGGGCTGGTGGCGGTGGTCGCGGGCAGCTGTCTCGTGATGACGGGGATCCTGGTGCAACCACGGGGTGCCGGGGCGGTGGCCTGGGCATGCGGTGCCGTCGCGGCGTACCTGGCGGCGGGCTGGCTGAGCAGCACGTGGTGGTCGTTGCGGGACGAGATCGCGACGGCGCCGATCCTCGGTCCGCGCGGCGGGGGGACGGTGGGCCGGGCGGTGGTGTGGCCGGGGGTTGCCCTGACGGCGGGCGCGGTCCTCGGTGCGGGTCTGGCCGTCGTCGTAGCGTGGCCCGTCCCGGTCGCCGACCTGGCCGGCGGTGGAGCGCTCACGCTGGTCACGGTGGTGCTGGTCCTCGCTGCGCGGGTGATGAGCGCGACGAGGACCGACCTGCCCGTCGAGCTCCTGCTCCCGGCGATGAGTCCGTTGGGGGACCTGTCGGGCGTGCGGGTGGTCGCGTGGCAGCTCGACGGGGTCCTGGCGGTCGGGGCCGGCACGGTGCTGATGACGCTCGCACCGTCCTCCGTCGGCTCGGCGGCACTCGGGCTCGGAGTCGCTGTCGGTTGTGCCGTGGCGGCGGTGCGCCGCTCCGGCGCGGAGGTCCGCGCGCTGATCCCTGCGTGGAGGGGACAGGGGCGGTGAGCACCGGGCTGCGGCGGGCCGCGGTGACCCGGGGCCCGCCGACCCGGATCCCTCAGAGCGGGTCGAGCACCGTCGCGAGCACCGCGCGCCGCACGTCGGCCACGCCGCGGTCCGGCTGGAACGCCAGCCACTCCAGGCCCGCGACGAGGGTGGCGCCGAACATCGCGGCGGCGGTGAGGCTGGGGTCGCGCTGCGGCCAGGACGCGGCGACGACCTCGGCGAACACCGCGAACGACTCGTCGCGGACCTGCCGGATGGAGTCCTGCCAGTCCCGCCCGGTGCGGAACACCTCGGCGACGAGGACCTTGGCGAAGTCGGGGTGCCCCTGGATCTGCTCGAGCAGCTCGTGCACGAGCGCACCGACGGCGTCGCGGCCCGTGCGGCCGTCGGCGGCGGCCCGCAGCGCGGCGGTGAGGGTGCGCTGCCCCTCGGTGAGGACGGTCTCGAACAGCGCGGCCTTGGACCCGAAGTTGTAGTAGACGCTGCCCTTGGCGACGCCGGCGCGCTCGGCGATGTCGTCGACGGAGGTGGCGGAGAACCCGCGGTCGGAGACGAGCGCGACGGTGGCGGTGATGATCGCGGCCCGGGTGTCGCGCCGGGACCCGGCCGTGCTCGCCTGGGCGGGTGCGGCCGGGTCCTCGGTGGTCTGCATGGTCCCCAGCCTGTCAGATCGCCAGGACAGGGTGGAGCCGGTCCATCGTCCACGTGCGCAGCCGCCCGGACCGCCACGCGGTGATCGCGAGCGACGCGACCAGCACGCCGCCCAGCACGGCGACGGACACCCACAGCCGCCCGTCGGCGCCGCCGGTGATGGTCTGCCGGAGCCCGGTGACGGCGTAGCTCATGGGCAGCAGGGGGTGGATCGCCCGGAAGAACGCCGGGGTGGTCTCGACCGGGTAGGTGCCGCCGGAGGACGCGAGCTGCAGCATGAGCAGCGCGAGGACGGCGACCTTGCCCGCGGCCGGGCCGAGCACCGCCATGAGCATCTGCTGCAGGGCGAGGAACGTCGCCGCGATCAGCAGGGTGAACGCGATGGTGCCGAGCGCGGTGGACATCTGCAGGCCGACGCCCCAGTGGATGACGGCGAGCATCACGGCGACCTGCGCGACGCCGATGGCGAGGGCGGGCAGGTACCCGGCGAGGGCGGTGCGCCACCCGGCGACGGGTGTGGCGAGCGCCCGGGTCGGCACGGGCCGCAGCAGCAGCCAGGTGATGAGCGCCCCGACGAACAGCGCGAGCGGGATGAAGAACGGCGCGAAGCCCTCCCCGAAGCCCTCGGCACGGGCGATGGCGCTGTCGCCGAGGGAGACGGGCTTGCTGATGACGTCGGCGCGGGCGTCGCGCTGCGCGGCGGTGTCGTCGGGGATCTGGTCGGCCCCGGCCGTGAGCCCGTCGGCGAGCTGCTGCGCGCCGTCACCGACCTGGTCGGTCCCGTCGGCGACCTGTCCCGCACCGTCGGCGAGGGTGCCGAGCCCGGTGTCGAGCGACGCGGCGCCGTCGGCGAGCGTGTGGCTGCCGGTCTGGAGGCGCGCGGCCCCGTTGGACAGCGTCCCGGCGCCGGTGGCGAGGTCGGCGGCGCCTCCGGCGACCTGGGCGGTGCCCTCGGCGAGGCTGCCCGCACCGGTGGCGAGGTCGGTGCTGGAGGACGCGAGCGCGCCGAGACCGCCGTTGAGCGCGGCGGCGCCGTCGCTGACCTCGTGCGCGCCGGTCTGCAGCCTCGCGAGGTCGCCGCCCATCCCGCTCAGCGTGTCGCCGGACGGCAGGGCGGACGCGGCGGCGGCGAGGGCCTGGGCGTGCGCGGCGGCGGTGGCGCTGTCGACGGTGCCGCCCTGGGCGAGGGTGCCGAGGTCGGTCGCGGCCTGCTGGACCGCGGTCCCCAGCGCGGGGAGGCCCGCGGCGATCCCGGAGACCTTCCCGGCGGCGTCGTCCACCCCGGCGGCGACCTGCGCCGCACCGTCCGCCAGCCGGATCCCGGACGCCGCGGCGGTACCCGCGCCGTCGGCGAGCCGGTGCGCGCCCTCGGACAGCGCGGAGGCGCCCGCTGCGGCGCTGCCCGCGCCGCTGGAGAGCGTCGAGGCGCCGGAGGCGAGGGAGGCGGCCCCGGACGCCAGGTCGTCGGTGCCGCTGGACAGGGTCGCGGCGCCGGAGGCGAGCGTGGCCGCCCCGTCGGCGGCGGACGTCGCGCCGTCGGCGACCTGGTGGGCGCCGTCGGACAGGTCGCCGCTGGCGGCCCGCAGGGTGAGCGCGCCGTCGGAGGCGGTCGCGAACCCGTCGCGCGCGGAGCCGAGCCCGACGAGCACCTGGTCGACGGCCTGGTCGCCGATGGTCCCGGACACCGCGGCCTGCACCTGCGCCATGGCGGACTTGCCGAGCGTGGAGGCGAGGAAGGAGTTGGCGTCGTTGTACGTGACCTGGATGGTGGCGGCGGTGGGGGCGTCCCCTCCGGCCGAGGCGACGTCCGCGGAGAAGTCCGACGGGATGGTGACGGCGAAGTAGTAGGTGCCGTCCGCGACCCCGGACGCGGCGTCGTCCGCGTCGGTGACGCGCCAGTCGAGGTCGCCGGAGTCGACGAGCTCGTCGGTGACCTGCTGCCCGGCGTCGAGAGGCTTGCCGTCGAGGGTGGCGCCGCTGTCGGCGTCGACCAGGGCGACGGGGAGCCGGTCGAGGTTGCCGGTCGGGTCCCAGAACGCCCAGAGGTAGAGGGCGCCGTAGAGCAGCGGCACGAGGATCATCGCGCCGACGGCGAGGCGGGGCAGCAGCCCGCGGCGGAACCGGCGCAGCTCGGTGCCGGTGGAGGTGAACGAGAGCATGGTGACGTCCTGGGGTCAGGCGGCCGGGACCGCGTGGGGTCCGGTGGCGAGGGTGATCTGCTGGGGGCTGGTCGTCCACGGCGTGCGCGCGGCCTCGTCGAGGGAGGCGACGGCGGCGACGACGGTGGTCCCGGTGGCGGCGACGACCTCCAGGCGGGTCCAGACGGTCTGGCGGCGGCGGGAGTCGTGGACCTGGTCGACGTCGTCCACGACGAGCAGGTCGGGTCGCTGGGCCATCGCGAGAGCGAGGCGCAGCAGCATGGCGTCGACCTCGTCCAGGTGCCAGACGAGGGTGCTGGTGCGGGGGAGCGGGCGGTCGCCGAACACCGGGGCGAGCACGCGGTCGAGGGTGGCCTGATCGACCTTCGGGACCCGCCGGTACCAGGGGGACAGCCAGGCGAGGCGCTCGCGCACGAGGTCGGCGACGGTGACGGCCTCGTCCAGGTCGTCGATGCCGGCGAACCCGGCGACGGCGGCGCGGCGCTGCACGGCGGTTCGACGGCGGGGGAGCGGCTCCCCGAGGACGACGAGGCGCGAGCCGCTGTCGGGGACCATCCGCCCGGCGAGGGTGAGCAGCAGGCTGGACCGTCCCGCGCCCTGCGGGCCCTGCAGGACGGTGAGCGTGCCGGCGGGGAGGTCGAGGTCGACGGGGCCGTACACGGGGCCGCGGGAACCGGTGAGGCGCAGGCCGCGGGCCCGGACGGCGGTCGGCACAGGAGGTCGGTCCACCACGAGGGTGGGTGCGGTGGTGGGGGTGGTGTCGTCGGTGGGTGCCACTGCTGGTGCCTCGGATCGCTGTTCGCACTGACTGGTCAGTACAAAAGATAGAACGGTTGCCTGAGGCTGTCATCCGCGCCCGGCGTCTCGCGCGTCACACCCTGCGCCGCACGGCCGTGTCCGATCCCCGCTAGACCGGGGGTACCGGGCCGAGGTCCACTGGTGCCGTGACGACGACCCCCGCCTCGCTGCACGCCCCCGGTGACCCCGGCTTCGAGGAGCGCTACCGGGCGATCGACGCGCGGGACACCCGGTTCGACGGGCAGTTCGTCACCGCCGTGTCGTCCACCGGCATCTACTGCCGCCCGTCCTGCCCCGCGCGCACGCCCCGGCGCGAGCACGTCCGCTTCTACCGGACCTCCGCCGCCGCGCACGAGGCCGGGTACCGCGCCTGCCGCCGCTGCCTGCCCGAGGCCACCCCCGGCACCCCCGAGTGGGACGTCCGCGCCGACGTCGTCGGCCGCGCCATGCGCCTCATCGCCGACGGCGTCCTCGACCGCGACGGCGTCGACGCGCTCGCGGACCGGCTCGGGTACTCCGCCCGGCACGTGCACCGGATGCTGGTCGCCGAGCTCGGCGCCGGGCCGCAGGCGCTCGCCCGGGCGCGGCGCGCGCAGACCGCGCGGGCGCTGCTCGTCGGGACCGCGCTGCCCGTCGCGGACGTCGCGTTCGCCGCGGGGTTCGGGTCGGTGCGGCAGTTCAACGACACCATCCGCGACGTGTTCGCGCTGCGTCCCCTCGACCTGCGCGCCCGGGCCGGTCGCGGCGCGGTCGTCCCCGGTCGCGGCGGCCCGGACCCCGTGGCGCGGGTCCGCCTGGACCTGGCCCTGCCGGTCCGCCAGCCCTACGACGCGCCCGGGGTCCTGGGCTTCCTCGCGGCGCGCGCCGTCACCGGGGTGGAGGTCGCCGACCTGCCCGCGGGGGGACCCCTGCGGTACGCGCGCACCGTGGTCCTGCCGCACGGACCGGGGGTCCTCGATGTCGAGGCCACCCGGGAGCGGCCGCGACGCGGCAGCCCGCCGGAGTGGCGGCTCGCCCTGCGGCTCGAGCTGTCGTCGCTGGCCGACGTGGGCACCGCCGTCAGCCGGGCCCGCCGGCTGCTCGACCTCGACGCCGACCCGCAGGCCGTGGACGCCGCCCTCGGTGCCGACCCCGCGCTCGCCCCGCTGGTCCGCGAGGTGCCCGGTGCGCGGGTGCCCGGGACCGTCGACCCCGCCGAGCTCCTCGTCCGGGCCGTGGTCGGGCAGCAGATCTCCGTCGCCGCGGCCCGGGGGCACCTCGGACGGCTCGTGGCCGCCGCCGGGTCCCCGTCCGGCTCGGCGCAGCCCGGGCTGGACCGGCTGTTCCCCACGCCCGAGCAGGTCCTCGCGCACGTCCCCGAGCCCGTGCCCGGTGCCGCTCCCGACCCCGACCGGCCGCTGCGCCTGCCGGGGCGGCAGGTCGCCGCCGTGCTCGCCGCCGCGCGGGGTCTGGCCGACGGCACGCTCGGCGTGCACGTC
>NZ_RFFI01000111.1 GCF_003696205.1 Cellulomonas triticagri
ACCCGCCCGGGCCTCCCGGTCCGCCACCCGGGCGGCGGCCACCGGGGCCGCGGAAGCCCCGGTCGCCCGGGCCCCGACGCCCGCGGTGCGGCGGCCCGTCCGACCGCTCGGCTCGGCGCAGCAGGTGCGCGAGCTCGGGGTTGATCGGCGGGTTCTTGCCGGGCGCCGTCGGGTCCACGTGCCCCGCGTACAGGTCGTGCAGGTCGTCGCGCACCAGCACGTGCTGGCCGAGCGGCACCGGGCGGTGCTCGCTGACCACGACGGCGGTGTCCCCCCGCACGGTGCGCAGCCAGTCGCCGAACTCCTCGGCGTTCGAGACGGTGGCGGACAGCGACACCAGCTGCACGTCGTCGGGCAGGTGGATGATCACCTCCTCCCACACCGGGCCGCGGAACCGGTCCGCGAGGTAGTGCACCTCGTCCATCACCACGAACCCGAGCCCGTCCAGCGTGCTCGACCCCGCGTAGAGCATGTTCCGCAGCACCTCGGTGGTCATCACCACGACCGGCGCCTCGCCGTTCTGCGTGGTGTCGCCGGTCAGCAGACCCACGCGGTCGGCGCCGTAGCGGCGCACCAGGTCCGCGTACTTCTGGTTCGACAGCGCCTTGATCGGCGTCGTGTAGAACGCCTTGCGGCCCGTCGCGAGCGCGAGGTGCACCGCGAACTCCCCGACGACCGTCTTCCCGGCCCCGGTCGGTGCCGCCACGAGGACGCCGCTGCCCTGCTCGACCGCCTCGCAGGACTCGACCTGGAAGTCGTCCAGCGGGAAGTCCAGCAGCGTGCGGAACCGCGCGAGCTCCGTCTTCTCCGCCGCCGCGCGCCGCTTCGCCGCGGCGTACCGCTCGGCGGGCGAGGGCTCCGCCTCCGGTGCCGGGGCGCGGCCCGCGCCCTGCTCCGTCGTCCCCGTGCCGCTGCGTCCCGTCCTGCGTCGTCCCACGCGGCGAGCCTACGTGCCGCGACGCGCGGTCGCGCCTCGCCGCCCCGTCAGCCCGCGGGAGGCGCCAGCACGCGCACCGCGCCCGGCACCACCTCGGCGACCAGCGGCAGCGGCCCGATGCGCTCGCCGTCCGCGTGCGCCTCCGGCGGCGGGCCGCCGAGGTGCGCGGCGTGCTCCACCAGCACCCGGCGCGTGCGCACGACGTGCACCTGCGGGTGCCGCAGGTGCCGGCCCGCGTACATCCCGGGGAACACCCGCACCACCCCGGCGCGGGTCAACGGGCCCGCGACCACCACGTCGAGCAGGCCGTCGTCCAGCCGCGCGTCCGGGGCCACGCGCACGCCGCCGCCGATCCACGGCCCGTTCGCCGCGACGACCACGGTCCCGGCCGACTCCCACACGCCGTCGTCGGTCGTCACGCGGTACCCGTAGGGCCGGAACGCCCGCAGCTCGGGCAGCAGCGCCCGCACGTACCGCGCCGACCCGCGCGGCCACGCCAGCGCGTTCGCCCGGGCGTTCACCGCGGCGTCCACGCCGCAGGACAGCGCCCCGAGGAACCACTCGTGGGCGGCGTGCGCGGGCGAGCCCACCCGCACCGCGTCGATCACCCGGGGACCCGTGCGCAGCGCCGCCTCGACCGCCGCGAGCGACGCCGTGACGTCGCCGCGCGGCAGACCGAGCGCCCTGGCCACGTCGTTGCCCGTGCCGCCAGCGACGATCCCCAGCGGCAGATCGGTCTCCGCCACGACCTGCGCCCCCAGGTGCACCAGCCCGTCCCCGCCGACCACCACCAGGGCGTCCAGGCCCGCCACCGCCGCGCGGCGGGCGTGCGCCGTCGCCGTCCGCAGGTCGTGCGCCGTCAGGTCGCTCACGACGTGCCCGCGCCGGCGCAGGCCGTCGAGCACCGCGTCGCCGACGCCGCGCCCCCGACCCTTGCCCGCCACGGGGTTCACCACGACCCCGAGGTGGCTCACCGGGTGAGCGTCCCGTCGTCGGCCGCCCGCGCCAGCCGCTTGTCGACGCGCCGGTCGCGCAGCACCGACAGGCCGACGGCCGCCATGTACAGGCCGATCGTCGGGGCCGCGAGCACCAGCATGGTCAGCACGTCCGGCGTCGGCGTCATGATCGCGGAGAACACCATCGAGATCAGCACGGCCCAGCGCCAGCCCTTGAGCCAGGTCACGCCCCGGACCAGGCCGACGAGGTTGAGGCACACCATGAGCACGGGCACCAGGAACGCGATGCCGAACGCCAGCACGAACCGCATGACGAAGCTCAGGTAGGTCTGCGCGTCGATGAGGTTCGTGGCGTCCTCGGGCACGAACTCGGTCAGCACCGTCACCGCGCGCGGCAGCACGAACCACGCGAAGCCCGCACCGAGCAGGAACATCGGCACCGCGACGCCGACGAACCCGATCGCCGACGACCGCTCCCGCCGGGTCAGGCCCGGGGTCACGAACGCCCAGAGCTGGTACAGCCACCACGGGCTCGACACGATCGCGCCGATGAAGATCGCGACCTTGAACTTCATGTCCATCGCGGACGCGAGCCCGCCGAAGTTCACCGACGCCGAGATGCCCCGCTCGGCGGCCGCGTCGAGCAGCGGGTCCTGCAGGGCCCGGAAGACCACGTCGTAGACGATCCAGCCCAGGACCGCCCCGAGCAGGATGCCGATCGCCGCGAGGACCAGGCGCTTGCGGAGCTCCAGCAGGTGCTCGCGCAGCGGCATCCGGCCCTCGGGGTCGGCCGAGGGACGACGACGTGCCACGGTGCCGTCAGGCCCGGGGGTCGGCGGTGCCGTGCTCCGTCGGCTGCGGGGCCGGCGGCGTCACCGGCGCGGCCGGCGCCACGGGGGGCTGGGTCGGGGGCTGCGTCGCCACCGGGGGCTGGGCCGCCACCGGGGGCTGGGCCGCGGTGTTCTGCTGCGTGCCGGGCTGCTGCGCGGCCTTGTCGTCGTCGCTCAGGTCACGGACCTCGCGCTTGAAGATGCGCAGGGACTGCCCGATGCCGCTCGCGAGGTCCGGCAGGCGCTTCGCGCCGAACAGCAGCACGACGACGAGGAGCAGGACGATGAGGGTGACGGGGTGCTCGAAGAGCCTGCCCATGGTGGATCTCCCTGGTGCTGTGCGGCGGGTCGCGGCGGCCAGTGCGGGTTCGGCGGTCACTGCGGCGGTCGCGCGCGCGGCGCCGGGGGCCGGACGGCACCTGACGCCACATCGCGTGCCCCGAGACTACCCGCCCTGTCCAGGGGGCTCGACTCCCCGGCGCGACCGGCGGGTCGGACCGGCACGCCCGTGCGTCGGCGAGGCCCTTCCGGAGTGCGCGGTCGGGCGCGGTCGGGCGCGGTCAGCGCCGACGAGGCGGGCTCAGCGCGTGTAGGCGCGCCAGGTCCGCCGGGTCTCGCGGTCGCGTTCCCGGCGCCGCTCGCGCCGCTCGGCGGCCTCGGCCCGCAGGCGGGACCAGCGGTCGCGCGACTCGTCGGCGTCGGGCAGCAGCACGGCCTCGCGCGCGGCCCGGGCGGCCCGCTCCGCCTCCTGCGCCTGCTCGGCGAGGGTCGTGGCGTGCTCGGCGAGCTGCCCCAGCACGTCGGAGGCCCGGTGCAGCTCGTCGACGAGGGCGCGGAACCGGCGCCACAGCGACCTGCCGAGGAAGAACGCGCCGACGAGGGCGCCCAGCACGAGCACCGTCCACACGACCCACCAGACCATCGGGCCAACCTACCGCGAGGTCGTCCGGGCCACGCAGGCCACGCAGATCACACAGGCACGCAGATCACGCAGGCACGCAGATCACCCAGGCCACGCGGGTCAGGTCGACGCGAGCGGCCCGTACGCCGCCAGCGCGGCGCGGGCGCGGTCGGCGACGTCGCGCGCCACCTCGGGGGGCCGCACGGCCAGCACGTCGCCGGCGGCCTGGAGCAGCAGGCTGCGCAGGAACGCGCGCTGGGCGACACGGACGTCCACCTCGAACGAGCCGTCGGGCAGGTTCCGCACGCCCTCGACGGGCACGGTCTCCGCGACCCACCGCCCGGTGCTGCGCAGGTGCAGGGTCACGACGTCGCCGCTCGGGTCGGGGCGGAACTCAGCGGTGGCGCCCCGCCCGGCGCCCGGGTGCCGGGCCACGGGCGTGTCCAGCACCTCGGCAGCGAGGACCCGGTCCAGGCGGAACAGCCGCTCGTCGCCCGCCCGCAGGCACCACGCCTGCAGGTAGGAGCGCTCGTCGCTGGTCGTCAGCCGCAGGGGGTCCACCTCGCGGTCGCTGGTCACGTCGGAGGCGTTCACGTACCGGATGCGCAGGCGGCGGCCGGTGGCCAGGCCGGTACGGATCGCGGACACCACGTCGGGCCGCCCGTCCAGGGCGAGGCGCACGTCGACCGCACCGGCCGCGTCGCCGGTCGCGGCGGTCAGCTTGGCGAGCGCCGAGCGCAGCACCTCCGCCTGCTCGGCGTCCAGGCTGGGCCCGAGGTCCGCCGCCATGGCGCGCAGCGCCGCCAGCAGGGTCACCGCCTCCCGGGTGCCGAGGCGCAGCGGTCGGGTCATGCCGCGCGCCTCGGTCAGCCGGATCTCGCCGCGGTCGTAGGAGTCCGCGTCGAAGTCGATGAGGTCGTGCGGGTAGTAGCCCGGCGTCCCGCTCATCCAGAGCGTGTCGACGTCGGCCATCACCTGGGCGGCGGAGATGCCGAAGTGCGCCGCCAGCTGCTCGACGGACACGCCGTCGTTGCGGTCGAGGTAGCCGATCATGCCCAGCAGCCGCAGCAGCCGCTCGCTCGCGCGCTCAGCCATGGTGCTCCTCCCCCGCCTCGTCCTGACCCGCGCCGTCCAGTCCCGCCGCGACGCGCAGCAGCCCCAGCACCGCGTCCCGCAGCGCCGGGGGGTCCGCCACGAGCACGGCGTCGCCGTAGCCCGCGACCTCCTCGGCCAGCTCCCACGTCGCCCGGTAGGGCACGCGCACCAGGTCCCGGTCCGCGACCGCGTCCCGCAGGACGGGCGACGCGTCGGCGGGCAGGTCGGTCGGCTCGCCCCGGGCACGCAGGGCCTCGGCGCGCTCGGCGCGCAGCGCGAGCACGGCCGTGCGCTCCTGCTCCGGGTCCCAGGACCGCTGGGCGGCCGCACGCTGCTCGGGCGTCGGCGGCGCGAACGCCCCCGGCTCCCCCACGGCGCGGACCTTGCCCTCGATCCGGCTCAGCCGGAACGACCGGGTGCCCTCGCGGTCGACGTCGAAGCCGACCAGGAACCAGCCACCGCGCCGGGCGACCAGCCGCCACGGCTCGACCAGGCGCTCGCGCACCTCGCCCGTGCTCGCGGCGCGGTACGTGAAGGTCACGCGCTGACGGCCACCCACGGCGTCGAGAAGAGGGAGGAAGGCGTCCCCGCCCGGCCGCACCCGGGGCGCCAGCCCGGCCGCGAGGTCGCTCGACCCCGCCCCGGCGCCCACGGCGCGGAGCTTGGTGAGCGCCCGCGACGTGTCCGCCCGCACGGAGCGGTCCTGCCAGAACTCCGCGGCCAGCGACAGCGCGCCGAGCTCCGCGGAGGTGAGCTCGAGCGGCGGCAGCGCGTACGCGTCCTGGTCGATCCGGTAGCCGACGTCGTCGCCGTGGCCCGCCGCCGTGACCGTCACCACGGGGATGCCGAGGTCGCGCAACGTGTCCTTGTCGCGCTCGAACATCCGCTCGAACGAGTCGTCGGACGGGGCGTCGCCGTACCCCGCGACGGTGCGGCGGATCTGCTCCTTCGTCATCCGGCCCGGGGTGTGCACCAGGGCGATGACGAGGTTGAGCAGCCGCTCGGCGGGATGGATCTGTTCGGGCATCGGGGACCACCGTAGTGGCCGGTAGCGTGGTCCGGTGATCACGTGGCGCGCGGGAGTCGTGGAGCAGGTCGGCCGGACGTGGCCGGGGGCGGTCGAGCTGACCGTCACCGTGCCGGACGGCGTGCAGGGGCCCGACCCCGTGCAGGTGCGGGCGCTGGCCTACCCGGCGCTGGTCGGGACGCCCGAGGTCGGCGACCCCGTCCTGCTCAACGTGTCCGCCCTGGCCCGCGGTCTCGGCACCGGCGGGTACGCGCTGGTGGTGGCGCCCGGCAGCCCCGGGCGGCTGCCCGCCGACCCCGAGCCCGGCCCGGGCCACCTCGTCAAGGCGCGGTACACCCCGCTGCAGGCCATGGTGCTCGGCGTGGACGACCAGGAGTCCCCGCACCACGCGACGCTGCGCGACGCCGACGACCTCGCGGGCACGCCCGTCGTCGTCGCGGACCTGCACTCCGCGCTGCCCGCCGTCGTCGCGGGCATCCGGCACGCCGACGCCCTGCTGTCCGCCGGGGCGGACTCGCGCCCTGACCCGCTGCGGGTCGCGTACATCATGACCGACGGCGGCGCGTTGCCCGCCTGGTTCTCCATGGCCGTCGCCGGGCTGCGCGACGCCGGGTGGATCGACGCGTGCCTCACCGCCGGGCAGGCGTTCGGCGGCGACCACGAGGCCGTCACCGTGCACACCGCCCTGCTCGCCGCGCGGCACGTCGTCGGCGCCGACGTCGTCGTCGTCGCCCAGGGCCCCGGCAACCTCGGCACCGGGACCCGGTGGGGCTTCTCCGGCGTCGCCGCCGGGGAGGCCGTCAACGCCGCCGCCGTGCTCGGGGGCCGACCCGTCGCGTCGCTGCGCGTCTCCGGCGCGGACGCCCGCGAGCGGCACCTCGGCGTGTCGCACCACTCGCTCACCGCGTACGGGCGGGTCGCCCTCGCCCCGGCGGACGTCGTGGTCCCGGTGTTCGACCCGGCACCCGCCCTCGATGACGGCGCGGGCGCGCTCCACGTCCCCGACCCGCAGGAGCAGCCGGAGGCGCACCTCGCGGCCGTCGGCCGGCGCGTCGCCCAGCAGGCGCTCGCGCTCGGCGCCCCGCACGGCCCGCACCGCCTGGTCGAGGTCGGCGCGGGCGCGGACCTGCTCACCGCGCTCGGCGGGTCACCGGTGCGGCTGTCGACCATGGGGCGCGGGCTCGCGCAGGACCCGGCGGCGTTCCTCGCCGCGGCCGCGGCGGGCGTGCACGCGGCGCGGGTGGCCCGGGGGGTCTGAGGCCCCCCAGGGGGCGGCTCCCGCTCAGTCGTCCCGCGACGTGCGCGTCCGCGCCGCGACGAGCGTCGCGAGCCGCCGCGCCTCGCCCTTCGCGCGCTCGCCGTCGGACCGCTGCACGCCCATGACCGCGAGGGTGTCCCCGTCGTCCAGGTCGAGCTGCACCCACGGCCGGCCCTCGCCGAACCGCACGGAGACGATCTGCGCCCACGCGACGGTCCGGGTGGTGGCGAGGTTGCGCACGCGCAGCCCCTCGGGGCGGGGCACGGCGGCGACGGTGGCCTGCCGCCAGCAGAACCACACGATCGCGAACCCGACGAGCCCGATGCCGAGGCGGTCCCCCAGGGCGTAACCCACCAGCCCGGTGCCGGGCAGCAGCACGAGCAGCAGCACCGTCGCGACGGCGACGACCACCGCGAGGACGGTGGTCACCACGCGCGCGAGGCGCGGCCGGAACGGGTCGTCGAGAGCGACGCGCCGTCCGGCCGGGCCCGGAGCGGGGTCGTGCTGACCGGCCACGCCGCGGCCCCTAGAGCCGGCAGGCGTGGATCGACGTCACGAGGATGGCGCGCGCGCCCACCTCGTAGAGGGCGTCCATCACCCGGTTGGTCTCGGAGCGGCGCACCATGGCCCGCACGGCGGCCCAGTCGCGGTTGTGCAGCGGGGACACGGTCGGCGACTCGAGCCCCGGGGTGATGGCGACGGCCTGGTCCACGAGGGCGAGCGGCACGTCGTAGTCCATGAGGACGTACTCGCGGGCGGTCAGCACACCCTGCAGGCGCCGGGTGAGCACGTCGAGACCGGCGGGCTCGGCACCCTCGGACCGGCGGACCAGCACGGCCTCGGACTTGAGGATCGGCTCGCCGAACACGTCGAGCCCCGCGGCACGCAGGGTCGTGCCGGTCTCCACGACGTCCGCGATGACGTCGGCGACGCCGAGCCGGATGGCGGTCTCGACGGCGCCGTCCAGGCGGACGACCTCGGCGGCCTCGACGCCCTGGGTGCGCAGGTACTCGGTGACGAGCACCGGGTAGGACGTGGCGACGCGGCGGCCGTGCACCTCGCGGACGTCGTTCATCTGGCCGGCCTGGGTGGCGAACCGGAACGTCGAGCGGGCGAAGCCGAGCTGCAGGTGCTCGGTCGCGGGCGACGCGGAGTCGAGCAGCAGGTCGCGCCCGGTGATGCCGACGTCGACGGTGCCGGTGCCGACGTACACGGCGATGTCGCGGGGGCGCAGGAAGAAGAACTCGACGCCGTTGTCGGCGTCGGGCAGGACGAGCTCGCGGGAGTCGCGGCGCTGGCGGTAGCCCGCCTCACGCAGCATCTCGGCGGCGGGCTCGGCGAGCGAGCCCTTGTTCGGGACGGCGATCCTCAGCACGGGGGTGCCCTTCGGGTCAGGGTGCGGCAGGTCTGGCGGGTCCGGCGGGTGCTCCGGGTACGGCGAGGTGCGGCGGGCGGCGGCCCGGCTCAGAGGTGCGTGTACACGTCCTCGAGCGTCAGGCCCTTCGCGACCATGAGCACCTGCAGGTGGTAGAGCAGCTGGGAGATCTCCTCCGCGGTGCGCTCGTCGCCCTCGTGCTCGGCCGCCATCCAGACCTCGGCCGCCTCCTCGACGATCTTCTTGCCGATGGCATGGACCCCCGCGTCCAGCTCCCGCACGGTCCCCGACCCGGCGGGGCGGGTGGTGGCCTTCTCGGTCAGCTCGGCGAACAGCAGGTCGAACGTCTTCACGTCCGCCAGGGTAGACGGTCGCGGCGGCGGGTCCCGCCGCGTCTCACCCCGCGACGCCCGCCCCGGCGGTGACCTGCTGGGGTTCGCGCTCGCCCCGGGCACGCCACCACACGACGAACCCGGAGGCGACGACGACGGCGTAGACCAGGTACAGCACGGCGGACGGGTAGTACCCGGCGCTGAGCAGCAGGGGTACACCGACGGCGTCGACGGCGATCCAGATGAGCCAGAACTCGATCCAGCCGCGCGCCATGCCGTAGGTCGCGAGCAGCGAGCCGGTGAAGATCCACGCGTCCGCCCACGGCCCCCAGGAGCCGAGCGCGCGGAACACCAGGGCGAACCCCACGGTCCCGACGACGCCGATCACGCCGAGCTGGATCCACCCGGACCGCCCGGCCCAGCGCGGCACCACGGCGGGCGCGTCGGGCTGGCCGTGCTCGCGCGCGACCCGCCGGGCCTGCGACCACCGGACCCAGCCGTACACGGCGACCGCGACGAAGAACACCTGCCGCCCGGCCTGCCCGTACAGGTCGCGCTCCTGCGGGGTGTGGAACACGACCCCGAGGAACACGGTGAACAGCAGGACGTTGCCGACGATGCCGACGGGCCACGCCCACACCTTGCGCCGCAGCCCACCCAAAGCGGACGCGAGGCCGAACAGGTTGCCGACGACCTCGCGCCACAGCACCGGGTGCCCGGCGACGACGAGCCGGGCGTCGAACAGCCAGGTGAGGACGTTCACAGCGACCGCAGCGCGACGACCGTCGCCACCGCCGCCTCCGCCGCCTCCGCGCCCTTGTCCTCGTGCGAGCCGGGCAGGCCCGCGCGGTCGAGGGCCTGCGCCTCGTCGTCGCACGTGAGCACACCGAACCCGACGGGGACGCCGGTGGTGACGGCGACGTCGGTGAGCCCGCTGGTCGCGGCCTGGCACACGTACTCGAAGTGCGGGGTGCCGCCCCGGATGACGACGCCGAGCGCCACGACCGCGTCGACGGCACCGCTGCGGGCCGCGACGGCGGCGGCGACCGGCAGCTCGAAGGTGCCCGGGACGCGCACCTCCCGCACGTCGGTGACGCCCGCGGCGTCCAGGACACGGCGCGCCCCGGCCAGCAGGCCGTCCATGACCGTGGTGTGCCAGGACGCCGCGACGACGACGACGCGCAGGCCGCTCCCGTCGGTGGTGATGCTGGGTGCGCCGCTGCCGCTCATCGTGCGTCCTCCGCGTGGGTGGTGGGGGTGGTGGGGGTGGTGGGGGCGTCGTGCGGGGCGTCGAGCCCGGGCAGCAGGTGCCCCATGGCCCGGGCCTTGGTCCGCAGGTACGACTCGTTGTGCGGGGTGCGGCCGACCTCGAGGCCGCGCACCTCCGCGACGTCGATGCCGTGGGCGGTGAGGCCCGCGACCTTCGCCGGGTTGTTGGTCAGCAGGGTGATCCGCTCGGCGCCGAGGTCCGCGAGGATCGCCGCGGCAGCCCCGTACTCGCGCCGGTCGGCGGGCCAGCCGAGGTCGAGGTTCGCCTCGACGGTGTCCCGCCCCGTGTCCTGGAGCGCGTACGCGGCGATCTTGGCGAGCAGGCCGATCCCCCGGCCCTCGTGCCCGCGCAGGTACACGACGGCGCCGCCGTCGCGGGCGGCCAGCGCCATCGCGGCGTGCAGCTGCGGGCCGCAGTCGCACCGGGCGGAGCCGAACGCGTCGCCGGTCAGGCACTCGGAGTGCACCCGGACCACGGGCTGCTCCGCCAGTCCTCCGGCCGCGACCAGCGCGACGTGGTCGGCACCGGTGCGCAGGTCCCGGTAGGCGTGCAGCACGAAGTCCCCGTGCTCGGTCGGCAGCAGGGCCGTGTGCGCGCGGCGCACCCGGCGTCCCGGCGCGGTCGCCTCGGCCTCGGCGCCGGCGGCGGGTTCGGTGGGCAGGTCGTCGTGGGCGGTACGCCACGCGATCAGGTCCGCGATCGTGAGCACGACCAGCCCGTGCTCGCGGGCGAGGTCCACGGTGGCGGGCAGGCGCATCATGGTGCCGTCGTCGTGCACGAGCTCGGCGATCGCCGCGACGGGCTCCAGGCCCGCGAGCCGGCACAGGTCGACGGCTGCCTCGGTGTGCCCGGCGCGGTGCAGCACGCCGCCGGGGACGGCCCGCAGCGGCAGCACGTGCCCCGGGCGGATGAGGTCCTCGACCCCGGACACCGGGTCCGCCAGCACGTGCAGCGTGCGCGCACGGTCCGCCGCCGAGATGCCGGTCGTGACACCCGTGGCTGCGTCGACGGTGACCGTGTACGCGGTGCGGCGCGGGTCCTGGCTCTGCGGGACCATCAGCGGGAGGTCCAGGGCGTCGGCGCGCGCGGCCGTCATCGGCGCGCACAGGTACCCCGAGGAGTGCCGGACGGTCCACGCCACCCACTCCGGCGTCGCGGACGCCGCCGCGAGCACCACGTCGGCCTCGTTCTCCCGGTCGGCGGAGTCGGCCACCAGCACCGGCCGCCCGGCGCGGAGCTCGGCCAGCGCCTGCTCGACGGTGCCCAGCCCGTCGACGGCCCCGTCGACCGTGCCCGCGACGTCCTCGGCCCCGGTCACCGGGCCACCGACCCGGTCGCGAGCAGCCGCTCGACGTACTTCGCCAGCACGTCCACCTCCAGGTTCACCCGCGTCCCCACGGCGGCGTCGCCGAGGGTGGTCGCCGCGAGGGTCGTGGGGATGAGCGAGATCCCGAACCAGTCCGGGCCGACCGCCGTCACGGTGAGCGACACGCCCGCCACGGCCACGGAGCCCTTCTCCGCGACGTACCGCGCGAGGGCCGGGTCCAGCGCGATCTCGACCTCGTCCCAGCGCGGGCCGGGCTCGCGGCGCCGCACGGTGCCGACCCCGTCGACGTGGCCCTGCACGACGTGCCCGCCGAGGCGGGCGTCGGCGCGGACCGCGCGCTCGAGGTTGACCCGGGACCCGGGCGCGAGGTCCCCGAGGGCGGTGCGGCGCAGGCTCTCCGGCATGACGTCGGCGACGAACGTCCCGTCGCCGGGCAGGTCCGCGACCGTCAGGCACACGCCCGCGACGGCGATCGAGTCGCCGAGCCGCGCGTCCGACACGACCAGCGGGCCGCGCACGGTCACGCGCGCGTCGCCGTCGTCCGCCGCGAGGTCCAGGGCCACGACGGCGCCGACCTCCTCCACGATGCCGGTGAACATCAGTCCTCCTCCTCGACGTCGGCCTCGACGAGCACGTCGGGGCCCAGCGGGCGCACCGCGCGCGTCCGCAGCCGCAGCGCGTCGCCGATCGACGCGATGCCCAGGTCGGCGACGGCCGGGCGGCCCCCGCCGAGCAGCACGGGTGCCACGTAGGCGTGCACCCGGTCGACGACGTCCGCGCGCAGGAACGCGGCGGCGAGCGTCGGTCCGCCCTCCACGAGCACGTGGCGGACCTCGCGGGCCTGCAGCGCGGTCAGCACCTCGCGCGGGTCGTGGGTGCGCAGGTGCAGCACCTCGCCGCCGCCGTCGGCGGGGGTGCCCGCGACCGAGCCGCCGGTGTCTCGCAGGACACGGGCCAGGCGGCTCCCGGCGGGCAGGTCCCGCTCCCCGACGACGACCCGCAGCGGCTGGTGCGCCGCCACCTCCCCCGCCGGCGTCCGGGCGGTGAGCGCCGGGTCGTCCGCGAGGGCGGTGCCGGTGCCGACCACGAGCGCGTCGACCTCGGCGCGCAGGGCGTGAGCGTGGGCTCGGGACTCGGGCGAGGTGATCCAGCGGCTCGACCCGTCCGCGGCCGCGACCCGGCCGTCCAGGGTGGTCGCCGTCTTCAGGGTGACGTACGGGCGCCCCCGACCCACGGCGACCAGCCACGGGCCCAGGAGCGCGCGCCCGGCCTCCTCCTCGACGCCGAGCACGACCTCGACCCCGGCCGACCGCAGGTGCACGGCTCCGCCCGCGGCGACGGGGTTCGGGTCGGCGACCGCGACGACGACGCGCGCGACCCCCGCTGCGACCAGCGCGCGGGAGCAGGGCCCCGTCCGGCCGGTGTGGGCGCAGGGCTCCAGGGTCACGACGGCCGTCGCGCCGTGCAGCGCGGCCTCGCCGGCCCGTACGCGGGCGTCCGTGAGGGCCGCGACCTCGGCGTGCGGCGTCCCGGCTCCCTGGTGCCATCCTTCGCCGAGCACGCGACCGTCCGGGGCGAGCAGCACGCAGCCGACCCGCGGGTTCGGGCCGCGCGCGGGACCGCGGGCGGCCAGCGTCAGGGCGCGCGTCATCGCGTCGCGCTCGACCGGCGTCGCTTCGTCCACGCCCTGCTCCCGTCCCTCGGCCCGTCGGGCTCCGGGGGTGCGGGCGGCGTGCGGGTGCACGACGACCACGGTGCACCCGGCTCACGCCGAGCACACCGCCACGTCTCCTCCCATCCGGACTTTCACCGTCGGTCCTGGAGTTCCACCAGGTCAACCGCTCGCGTGCCGAGGCACGCTCACGGGTCGCGGACTGTCACCGCCGGCTCGGACTTTCACCGACCCCGGAGCACGTGTTGCTCTACTGCCGAACGATGATGCCACACGCAGCATTCCCACCCGACGCGACGAGTCCCACGGGGGCGGAGTGCGCGGCTGGCCCGGAGCGCGCGGCCGCGTCGGGCGCCCCACCCGCGAGGTCGTCACAAGACGACGAGGTCGCGTCGTCAGGCCCGCGTCGTCAGGCGGGCGCCGTCAGGCCCGTGTCGCCAGGGCCTCGTCCGCGAGGGCGCGGAGGGTGTCGATCTCGGCGTCCGGGTCGTCCGCCCCGTAGACGGCGGACCCGGCGACGAAGACGTTCGCGCCCGCCTGCGCCACCGTGGCGATCGTGGACCGGGACACCCCGCCGTCGACCTGGATCCAGGTGTCGCCGCCCTGCTCGTCCAGCGCGGCCCGCAGGCGCCGGATCTTCGGGAGGGTGCCCTCGATGAACGACTGCCCGCCGAACCCGGGCTCGACGGTCATGACCAGCACCATGTCGAACTCGGGCAGCAGGTCGAGGATCGGCTCCACGGGCGTCGCGGGACGCAGCGCGATGGACGCGCGCGTACCCGCCGCCCGGAGCTCGCGGGCGAGCCGCACGGGCGCCTGGGCGGCCTCGGCGTGGAAGGTCACGGACGCCGCGCCGGCCCGGGCGTACTCGACGGCCCACCGGTCGGCGTCCTCGACCATGAGGTGCACGTCCACCGGCATGGGCGCGACCTCGATGATGCGCTGCACCACGGGCAGCCCGAGCGTGAGGTTCGGCACGAAGTGGTTGTCCATGACGTCCACGTGCGCGTAGTCCGCCCGACCGATCCGGTGCAGGTCGCGCTCGAGGTTCGCGAAGTCGGCGGACAGGATGCTGGGGCTGATCAGTGCGGGCACCCCGTCAGCGTATCCGCCGGGACGGGCCTCAGCCGAGGCGGCGCAGCAGCGTCAGGTGCATCGCGTCGGTGCCGTGGGCGTGCGGCCAGAGCTGCACGTCGGGACGGTCCGGCAGGTCGAGCCCCGGGGCGATCCCGGTGACGACCGCGCGGGCGTCGGCGACCTCGACCTCCAGCCCGGCCTTGCGGGCGGCGCGCAGGGCGTCGACCACGGCGAGCTGGGTCTCGGCGAGCACCGGGGAGCACGTGACGTACCCGACGAGTCCGCCGACCCGGACGGCCCGCAGCGCCGAGGCGAGCAGCTCGCGCTGCAGCGCGCCGAGCCCGGCGAGGTCGGCGGGAGTCCGCCGCCACCGCGACTCGGGCCGGCGGCGCAGGGCGCCGAGCCCGGTGCAGGGGGCGTCGAGCAGCACGCGGTCGTAGCGGCCGGGCTCGTCGGTGCCGACGTCGCGGCCGTCGCCGGTGCGGACGTCCTCGACGGCACCCTCGGGCACCGCCACGAGGGCCTGGCGCACGAGGCGGGCACGGTGCGGCTGCACCTCGTTCGCCACGAGGCGGGCGCCCCGCTCGGCGGCGAGCGCGGCGAGCAGCGCGGCCTTGCCGCCGGGGCCGGCGCACAGGTCGAGCCAGCGCGCGTCGGGG
>NZ_RFFI01000112.1 GCF_003696205.1 Cellulomonas triticagri
CCGGCCCCGCGAGCACCGGCCTCGCTGTCGCCGGCCGTCCCGGCGGCGGACGCCACGCGGTCCGCGGGGCGCGACACGGGGGAGGGCGCCTCGCCCGCCCCGGGGGCGGTGGGGAGCACGCGCGCGAGCGCGCGGTGCATCTGCCCCACGACGGCCCCGAGCTCGGCGGCCAGGTCGCCGAACGACTGGCCGGAGCCGGCCATGTCGCACGCGAGCTCGAAGCCGTCGCGCGCGCCGGGGACGAAGGCGCTGAGCACCCCGAGGTGCCCGTGCGCGGTGTGGTCGCCCTCGGGCCACTCCGCGCCCAGCCAGGCGAGCGGGCGCGGGACGTGCGTCCACCCGGCGTCGGCGAGCGCCCGCGGCACGTCGACGTCGGGGTTGTCGCCCTCGGACAGGCCGCGGAAGACCTTGAGCATGGCCGTGGACCCGTCGGGTCCGGCGCCGGGCAGGATCACGGAGGTGTTGGACTGCTCGCCCGGGACGACCTTCGGGGCGCCGAGCCCGTCGGCGGGTGCGGCGGGGACCCCGGCGGCGCGGTCGGCCTCGGCGAGCCAGGCGCGCTCGAACTCCGGCTGGCCCGCGCCGTCGAGGACGGCGGTGCCGTCGGGCAGCCGGCCGATCAGGGCCACCTCCTCGGCCGAGGTGTGCGCGTCCGGGCCGCGCAGGACGACCGGCACCTGGAGCACGGCGCCCGCCCCGGTGCCCTCGGCGCGCAGGAGCAGCAGCCGCACCTCGGCGGCGCCCTCGGGGTCGGTGAGGGTGAGCCCGCCGACGGCGGAGACCTGCGCCTCGGTGCCCTTGACGGGGAACCAGCGGCGTCCGGGCAACCAGGGCGCGAGCAGGGCGGCGAGCGCGTCGTCGCGCTCGTGGTGGACGACGCGTCGTTCCGTCATGGTGTGGTGACCGCCAACCAGTAGAAGTCCCGGGAGCCGAGCGTGAAGGTCGCGGTGCCGTCGGCACCGACGTCGGGGAAGCCCGCGCCGCCGAACACGTCGCGCAGCTGCGACCCGGCCAGTGCGGCGGGCAGCCGCAGCGTGGTGGCGCGGGCGGTGGAGGCGAGGTTGGCGACGCACAGCAGCGTCTCGTCGGGCGAGCGGCGCAGGAACGCCAGGACGGCGTCGTTGTCGCCGGTGACGACCTCGAACGTCCCGAGCCCGAGCGCGGGGTGCTGGCGGCGCACGGCGAGCATGCCGCGCACCCAGTGCAGCAGCGAGGTGCTCTGGGCGATCTGCGCCTCGACGTTGACGTTGTTGTAGTGGTGCACGAGCGACTGGATCACCGGCAGGTAGAGCTTGCCGGGGTCGGACGTCGAGAAGCCGGAGTTGCGGTCCGGGGTCCACTGCATCGGGGTGCGCACGGCGTCGCGGTCGGGCAGCCAGATGTTGTCGCCCATGCCGATCTCGTCGCCGTAGTACAGGCACGGGCTGCCCGGCAGGGACAGCAGCAGCGCGTGGGCGAGCTCGATCTCCTTGCGGGAGTCGTCCAGCAGCGGCGCGAGCCGGCGGCGGATGCCGATGTTGGCGCGCATCCGGGAGTCCGGGGCGTACCAGCCGTACATGGACGCGCGCTCCTCGGTGGACACCATCTCGAGCGTGAGCTCGTCGTGGTTGCGCAGGAAGGTGCTCCACTGCCCGCCGCCGGGGATGGCGGGGGTGTCCGCGAGGATGTCGACGATCGACGTCGCCCGCTGGTCGCGCAGCGAGTAGTAGATGCGCGGCATCACCGGGAAGTGGAAGCACATGTGGCACTCGGGCTCAGCCTCGGTGCCGAAGTAGTGCACGACGTCCTCGGGCCACTGGTTCGCCTCGGCGAGCATGATCCGGCCCGGGAACTCCCGGTCGATCATCGCGCGCAGGTCGCGCAGGAACCGGTGCGTCTCGGGGAGGTTCTCGCAGTTGGTGCCGTCCCGCTCGTACAGGTAGGGGACGGCGTCGAGCCGGAACCCGTCGACGCCGAGCCGCAGCCAGAACCGGGCGACGTCGTGCATCGCCTCGACCACCCGCGGGTTGTCGAAGTTGAGGTCGGGCTGGTGGCTGAAGAACCGGTGCCAGAAGTACTGCCGCCGCACGGGGTCGAACGTCCAGTTGGACGTCTCCGTGTCGACGAAGATGATCCGGGCGTCCTGGTACCGGGTCGCGTCGTCGGACCACACGTAGAAGTCGCCGTACGGCCCCTCGGGGTCGGACCGGGACGCCTGGAACCACGGGTGCTGGTCCGAGGAGTGGTTCATCACCAGGTCGACCACGACGCGCATGCCCCGCTCGTGGGCCGCCGCGACGAGCTCCGTGAAGTCCTCGACGGTGCCGTACTGCGCGGCCACGGCCGTGTAGTCGGAGACGTCGTAGCCGCCGTCCCGCAGCGGGGACGGGTAGAACGGCGGCAGCCACAGGCAGTCGACGCCGAGCCACTGCAGGTAGTCGAGGCGGTCGCGCAGGCCGCGCAGGTCGCCGCTGCCCGAGCCGTCCGAGTCGGAGAACGACCGGATCATCACCTCGTAGAACACCGCGGTGCGGTACCACTCGGGGTCGTCGGACAGGCCGCCGCCCCCGGGCACGGGGACCGCGGGCTGCCGGCGCGGCGGCAGCGCGGAGACCGCGATCTGCCCCGTGGGCGGTGCGGCCGGAGCCGACCCGGGCAGCCCGCCCGTCCCGGCGGGGGTCACACCCGCTCCACCACGATCACGTGCGCGACGCGCTGCTGCGGGTCCAGCCGTACCCACGGGCGCTCGTCCCAGGCGTAGACCTCCTGGGACAGGACGTCGTGCGCGACGAACCGGGAGCCCGGCTCCAGGCCGAGCGCCGCGAGGTCGAGGTCGACGACGCCGTCCTGCGCGGAGCGGGGGTCGAGGTTCACCACCGCGAGCACCGTGTCGGCCACGCCGGTGGGGGACAGGTGCGCGGGCAGGTGCCGGGAGAACGCCACCAGGGAAGGGCTCGAGGTCGGGTGCACCGTGACGTTGCGCAGCTGCTGGAGCGCGGGGTGCGCCCGGCGGATCGTGTTGAGCGAGCGCAGCAGCCGGGAGATGCCCAGCGGTTCGGCCGCCGCCCAGTCGCGGGGCTTGAACTCGTACTTCTCGTTGTCGATCTGCTCCTCGACCCCCGGCCGCGGGACGTCCTCGACCAGCTCGTAGCCGGTGTAGATGCCCCAGGTCGGCGCGCCGAGCGCCGCGAGCACGGCCCGCAGCGCGAAGCCCGCCACGCCGCCGGTCTGCATCGTCGGCGTGAGGATGTCGTGGGTCGTCGGCCAGAAGCTCGGGCGCATCCACGAGCCCTGCTCGTCGCCGACCTCCGCGAGGTACTCCTCGAGCTCCTCCTTGGTGTTCCGCCAGGTGAAGTACGTGTACGACTGGTGGAACCCGACGCGGGCGAGGTTGAGCATCATCGCCGGGCGCGTGAACGCCTCGGAGAGGAACACGACCTCGGGGTGGGACGCCCGCACGTCGGCGAGCAGCCACTCCCAGAACGCCAGCGGCTTGGTGTGCGGGTTGTCGACGCGGAACGCCGTCACGCCGTGGTCGATCCAGACCTGCAGCACGCGCCGGACCTCGGCGTAGATGCCCGCCGGGTCGTTGTCGAAGTTCAGCGGGTAGATGTCCTGGTACTTCTTCGGCGGGTTCTCGGCGTAGGCGATGGTGCCGTCGAGGCGGGTCGTGAACCACTCCGGGTGCTCGGCCACCCACGGGTGGTCGGGGGAGCACTGCAGCGCCAGGTCGAGCGCGACCTCCAGGCCCTCGGCCCGGGCACGGGCCACGAACGCGTCGAAGTCCGCGAAGTCGCCCAGCGTCGGGTCGATCGCGTCGTGCCCGCCGTCGGGGGAGCCGATCGCGTACGGGGAGCCGGGATCGCCGGGGCGGGCGTCCAGGGTGTTGTTCCGGCCCTTGCGGTGCGTGGTGCCGATGGGGTGGATCGGCGTCAGGTAGACGACGTCGAAGCCCATCCCCGCGATCCGGGGCAGGTCCTCCGCCGCGGTGCGCAGCGTCCCGGACGTCCAGGTGCCGGTGGCCTCGTCGTAGGTCGCGCCGATCGAGCGCGGGAAGATCTCGTACCACGCACCCGCCAGGGCGAGCGGGCGGTCCACCACCAGCGGGTACACCGGGGACGGGCTGAGCAGCTCGCGCACCGGGTGCGCCGCCAGGACGGCCCGGACCTCGGCGGACAGCCCCGCGGCGAGGCGAGCCTCGGCGGGGCGGGTCTCGTCGCGCAGCGCCGTCACGGCGTCGCGCAGCAGGGTGCGGGCCTCCTCGGTGACCGGGGTCCCGGCGTCGTCGGCGGCGCGGTCGGCCGCGCGCTCCAGCAGGCGCGCGCCCTCCTCCAGCACCAGGTCGACGTCCACGCCCGCGCCGACCTTGAGCGGGGCGTCGTGCGCCCACGTGCCGAACGGGTCGGACCAGCCCTCGACGCGGAAGCCCCACGCGCCGGGCTCGTCGGGGACGAGGCGGGCCTCCAGCCGGTCCAGGCCGGGGGCGATGTCGACCATCGTGGCGCGCGACCGGTCCCGGCCGTCCGGGCCCACCAGCACGGCCGTCGCCGCGCACGCGTCGTGGCCTTCGCGGAACACCGTCGCGCGGATCGGCACCGCCTCGCCGACGGCGGCCTTCGCGGGCCAGCGCCCGGCCTCGACCACGGGGGAGACGTCGACCACCGGGATGCGGCCCATCGGGGCGTGCCCGCGGTCGGGCGGCAGCGGGGCGGTCCGGGCGCTCCCGGACGCCGGGGCGCTTGCGGTCACGGCGACGGGCACCGGCGCGGCGGCGGCCGGTGCCGGGACCGGGGCTCCCGACGGGACGCTCGACGCGGACTCGCCCGGTACCACGGGCGCTGCGGTGCGGGGGCGGGCACGGCGCGTCGCGGGCTCGCGCGGCGGAGGTGTCGACGTCACGGGTCCGAACCTATCCACTGCGGTGCTGCTCCGGCATCCGGACGGGCCGACCAGGTGCGCGCCGTCGTACGCCGCGGCCGGCCTCGCAGGTGCGGGGACCCGCACCCGGACCACCCACCTACCTGCGACGAGATGGCCGGGGACCCTGTCGCGGGGGGTGCGGGCGTGCGTAGTCTCGACCGGGTGAGAGCCATCCGCCGATTCACCGTCCGCACGTCGCTCCCCGCCGCGCTCGCCGACCTGGACGAGCTGGCCCACAACCTCCGCTGGTCCTGGCACGCGCCGTCGCGCGACCTGTTCGCGGCCATCGACCCGGACCTGTGGCAGCAGGTCGGCGGCGACCCGGTCGCCCTGCTCGGCGCCCTGCACCCGGAGCGGCTGGCCGACCTCGCGGCGGACCCCGCCGTCGTCGCCGCCGTGCGCGCCGCCACCGCGGACCTGCACGCCTACCTGGGCGAGCCCCGCTGGTACCAGCACCGGCAGGCGTCCGACGCGTCGCTGCCCGCCGCCGTCGCGTACTTCTCCCCGGAGTTCGGCATCACGCACGTGCTGCCCCAGTACTCGGGTGGCCTCGGCATCCTCGCGGGCGACCACCTCAAGAGCGCGTCCGACCTCGGCGTCCCCGTCATCGGCGTCGGGCTGCTCTACGGGGCGGGCTACTTCACGCAGTCGCTCACCCGCGACGGCTGGCAGGTCGAGACCTACCCGCTGCTCGACCCGGACGGCATGCCCCTGACGCTGCTGCGCGAGCAGGACGGCACGCCCGCGGTCGTGCGCGTCGCCCTGCCCGGGGACCGCACCCTGCACGCGCACGTCTGGACCGCGACCGTCGGCCGGGTCCCGCTGCTGCTGCTCGACTCCGACGTCCCGGAGAACGACGAGGCCGCCCGCAAGGTCACCGACCGGCTGTACGGCGGCGGCGGGGAGCACCGGCTGCAGCAGGAGCTGCTGCTCGGCGTCGGCGGCGTCCGGGCGCTGCGGCTGTGGTCGCGGCTCACCGGCGCGCCGGTGCCGGAGGTCTACCACACCAACGAGGGGCACGCGGGGTTCCTCGGCGTCGAGCGGATCGGCGAGCTCGTGGGCGCCGGGCTCGGCTTCGACGAGGCGCTGGAGGCCGTGCGCGCCGCGACGGTGTTCACCACGCACACGCCGGTGCCCGCCGGGATCGACCGGTTCGAGGCGTCCCTGGTGCACCAGTACTTCGGCGGGGCCAACGCCACCGAGGGCGTCCCGGTCGAGCGGGTGCTCGCCCTGGGTGCCGAGGACTACCCCGGCGGCGACCCGCTCATGTTCAACATGGCCGTGATGGGCCTGCGGCTGGGTGGGCGCGCCAACGGCGTCTCCGTGCTGCACGGCGAGGTCTCCCGGGGGATGTTCAACGGCCTGTGGCCGGGCTTCGACGACGTCGAGGTGCCGATCACGTCCGTCACCAACGGCGTGCACGCCCCGACGTGGGTGGACCGGCGGCTGTCCGACCTCGCCGCCGAGCGCCTGACGCCCGAGGAGCTCGCGGACGGCACCGGGTGGCTGACCGACGCGGTCGGCGACGCCGAGCTCTGGGACCTGCGCCGCACCCTGCGCGCCCAGCTCGTCACGGACGCCCGCCGCCGCGTGCGCGCGTCGTGGGGGCGGCGTGGAGCCAGCCCGGCCGAGCTCGGCTGGGTCGACGAGGTGCTGTCGCCCGACGTCCTGACCATCGGGTTCGCCCGTCGCGTGCCGACCTACAAGCGGCTCACGCTGATGCTGCGCGACCCGGAGCGGCTGCGGGCCCTGCTGACGCACCCCGAGCGGCCCGTGCAGCTCGTCATCGCGGGCAAGTCGCACCCCGCCGACGACCAGGGCAAGCGGCTCATCCAGCAGCTCGTCCGGTTCGCCGACGAGGCCGGGGTCCGGCACCGCATCGTCTTCCTGCCGAACTACGACATCGCCATGGCCCAGACGCTCTACCCCGGGTGCGACGTCTGGCTGAACAACCCCCTGCGCCCGCTGGAGGCGTGCGGGACCTCCGGGATGAAGGCCGCGCTGAACGGCGGGCTCAACCTGTCCATCCTCGACGGGTGGTGGGACGAGTGGTTCGACGGCGAGAACGGCTGGGCCATCCCCACCGCCGACGGCGTCGAGGACCCCGACCACCGCGACGACCTCGAGGCCGCCGCGCTGTACGAGCTCATCGAGCACCAGGTCGCCCCGCGGTTCTACGACCGCGACGAGCGCGGGCTGCCGCTGCGCTGGCTCGAGATGGTGCGGCACACGCTCGCCACCCTCGGCCCGAAGGTGCAGGCCACCCGCATGGTCGCCGACTACGTCGAGCGGCTGTACGTCCCCGCCGCCGTCGCGGGCCGGGCGCTCGCGGGCGACCAGTCGTACGCCGGCGCGCGCGAGCTCGCCGCCTGGAAGGGCCGCGTCCGCGCGGGGTGGCAGGGCGTGCGGGTCGACCACGTCGAGTCCGGGGGTGTGGGGGAGGTCCCGCAGGTCGGCGACGCGCTGCGCGTGCGCGCCTACGTGACCCTCGGCGACCTGGAGCCCGACGACGTCGAGGTGCAGGTCGTGCACGGCCGGGTCACCGAGTCCGACGAGCTGCAGACGTTCACCGTCGACCCGCTCGCGCTCGTGGAGACGTACGAGGGCGGTCGCTACGGGTTCGCCGGGGACCTCGTCCTCGACGCGTCCGGGCCGTTCGGGTACTCGGTGCGCGTCGTCCCGCGGCACGCGGGCCTGGCGTCGGTCGCGGAGGTCGGCCTGGTCGCCAACGCGGTCTGACCCGGGCCGCCGCGTCCGGTCGGGCCGCCGCGCCCGGCGGTCGGGCCGGGCCGCGAGGCGAGGCCAGGAGGTCGGGTGGCCGCGTCCGGTGGTCGGGCGGGTCAGGTCGTCGCGTCCGGCGGCCGAGTCGGGACGTCCGGATCAGGCCGGGACGTCCGGGTCAGGCCGGGACGTAGACGCGCAGGCTCAGGGGCTCCAGGTGGGCCTTGGCGCCGGAGTCCTGGTGCAGCGCCCCGTTGATCGCGGCGGTCCGCGCCTCGTCCGGGTGCTCCCACGTGGAGTCCCACGCGAGCCGCCAGCGCGTCGGCCGGTCGTCCGCGAGCACCACCGTCACCGGGTCGAGGGACCCGTTGACGACCAGCAGCACGGCGTCCTCGGAGCTGGCCTCGGCTTCCGCCGCACCCTCGGCATGACCGGTACCCGGCCCGCCCTCCCCACCCGACGCGCCCTGCGCGACCGGACCCGTGGGGACGGCGCGCAGCATCTGCAAGGTGCGCAGGTCGGCGTCGTGCCAGCGCTCGTGGGTGAACGCGGCACCCGTCGGGTCGAACCAGGTGAGGTCGGGGCGGCCCGCGCCGACGGGGCGTCCGGTGAAGAACCGGGTGCTGCGCAGGGCGGGGTGCGCGCGCCGCAGGGCGGTGAGGTGCCGGGCGGTGGCGAGCAGGTCCTGCCGCCAGGGGCCGAGGTCCCAGGACACCCAGGACAGGTCCGTGTCCTGGCAGTAGGCGTTGTTGTTGCCGCGCTGGGTGCGGCCCATCTCGTCGCCCGCCGTGATCATCGGGGTGCCGGACGCGAGCAGCAGCGTCGCGAGGAGGTTGCGGACGGAGCGGCGGCGCAGCGGGACGATGTCGGCGGCGACGGAGTCCGCGGGGACGGGGCCCTCGACGCCGTGGTTCCAGGACCGGTTGTCGTCGGAGCCGTCGCGGTTCTGCTCGGCGTTGGCCTCGTTGTGCTTGTGCTCGTAGGCGACGAGGTCGGCGAGGGTGAACCCGTCGTGGGCGGTGACGTAGTTGACCGAGGCGTGGGGCCCGCGGGCGAGCGGCGGGTCGGAGTGCCCGAACAGGTCGACGGACCCGGCCAGGCGGGTCGCGAGGTCGCGGACCCGGTGCTCGGGCAGCCCGTGGGCGGCGCGGGCGGGGTCGGCGAGCCAGAAGGAGCGCACGGAGTTGCGGAACTTGTCGTTCCACTCGGCGAACGGCGGCGGGAACTGCCCGGTGCGCCACCCGCCGGGGCCGACGTCCCAGGGCTCGGCGACGAGCTTGAGGCCGTGCAGGGCGGGGTCGGTGGTGGCGGCGACGAGGAACGGGTGGTCGGGGTCGAACCCGCCGTGCCCGCGCCCGAGGGTGACCGCGAGGTCGAGCCGGAACCCGTCGACGCCGACCTCCTGCGCCCAGTACCGCAGGGAGTCCAGGGCCATCCGGACGACCTCGGGCCGGCGCAGGTCGAGGGTGTTGCCGGTGCCCGTGACGTCGGCCAGCGCGGCCGGGTGGCCGCCGTCGTGCAGGTAGTAGACGCCGGAGTCGAGGCCCCGCCACGACAGGTGCTGGCCGGGCAGCCCGCCCTCGCAGGTGTGGTTGTAGACGACGTCGAGCAGCACCTCGATGCCCGCGGCGTGCAGGGCGTGCACGGCGGTGCGGAGCTCGTCCAGGACGGCGGCCGGGCCGGCGGCGCGCGCGGCGGCGGTGGCGTACGGGGCGTGCGGGGCGAAGAACCCGAGCGTGCTGTAGCCCCAGTAGTTGGTGAGGCCTTTCTGCACGAGGTGCGGCTCGGAGGAGAACGCGTGCACCGGCAGCAGCTCCAGGGCGGTGACACCGAGCGAGCGCAGGTGCTCCACGACGACGGGGTGCCCGAGCGCGGCGTACGTCCCGCGCAGGTGCGGGGGCAGGCCCGGGTGGCGCAGGGTCAGGCCGCGGACGTGCGCCTCGTAGACCACCGTGTCGGACCACGGGACGTGCGGGCGGTTCGCGGCCGGGTCGACGTCGTCGCCCGCCCCGCGGTGCCCCGGGCGGCGGTCGAGGACGACGCCGTGCGGGACGTGCGCGACGGAGTCGCGGGGGTCGGCGTCGCCCGCCGGATCGCCCACCAGGGCGTCGTCCACGACGTGCCCGTAGGTGGCCGGACCGTGGTCCACCTCGCCGACCAGCCCGTACGCGTACGGGTCCACCAGCAGCTTCGCGGAGTTGTAGCGCAGTCCGGACTCCGGCTCCCACGGGCCGTGGGCGCGCAGGCCGTACCGCTGCCCGGGCCGCACACCGGGCACCCGCGCGGAGAACAGGCCCGGGACGGTGCCGTCGGGCGGGTCGAGGCGGACGCGGCGCTCGGCCCACCCGGTCGGCGCCGCGGGGTCCGCGTCGAGCAGGCACAGGTCCACCGCGTCGGCGTGCGGCGCGAGCACGCCCACCTCGATGCCGTCGGCGGTCACGTGCACCCCCGGTCGGGGCGCACCGGGCGAGGGGGCGGCGGCAGTCACGCATCCCATTCTGGCCCCGTCACCCGCCCCACCTGCACGGACCGGTCCCATGTCGCCCACGGCCGGGGCGGGTAACGTTCCCGGGGTGAGAATCGTGGTGTGCGTGAAGCACGTGCCCGACATCCAGTCCGACCGCGCGCTGGGGGCTGACGGCCGCCTCGTGCGCGACGGCGGGGACGGCACGATCAACGAGGTCGACGAGAACGCGGTCGAGGCCGCGGTCGTGCTGGCCGAGCAGGTCGGCGAGGCCGAGGTCGTGGTGGTGACGGTCGGCCCCGACGACGCGGAGGACGCCGCCCGACGCGCGCTGCAGCTCGGCGCGGACGCCGCGGTGCACGTGCTCGACGACGACGTGGCCGGGTCGGACGCGTTCGGCACCGCCGCCGTCCTCGCCGCCGCGGTGCGGCGGCTCGGCGCCGACGTCCCGGTGGACCTGGTGGTCACGGGGATGGCCGGGCTGGACGGGCTCACGTCGTTGGTGCCTGGAGCCCTGGCGGCGCTGCTCGACCTGCCGCAGCTGACGCTCGCCGCCGACGTGGCTCTCGCCGACGGGGAGATCACGGTCCGCCGCGACCTCGACCACGCCACCGAGGTGCTGTCCGCCCCGCTGCCGGCGCTGGTCTCCGTGTCCGACCGGGCCAACGAGCCCCGGTACCCGAACTTCCAGCGGATCATGGCCGCGCGCAAGAAGCCGGTCGAGACGCTCACCCTCGCCGACCTCGGCGTCGACCCCGCGACGGTGGGCGCCGCGGGTGCCCGCACCGCCGTGGTCGAGGCCGCCCCGCGCCCGCCCCGCACGGACCGGGTGCTGGTCAGCGACGACGGCCAGGCCGGCGCCCGGCTCGCCGCGTGGCTCGTCGAGCGCGACCTCGTCCGCCCCGCCGCCCCGCCGACGGGGGAGGTGCTGTGAGCCCCCGCAGCGCCCTCGGCGCCGTCGCCACCCGCCGTCCCACGCCGACCTCGGAGGTCCGGGCATGAGCACCGTCCTCGTCCTGCTCGACCACGCCGACACCGGCGCGCTGCGCGGCAGCGTCCTCGAGCTCGCCACCGTCGCCCGCGACCTCGCCGGGGACGGCGGCGCCGTGCACGGCCTGTGGGTCGGCGACGAGCCTCTGGACCCCGCCCTGCCCGTGCTCGGGCGGCACGGGGTGTCCGTGGTGCACGCCGCAACGACCGGCGCCGCCGACCCGCGGCTCACGCCCGTGCTCGCCGAGGTGCTGGTCGACGCCGTCACCGCGTCGGGTGCGACGGTGCTGCTCGCGCTCTCGACGTTCGAGAACAAGGAGGCCGTCGCGCGGTTCGCCGTCGCCACGGGGGCGGGCGTGGTCACCGACGCCGCCGCCGTCGAGCGCGACGCCGAGGGGCGCGTCGTCGCCGCGAAGACCGTCCTCGCCGGGACCTGGACCACCCGGTGCGCCGTGCTCACCGACCCCGCGGTCGTGCTGGTGAAGGCCGGCGCGGTCCCCGCCCGCGAGGTCGACGCCGACGCCCCCGCGCTGCCCGCCGTCAGCGCCCGCGAGGTCGCCGTCAGCGAGCGCGCCACCCGCGCCCGCGTGGTCGAGCGCACCGCCGAGGAGCCCACCGACCGACCCGACCTCGCGGCGGCCGACACCGTCGTGGTCGGCGGGCGCGGCACCGAGGGCGACTTCACGGCGCTGGAGGCGCTCGCGGACGTGCTCGGCGCGGCCGTCGGCGCGACCCGCGTCGCCACCGACGAGGGCTGGATCGGCCACGAGGCGCAGATCGGCCAGACCGGCGTGACGGTGTCCCCCCGGCTGTACATCGGTGCCGGAGTGTCCGGCGCCGTGCACCACCGCGGCGGGATGCAGGCGTCCGGGACGGTCGTCGCGATCAACAGCGACCCGGAGGCGCCGGTCTTCGAGATCGCCGACTACGGGATCGTGGGCGACCTGTTCGTGGTGCTGCCCCAGCTGACGGAGGCGCTCCGGGCCCGCTGACGGCGGCGGCCCGGGCCCGGCGGCCCGCGCCCGGGTCAGGCCAGGGCGCGGAGCCAGGCGACCGCCTCGCGGGCCTGGGCGCCCTGGAACCGGCGCAGGTTCGGGATGCCGACCGGCGGCGGCTGCATCGCGCCGTGCGCGAAGTACCCCGCCAGCCCGGCGACCGCCGCGCGCAGGCGCTCCGGGTCGAGCCCCCGGGACGCCGGGCGCGACCAGAAGATCCGCTGCGGGTCGCCGCCCTCCTGCATCGCGACGCTCGGCAGCATGAACGCCAGGTCCAGCCACGGCGCCCCCACGCTCGCGTGCGGCCAGTCGATCAGGGCCACCCGGCCGCCGTCGTGGTCGTGGTCGATGAGCACGTTGTCGGCCCGCAGGTCGCCGTGCACCAGCGCGCTGCCCTCGCACGCGGCCAGCGCCTGGGACTCCCACGCCACCAGCACGTCCAGGTGCTCGCGCACCCACGCGCCCGCGTCGCCGGCCCAGCCCGCGAGGCGGTCCAGGTCGGCGCCCGGCAGCGCGGCGATCCGCGACCAGCCCGAGAAGTCGTCGGCCAGCAGGTCCGCGGTCGTCGGCAGCGCGTGCCCGGGCAGCGGCTCCGCCTCCGCGAGGGTGTCCATCGCGCGCAGCACGAGCTCGAGCTCGTCCGGCCGCCACGGCAGCTGCGGGGGCCGACCGGCCGCGACCTCGAAGCCCAGCAGCACCCAGTCGCCGTCGTCGTCCGACCACAGCAGCGGCGGGGCGGGGACCTGGTCCGGCAGCGCGGCGGCCGCGCGCACCTCGGCGCGGGCGAGCTCCGGGGACTCGGGGTTCTGCTCGGGGGAGACGGCCTTGACGAAGACGCCCCGCCCGTCGGCGAGCTCCAGCACCGCGGCGAACCCGGGGCTGAACCCGGTGTTCGCGCTGGTCTCGGCGGTGACCTGCGCGCCCGCGAGCGTCTGGATGCGGGTGCGCACGGTGCGGGGCAGGTCGCGCCAGTCGAGCCGCTGCCCGCTGAACGCCAGCGGGGCGAGCGTCGGCAGCGCCTCGCCCGCCGGGGACGGGACGGCGGCGGCGCCGGGCGACGACGGAGCCGACGACGCCGGCGGGGTGCGCTCGGCGGGCGTCGGCAGGGCAGGCAGGACCGCACCCGCCGGGGGAGGCGTCGTCGCGTCGTCGGCACTCACGGGGCACATCCTGGCAGAACGGTTCGTAGACTCGTGCGGGTGAGCGCGTATCTGGACCACGCGGCCACGACGCCCGTGCTCCCGGAGGCGGCCGCCGTGCTGGCCGAGCACCTGACCCGTCCGGGCAACCCGTCGTCGCTGCACACCTCCGGCCGGGCGGCCCGCCGCGTCGTCGAGGAGTCCCGCGAACGCCTGGCCGCCGCCCTCGGCGCGCGCCCCAGCGAGGTGCTGCTGACCGGCGGCGGGACCGAGGCGGACAACCTCGCGATCAAGGGCCTCTACTGGGCGCGCACCGCGCAGGACCCGGCCCGCACCCGGGTCCTGGTCTCCGCCGTCGAGCACCACGCCGTGCTCGACCCGGCGGCGTGGCTCGCCGAGCACGAGGGCGCGGACCTCGTGCTGCTGCCCGTCGACGACCGGGGTCGGCTGCGCACCGACGCCCTCGCCGCGGAGCTCGCCGCGCACGGTGACCGCACCGCGCTCGTCTCGGTCATGTGGGCGAACAACGAGGTCGGGACGCTGCAGCCCGTCGCGGAGGTCGTCGCCCTCGCGCACGCCCACGGCGTGCCGGTGCACGTGGACGCGGTGCAGGCCGTCGGGCAGGTGCCCGTGGACTTCGCGGCGTCCGGCGTGGACGCCCTCACCGTCAGCGGGCACAAGCTCGGCGGCCCGGGGGGCGTCGGCGCCCTCGTCGCCCGCCGCGACCTCGCGCTCGTCCCCGTCCAGCACGGCGGCGGCCAGGAGCGCGGCGTCCGCTCCGGCTCCCTGGACGTGCCGGGCATCGCGGCGTTCGGCGTGGCCGTCGAGCGCGCCGTCGCCGACCGGGAGCAGACCGCGGCCCGGCTCGCCGCGCTGCGCGACGCCCTGGTGGCCGGGGTCCTCGCGGTCGTGCCCGACGCGGTGCTGCGCGGCGCGACCGGTGCGGGGGAGCGGCTGCCCGCGAACGCGCACCTGACCTTCCCCGGCTGCGAGGGCGACTCCCTGCTCTACCTGCTGGACGCCGCCGGGGTCGAGTGCTCGACGGGGTCCGCGTGCCAGGCCGGGGTCCCGCAGCCCAGCCACGTGCTGCTCGCGATGGGCGTCCCCGAGGGCGACGCGCGCGGCGCGCTGCGGTTCAGCCTCGGCCGCACCTCGACCCGCGACGACGTGGACGCGCTGCTCGCCGTGCTGCCGGGCGTGGTCGAGCGCGCCCGCGCCGCCGGGCTCGCCGCCGGACGCCCCGCCGACCGCC
>NZ_RFFI01000113.1 GCF_003696205.1 Cellulomonas triticagri
CCGACGAGCTCGGCGGCGCCGGGTGCGCCGGTCCCGGCGGCGCGGCGCCACCCCGCCCGGGCCACCAGGGCGTCGAGCCCGGCGGCGTCGGGGGAGGCCACGCGGACGCGCGGCTCGGCGAGCGCACCGAGCTCGGCCAGCGTGGAGGCGTGCACGAGGCGGCCCCCGGCGATGATGACGACGTCGTCCACGGTCTGCTGCACCTCGGACAGGACGTGCGAGGACACCAGGACGGTGCGGCCCTGCGCGGCGAGCGCCCGCAGCAGGTCGCGCAGCCAGCGGATGCCCTCCGGGTCGAGGCCGTTGGCCGGCTCGTCGAGCAGCAGCACCGGCGGGTCGCCCAGCAGCGTCGTGGCGAGCGCGAGCCGCTGCCGCATGCCGAGCGAGAAACCGCCGACCCGGCGCCGCGCGGCGGAGCCGAGGCCCACCAGGTCGAGGACCTCGTCGGCCCGGCGGTCCGGGACCCCGGCCTGCGGCGCGAAGATCCGCAGGTGGTCGCGGGCGGTCCGCCCGGGGTGGAAGTCGGCGGCCTCCAGGGCGGCGCCGATGGTGCGGGTGGGTCGCTCCAGGTCGGTGTAGCGGCGGCCGCCGACCGTGGCGGTGCCGCTGGTGGGCGTGACCAGGCCCAGCAGCATCCGCAGGGTGGTGGTCTTGCCGGCGCCGTTCGGTCCGAGGAAGCCGGTGACCCGGCCGGGGCGGACCGTGAAGGTCAGGTCGTCGACCGCGCGGACCTGTCCGAACGTCTTCGTGAGGTGGGAGACCTCGATGGCGTGCGTCGCGTCGGGTGGCATGTCTCGACCCTAGGAGCGCGGGGTGCCCCGCCACCATCCGTCGCGAGGTGGGTCCCGCGGGTCCGTCGCGAGACGGAGGAGCAGGTCAGAACGCGGCGATCGTGGGCCGGGACGTGCGGCGCGACGGCAGCATGACGCGCATGGTGCAGCCGGTCGGGGTGTCCGCGACCTCGACGGTCCCGCCGTGCAGGGTCACCGCCCACCGCACGATGGACAGGCCGAGCCCGGTGCCGCCGGTGGAGATCTGCCCGGTGATGGCGGGGGTGTTGCCGCGCGCGAACCGCTCGAAGACGCGTTCGCGCTGGTCGGCGGCGATACCGGGGCCGTCGTCGACGACGTCGAGCCGCACCCAGCCCCCGGCCCGCGCGGCCTCCAGCCGCACCTGAGCGCCCTTCGGGGAGTGCCGGACGGCGTTCTGCACCAGGTTCGCGACGATCTGGTGCAGGCGCTCGCGGTCGGCGGGCAGCGTGAGGTCGGGCGGGTCCACGACGACGGGGAACGAGAGGTCCTTGGACGCGCCGACGAGGCGGCCCTCCTGCGCGGCCTCCTCGAGGAACTGCTGCATCGGGACGTCGGCGACCTGCAGGTCGACGGCGCCCGCCTCCAGGCGGGACAGGTCGAGCAGCGTGGCGACCAGGCGGCTGAGCCGCTGGGTCTGCGCGAGCGCGGCCCGCATGGCCTCGGGGTCGGGGTCCTCGACGCCGTCCACGATGTTCTCGAGCTGGGCCTGCAGCGCGGTGACGGGGGTACGCAGCTCGTGCGAGACGTTGGCGACCATCTCGCGGCGGACGGAGTCGACCTGCTGCAGGTCGTCGGCCATCCGGTTGAACGCCGACGCGAGCTGCCCGACCTCGTCCCGGCTGGTGGCGCGGACCCGGCGGCTGTAGTCGCCTGCGGCCATCGCCCGGGCGGCCGAGGTCATCTCGCGCAGCGGCGACGTCATGCCGCGGGCGAGCACCTGGGTCATGACGAGCGCGAGCACGATGACGACGGGGAAGGTCCGGCTCGGGCCCAGCGCGTTGTTCAGGCCGATCCAGGTGAGCAGCGCCGCGACGAACACGGCCGCCGCCACGAGGACGCCGAGCTTGATCTTGATGGACCGCAGCCGGTCCAGCGGACGCACGTCCGGCAGCCGGCTCATCCGGGCCGGGCGCTGGTGGCGCGGGGGAGCGGGCACGCTCACGCTCCCGCGGCCCCGCCCGCGGGCTCCAGGGCGTACCCGACGCCGTGCACGGTGCGGATCAGGTCGGCGCCGAGCTTCCTGCGCAGAGCCTTCACATGCGAGTCGACCGTGCGCGTGCCGGAGGCGTCCACCCAGTCCCAGACCTCGGCCAGCAGGCGCTCGCGGGTGAGCACGGTGCGGGGGCTCGCGGCGAGCGCGAGCAGCAGGTCGAACTCGGTCGGCGTGAGGTGCACCTCCTCGCCCGCGCGGTGCACGCGGCGCTGCGCGCGGTCGATGACGACGTCGCCCACCTGCACCGGCGGCTCGGACTCGGGGGCCCCGGCGGTGCGCTCGGCGGCGAGCGCGGCGCGCTGCTGGCGGCGCAGCAGAGCCTTGACGCGGGCGACGAGCTCGCGCATCGAGAACGGCTTGGTCATGTAGTCGTCGGCACCCACGCCGAGGCCGATGAGCATGTCGGTCTCGTCGTCGCGGGCCGTCAGCATCAGCACCGGCACCGGGCGCTCGGCCTGGATGCGGCGGCACACCTCGAGCCCGTCGATGCCGGGGAGCATGACGTCGAGCACGACGACGTCGGGCGCGAGCCGGGCCGCGGCCTCGACGGCCTGCAGGCCGTCGCCGACGGTCTCGACCTGCCAGCCCTCGGCGGACAGCCGGCGCGCGACGGCGGTCGCGATGGCCGGCTCGTCCTCGACGACGAGCACCGACGTGGACGCGGCGCCGGGGGCGCCCGCGGGGGAGCCGGCGGCGCCGCCGGGGCGGGATGCGAACGACATGCTGCCAGCGTAGGACCCGCGTGTGGAGGTTTCGTATGATCTGGCCACCATGAGCAGCTCAAGTCGCTGCCGGCGAGCGCCCCGGGCCGACGAGCCCGGGGGCGACGAAGCCGGCCCCTCCTGCCTCTCCTCCCTCCCCGTCGCGGTGCGCGCGCACCGGGCCGGGGGTGACCCGTGCTGACCGACTGGCTGCTGGTCGCGCTGGGCGTCGTGCTCACCGGCGGCACCGCGGTGTTCGTCGCCGCGGAGTTCTCGCTGGTGACCCTCGACCCCGGCATCGTCGAGTCGCAGACGCGCCCGGACGACCGGCGGGGCCGCAGCGTGCTCGCCGCCCTGCACCGGCTGTCCACGGAGCTGTCCGGCGCGCAGGTCGGCATCACCGTGACCACGGTGCTGCTCGGCTACACGACGCAGCCCGCCGTGAACGCGCTGCTGGCCGAGCCGCTGCGCGGGTCGTTCCTCGGGCCCGTGCTCGGCGGGGCGCTGGCCGTGGTGCTGACCCTCGTGCTGGTCAACGGGTTCTCCATGCTGTTCGGCGAGCTCGTCCCGAAGAACTTCGCGATCAGCCGTCCCCTGGGCACGGCGCGGCAGGTCGCGCCGCTGCAGCGCGGGTTCACCGCGGGCCTGCGGCCGCTGATCGCCCTGTTCAACAACAGCGCCAACTGGCTGCTGCGCCGGTTCGGCGTCGAGCCGCGCGAGGAGCTGTCCGGCGGCCGCTCGCCGCAGGAGCTCGCCGCGCTGGTGAAGCGCTCCGCGCAGGTCGGCACCCTCGACGCCTCGACGGCGACGCTGCTGACCAACTCGATCGAGTTCTCGGAGCTGACCGCGGTGGACGTGATGACCGACCGGCAGCGCGTGGTGGTGCTGCGCCGCGACGACACCGCGACGGACGTCGTGCGGCTGTCCCGCGAGACGGGGCACTCGCGGTTCCCGGTGATCGGCGACGACTCGGACGACATCGTGGGCCTGGTGCACCTGCGCCGGGCCGTGGGCGTCCCGCACGACCGGCGCGACGAGGTCCCCGCGGCCGCGCTGATGGTCGAGGCGCCGCGCGTGCCTGAGACGGTGCACCTGGGCCCGCTCCTGGTCGAGCTGCGCGACCACGGGTTGCAGATGGCCGTCGTCGTGGACGAGTACGGCGGCACCTCCGGGGTCGTGACGCTGGAGGACGTCGTGGAGGAGCTGGTGGGCGACGTAGCGGACGAGCACGACCGGCGCCGCACCGCGGCGTCGCGGCGCTCGGACGGCGCGTGGATGGTGTCCGGGCTGCTGCGCCCGGACGAGCTCGCCGAGACCACCGGCCTGGAGGTGCCTGAGGACGTCCGGTACGAGACGCTCGGCGGCCTGGTGATGGCCGCGCTCGGGCGGGTGCCGGAGGTCGGCGACGAGGTCGCGTCCGGGGACGTGCTGCTCCAGGTGGAGTCGATGGCGCGGCGCCGGGTCGAGCGGGTGCTGGTCCGGCCCGCCGCCACGGCGTCGGCGGCGCCGGCCGCGGACGGGGGTGCGGCGTGAGCAACGGCGTCGCCCTCGCCCTGGCCGTGGCCCTGCTGGCCGGCAACGCGTTCTTCGTCGCGGCGGAGTTCGCGATCATCTCGGCCCGTCGCTCGTCGATCGAGCCGCTCGCGCACGCCGGGGACCGCCGGGCGGCCACCGTGCTGTGGGCCATGGAGCACGTGTCGTTGATGCTGGCGTGCGCGCAGCTCGGCGTCACGGTGTGCTCCACCAGCCTCGGCCTGGTGGCCGAGCCCGCCATCGCGCACCTGATCGAGGACCCGCTGCACGCGCTCGGCGTGAGCCCGTCGCTCACGCACCCGATCGCGTTCGTGGTCGCGCTGCTGGTCGTGGTGTACCTGCACGTGGTGCTGGGGGAGATGGTCCCCAAGAACCTCGCCGTGTCCGGGCCGGACCGCGCGGTGATGGTGTTCGGCCCGCCGCTCGTGTGGCTGGCCCGGGTGGTCAAGCCGGTGATCGTCGCGCTCAACTGGGTGGCGAACCACGTGCTGCGGCTGTTCCGGGTCGACCCGCGCGACGAGGTCGCCTCGGCGTTCACCGCCCAGGAGGTGCAGTCCATCGTCGAGCAGTCCCAGGCGGAGGGGCTGCTGGACGACGAGCAGGGCCTGCTGTCCGGTGCGCTGGAGTTCTCCGACCGCACCGCCGCCGACGTCATGGTGCCGCTCGCGGACCTCGTGACCGTGCCTGGCGACGTCACGCCCGACGAGGTCGAGCGGCTGGTCGGGCGCACGGGGTACAGCCGGTTCCCGGTGCTCGGGGCCGGCGGTGCCCCCGCGGGCTACCTGCACGTGAAGGACGTCCTGTACGCCGACGACGAGACCCGGCGGATGCCGGTGCCGACGTGGCGGGTGCGGGCGCTCGCCGTCGTCGCGCCCGGCGACGAGGTCGAGGAGGCGCTCGCGGCGATGCAGCGGTCGGGGGTGCACCTGGCGCGCGTCGAGGACGGCGGGCGGCCCGTGGGCGTGGTGTTCCTGGAGGACATCCTCGAGGAGCTCGTCGGCGAGGTGCGGGACGCGATGCAGCGCGGTGTCATCCGGCGGTGAGGGTCTCGTGCTGCTCCGAACGGGGGACCTTCGTCACTCGTGGGGGTGGTCGCGGTGGGTGAACGAGCGCGACACGCCGATGATCCGGCGACCAGATCCGGGCGGAGGCTTGGACGGATCCCGTCCGCCCGTTATGGTTTCGTGATCGTCCTCCCCGGAACGCCGGCAACCCCCCTTCGCCGTGCGCCGTCGCGGGCCGGGTGGACACGCTCTCTCGTCCCCCGTCCCGCGTGAGTCCCGGAGGTCCCGTGGCGCAGCACCACGTGCAGCCCGCCGCCACGGGCACCCCTACCCGCCGCCAGCTGCGTGAGGCGGGACGCACCGCCCCCGCCGCGCCGGTCGCCGCGGGCACCACCCCCGCCGGGGACGCCGCACGTCCCGAGCGGATCGAGCGCACCGAGTCCCGCCGCACCAGCCCGCTGGCGCGCTGGGGCACCCGCGCCGGGGTCCTCGTGACGCTCGCCGCCATCACGGTCGCGATCCCGCTGGCGCAGCGCCCCGCGAGCAGCGGCGCCGAGACGTTCACGGACGCCGAGGCCGACGCCACGCTGCCGGACACCGTCCAGGCGCTGACGTCCTCGGCCACGTCGGTGCTGCCGCCCGCCTCCCTGGTGTCGGGCGACGCGACGGCGCTGCGCGCGCAGGTCGACGTCTCCCGCAGCGCCGACCGCGAGGTCCTGCCCGGGTGCAGCGGCGAGGCCGGGACCGCCAGCGCCAACGGCCAGCTGCCGTCGAGCGACCTGTGCTACCTCTGGGACGGCAAGACCCAGATCCGCGCGGACGCCGCCGAGGCGCTCGCCGAGCTCAACTCGATGTGGGTCACCCGGTTCGGCACGGACCTGTGCCTGTCCAGCGGGTACCGGACCCTCGCGGAGCAGCGCGCGGTCAAGGCGCAGAAGGGCGGCCTCGCGGCCCCCGCCGGACGCAGCAACCACGGCTGGGGGCTGGCGATCGACCTGTGCAGCTCGCAGACCACGGGTGCGCAG
This sequence comes from Cellulomonas triticagri, assembly GCF_003696205.1. GTDB lineage: Bacteria > Actinomycetota > Actinomycetes > Actinomycetales > Cellulomonadaceae > Cellulomonas > Cellulomonas triticagri. The sequence goes on from NZ_RFFI01000113.1 coordinate 6,289, forward strand.
TGGGAGTGGCTGAACGAGAACGCGCCGGTGTTCGGCTGGGAGAACCCGGCCTGGGCGCGCCCGGGCGGCAGCGGCCCGTACGAGCGCTGGCACTGGGAGTACACCAAGGGCGTCATGGCGGACGGCGAGTACTACGGCTGACCCCGACCCCCGCTGCATGTGAGAAGGGCCCGTCCGGCGACCGGACGGGCCCTTCTCGTGCCCGGGCCGCCGCGCGGGCGGCCCGGGATGCGGCTCACACCAGGGTCATGCCCCAGGTGACCTCGTGCGTGGTGCCCGGCTCCAGCCGGACCAGGCGCTCGCCGGTGCGGAACGCGTCGGCGATGCAGCTCATCGGCTCCGCCGCGACGCCGCCCCGGTCGATGCGCGGGATGCCGTTGCCGGTGCACACCTGCCAGGTGTCCATCGAGCCGTCCATCCACATCGCGGCCGCGCGGCCGTCGGGGGACGCCAGCACGATCCACGACAGGCCGTCGGCGTCGCGGGTGACGTCGACGAACGCGTCGTCCAGCGCGACCCCGGCGAGGGGCTGCGGCGTGGTGCGGTCCTCGGCGCCGGACAGCGGGCGGGTGCCGGTGGGCAGCAGGCGGTCGTCGACCGTGACCTGGGAGGTGGCGTCCACCCGGAGCGTGCAGTCGTCCACGGCGGCGTCGCCGGGGGACAGCCAGGGGTGGAACCCGATCCCGTACGGCGCGGCGGTGCGGTCGAGGTTGGTGGTGGCGACGTGCACGCGCAGCCCGGCGTCGGACAGCGCGTACGTCACCTCGACGCGCAGCGACCACGGGTAGCCCGGCGTGGGGACGAGGTCGTGCCGCAGGGTGACCGAGGTGTCGCCGTCGGGGCCGGTGGTGCTCGCGACCTTCTCGTACCGCACCTGGGCGACCAGCCCGTGCAGCGCGGTGGAGCGGTCGGGCTCGGTGACGGGGACCTGGTACTCGACGCCGTCCCAGGTGTACTGCCCGTCGCGCAGCCGGTTCGGCCACGGGGCGAGGACCGCGCCGGAGTAGGCGGGGGCGAGCTCGGACTCCCCGAACGGCAGGGTGACGTCCCGGCCGCCGACGGCGTAGGTGCGGACGCTCGCGCCCACCTCCGCGATCGTGGCGCGGTGCTCACCGTGCGCGAGGAGGTGCTGACGGCCGGAGGGTGCGACTGCGATGTTCACGCTCACACCGTAGTGGCAGCGCTCCCGGGGGTGGACCCCGGACGGGTGGTGCACGCGGTCGCCCGCCGCAGCCGGTAGCCTGGACCGTCGTGGCAGCCACCGACTTCCCCGCCGAGATCCGCGACCTGCGCAGCACCCTGCAGACGATCCAGGCGGTGTCCGACCCCACGGTCCTCAAGGCCCGGATCGCCGACCTCTCCGAGCAGGCGTCCGCACCCGACCTGTGGGACGACCCCGACGCGGCGCAGAAGATCACCAGCGCCCTGTCCGCCGCGCAGTCCGAGCTGGACCGCGTGAGCAAGCTGGGCGGGCGCATCGACGACCTCGAGACCCTGGTCGAGATGGCCACCGAGATGGACGACGCCGACACCCTCGCGGAGGCCGACGCCGAGCTCGTCGGCATCCGCAGGGACCTGGGCGAGCTCGAGGTCCGCACCCTGCTCGCGGGGGAGTACGACCAGCGCGAGGCCGTCGTCACGATCCGCGCGGGCGCCGGTGGCGTCGACGCCGCGGACTTCGCCGAGATGCTCATGCGCATGTACCTGCGCTGGGCCGAGCGGCACGGCTACCCGACGACGGTGCTCGACACCTCGTACGCGGAGGAGGCGGGCCTGAAGTCCGCGACCTTCGAGGTGAAGGCGCCGTACGCGTTCGGCCACCTGTCGGTCGAGGCCGGGACGCACCGCCTGGTGCGCATCTCGCCGTTCGACAACCAGGGCCGTCGCCAGACGTCGTTCGCGGCGGTCGAGGTCATCCCGCTCATCGAGCAGAGCGACGACAACATCGAGATCCCCGAGTCGGAGATCAAGGTCGACGTGTTCCGCTCGTCCGGCCCGGGCGGGCAGTCGGTCAACACGACCGACTCCGCGGTCCGCATGACGCACATCCCGACCGGCATCGTCGTGTCGATGCAGAACGAGAAGTCGCAGATCCAGAACCGCGCCGCCGCGCTGCGCGTGCTCCAGTCCCGCCTGCTGCTCGTCCGCAAGGCCGAGGAGGACGCGAAGAAGAAGGAGCTCGCGGGCGACATCAAGGCGTCCTGGGGCGACCAGATGCGGTCCTACGTGCTGCACCCGTACCAGATGGTCAAGGACCTGCGCACGGAGCACGAGGTCGGCAACACCTCGGCGGTCTTCGACGGCGACATCGACGGGTTCATCGAGGCCGGCATCCGCTGGCGCCGGTCCGCCGAGAGCGCCTGACGACGGGCCGCCCGCCGCGTGACGGCGGGCGGAACCGGGCGAATCGCCCAGCGGCGGGGCCGTGCGCGGACTCACAGGTTCCGCGGCGGCGTGTCACGACCGGGTCACGGCGGCGTGCTGCCTACGCTCGACGCGGCCGGACGGCACGACCCTCCCATCCCCGAGCACCGGCCCCTGTGCAGCTGTGATCAGATTCGAGAACGTCACCAAGGTCTACGCGCGCGGCGCCCGCCCCGCGCTGGACAGCATCAGCCTCGAGGTGGAGCGCGGCGAGTTCGTGTTCCTCGTCGGCGCGTCCGGCTCCGGGAAGTCGACCTTCCTGCGCCTCGCCCTGCGCGAGGAGCGCCCGTCCGCGGGCAAGGTCTTCGTCGCGGGCAAGGACCTCACCACGCTGTCCACCTGGAAGGTCCCGCACCTGCGCCGCCAGATCGGCGCGGTGTTCCAGGACTTCCGCCTGCTGCACAACAAGACGGTCTTCGAGAACGTGGCGTTCGCGCTGCAGGTGATCGGCAAGCCGCGGCACCACATCCTCACCACCGTGCCCGACGTCCTGGAGATGGTCGGCCTCGCGGGCAAGGAGAAGCGGCGCCCGCACGAGCTGTCCGGCGGTGAGCAGCAGCGCGTCGCCATCGCGCGCGCGTTCGTGAACCGGCCGTCGATCCTGCTCGCCGACGAGCCCACCGGCAACCTCGACCCGACGACCTCCCTGGGGATCATGCGCCTGCTCGACCGGATCAACCGCACGGGCACCACGGTGGTCATGGCGACGCACGACGACGAGATCGTCGACCAGATGCGCAAGCGCGTCGTGGAGCTGTCCGGCGGCGAGATGGTGCGCGACCAGTCGCGCGGCGTCTACGGCTCGGACCGCTGAGGGGGGATCGACGTGCGACTGCAGTTCATCCTCTCCGAGATCGGCATCGGCCTGCGCCGGAACCTGTCGATGACGATCTCCGTCGTCCTGGTGACCTTCGTGTCGCTCACCTTCGTCGGCGCGGCCGCGCTGCTGCAGCTTCAGATCGTCAAGATGCAGGACGACTGGTACGACAAGGTCGAGGTCGCGGTCTACCTCTGCCCGGCGGGGGAGTCCTCCGCGCCGACCTGCGCCGGCGGCGAGGTCACCGACGAGCAGAAGGACGCGATCATGGCGGCGCTCGACGCCCCCGACGTCGCGCCGTACGTCGAGGAGGTCTTCGAGGAGTCGAAGGAGCAGGCGTTCGAGACGTTCCAGCGGCAGTTCGAGGGCCAGTTCTGGGCGCAGGTCACCACCGTGGACGACATGAACGAGTCGCTGCGGATCAAGCTCTCCGACCCCGAGCAGTTCGAGGTCGTCGCCGACGTGCTCCAGGGCCGCCAGGGCGTCGAGCGCGTCCAGGACCAGCGCGACCTGTACAACTCCCTGTTCCGGGTGCTGAACAGCGCGACCCTGCTGTCCCTCGGCCTCGCCGGGGTGATGCTGCTCGCGGCGGTGCTGCTCATCACGACGACCATCCGGCTGTCGGCGCTGAGCCGCCGCCGGGAGACCGGCATCATGCGGATGGTCGGCGCGTCCAACCTGTTCATCCAGCTGCCGTTCATGCTCGAGGGCGCGATCGCGGCGACGATCGGCGCGGTGCTGTCCGTGGCCGGGCTGTGGGCCGGGACGCGCTACCTCATCACCGACTGGCTCGGCGGGCAGGTCGCGTGGATCCCGTACGTCACCACCAACGAGGTCTGGCAGGTCGCGCCGTTCCTCGTGGGCGCCGCGATCCTGCTGGCGGCGATCTCGTCGCTGGTCACCCTGAGCCGCTACACGAAGGTCTGAGATGACGACGACGACCCGCAACCGCCGACCCCGCGGCTTCCGGCTGCTCGCCGGATCCGTCGCCGGGGCGCTCGCCGTCCTCGTCGGCCTCACGGCGGCGGGCCCGGCGGTCGGCGACGACCTGGACGACAAGCAGTCGAACCTGGAGTCGCAGCAGGCCGCCAAGGACCAGCAGCTCGCCGACGCGGAGGCCGCCCTCGAGGGGCTGAGCGACCAGCTGCGGCAGGTGGCCGCCGAGCTCGTGGCCATCCAGGCGCAGCTCCCGGCCGCGCAGGCCGCGCTCACCGAGGCCGAGAACAAGCTCGCCGGGTTCGAGCGGGAGGCGGCGCTCATCGCCGCGCGGCTGCAGGACGCCGAGGAGCAGGAGGTGTCGATCAGCGCGACCATCGACTCCGACTCCGCGCGCGCCGACGAGATCCGCGGGCAGATCGGCCGGATGGCGCGTGAGGCGTACCAGGGCGGCCCCGGACTGTCGGGGCTGAGCATCGTCGTCGGGGCGGAGAGCGTCGAGGACTTCACCGAGCAGTTCAGCCTGGCGACCACCGCGCAGCGCGCGCAGAGCCAGGTGCTCGACGAGCTCGCGACCATCGAGGCGGACAACCGGAACAGCCAGGCCCGTCTGTCGGCCGTGCGGGAGAAGATCGCCGACCTGAAGGCGGAGGCGGACCAGAAGGTCGCCGAGGCCGAGGTCGCCCGCCAGGAGGCCGCGGACCGCAAGGCCGAGGTCGAGGACCTGATCGCCCAGCAGGCCGCGAAGCAGAAGCAGGTCGAGGGCCAGAAGGCCGCCGCGCAGGCCGAGGTCGACAAGATCGACTCCGAGCGCGCCGCGATCAGCAGCGAGATCGAGAAGGTCGCCGCCGAGCGCCGCGCCCGCGCCGCCGCCGCCGGGCAGGCACCGCCCGCCCCGAGCGGCTCGGTCGGCTCCGGTGCCCTGTTCGGCAACCCCACGTCGATCAACCCGATCTACGTGACCAGCGAGTACGGGATGCGCCTGCACCCGATCCTCGGCTACTACCGGCTGCACGCCGGCATCGACCTGCGCACCTACTGCGGCACCCCCATCTACGCGGGCCGTGACGGCACCGTGCAGTGGGCGAAGTGGCGCAACGGGTTCGGCAACCAGGTGATGGTCGACCACGGGTTCGTCAACGGGAACTCGCTGATGACCTCGTACAACCACATGACGAGCTTCGTCGTCGGGGCCGGGCAGTCCGTGTCGCGCGGCCAGCTGCTCGGGTACTCGGGCAACACCGGGACCTCGGCGGCGTGCCACCTGCACTTCGAGGTCTACGTCAACGGGGCGACCGTGAACCCGCGGCCGCTGCTCGGCCTCTAGCGGAATCCGGTGGGCGCCGGGCGGCGCGGCCGATAGGCTGCTGCGTCGCGCGTCCGCCGGGGACGCGCACCACCAGCACAGGAGGAGTCATGGCGAAGCAGGGCGGCCGGTCGCTCGTCGCGTCCAACCGCAAGGCGCGCCACGACTACACGATCGAGGACGTCTTCGAGGCCGGGGTCGTGCTCAGCGGCACCGAGGTGAAGGCGCTGCGCGCCGGCCGGGCGTCGCTGGTGGACGGCTGGTGCACCATCGACGGCGGCGAGGCGTGGCTCGAGGGCGTGCACATCCCGGAGTACGCGCAGGGCACCTGGACCAACCACGCGCCGCGCCGCAAGCGCAAGCTGCTGCTGCACCGCGCGGAGATCGACCGGCTCGAGGCGAAGACCCGCGAGAAGGGGCAGACCATCGTCCCGCTGTCGCTGTACTTCCTCGACGGGCGGGCGAAGGTCGAGATCGCGCTCGCCCGCGGCAAGCGCGAGTACGACAAGCGCCAGGCCCTGCGGGAGCGGCAGGACAACATGGAGGCCGTCCGCGCCATGCGGGAGAAGCGCGACCGCTAGTCTCACGCGGAGCAGGCCGGGTGATCGGTGAGTGGGCCGATCGTTGCTAGGTTCTCCCCGACCGGACACGAGGGAGACCCAGGTGGTGCAGCAGGCGCGGGCAGTCGCGACGCGGCGGGCGATCGTCGAGGCGGCGTCCGCGGAGTTCATCGAGCACGGGTTCGCGGGCGCGAGCATCGCCGACATCGCCGCGCGTGCGGGGGTGACCAAGGGCAGCATGTACTTCCACTTCAAGTCGAAGGACCTGCTGGCCCAGGCGGTCATCGAGCGCCAGCGCGAGGCCAACGCCGAGCTGCAGTCGCGGTTCGCGGGCACCGACCTGTCCGCGCTCGCCGTGCTCGTGTCGATGGTGCGCGTGCTCGGGGAGCTCATGCGCCAGGACGTCGTGGTGCTGGCCGCGATGCGGCTCGCCGTCGAGGTGCCGTCGGGGGACGACCGCGGGCCCACCTACGACGCCTGGGGCGCGCCGACGCGTGAGGTGATCGTGCAGGCCGTCGCGCAGGGGGACCTGCGGGAGACCGTCGACCCGGACGTGCTGTCGCGGTTCCTCGTCGCCGCGTTCACGGGGCTGCAGACCGCGTCGTTCGCATCGAGCCGCCTGGTGGACCTGCCGGAGCGGCTGCGGGAGATGTGGGGGCTGCTGCTGCCCGGCATCGTCGCGCCGGGCCGGGAGCACCTGATCCCGGACGTGCTGCTGCGCTCCTGACGCGGGCACGGCGGCCTCGCGCCGCGGCGGTGGCTGGTGCCGCCCCGGCGCGTGGTGCCGCCCGTCAGGCCGCGGGGGTGCCCAGGTGGTGCGGGGTCGGTGCGGGGCTGGGGGTCGGCGCCAGGTTCGCGGCCGGGGCGCACGCGCGGCGCACCGGGTCGACCGGCTCGGTGCCGCAGACGATGACCGCGGCGGCCCCGTCGCCCTGGACGATCCGGGTCCGGGTGCCCGAGCCCGCCTCGACGGGCTCGCGCTCGGCCTGCACGGTCGCGGCGTCGGTGAGCTCGACGTAGCGGGTGCACCGGATGTCCACCGCGGTGACGACGGGTGCCGCGGTGAGCAGCAGGTGCGCGGTCACGGCGGCGCGCGCCAGGTGCATGGCGGGCAGGTGGTCGACGCCGTGGTCGAACGTCATCCGGTCGTCGGCGTCCCAGCCGAGCGTGGCGTCGAGCGCCCCGGGCGTGGTGCGCACGTCCAGCAGCACGCTCGGGTCGTGCCGCTGCTCGACGTCCTGCCACGTCGCGGCACCGGAGCGCAGCCGGGCGTGCACGCGGGGGTCGACGCACTGCAGGTCGCCGGAGGCGTGCGCCACCACGACGTCGTCGATCGTGACCGTCGCGTCGAACTGGTGCTGCACGAGCGTGCCGCGCCGGTGCTCCGCGTGCAGGGTGCGGAACGCGAACCGGGCGGGGACGTCGCCGGTGAGCGCGCTCGGGTCGGCGGTCCACCGCATCGCGACCCGGGTGGCGACGAACGCGTGGCCGAGCGGCACGCCCCCCGCCACGTGCGCGAGCGCGGTGCCGGCCTGCCGGAACGCCTCCAGGGCGAGCAGCACGGCGCTCTGCTGCGCGTAGACCGGGTGCTCGGTGCCGAGCGGGAGCGTGACGCCGACCGTCCAGGTGGTCTGCGGGTCGAGCGTCGCGCCCTCGTGGGGTGCGTGGACGTCGGTGACGAGCACCGCCCAGGGGTCGAGCTTGTGGACGTACCGCTGGTCGAAGCTGCTGCGATGCATGGTGTGACCTCCGAAGGACCGGGCACCGGTTGCGCCCCCGTGCCCCGGACGCTAATCGCGCGCGCGAGGCGGAACAAGGCGGTCGGTCGGTTTGTCCCCCGGACGCCGGTGTCACCCTTCCGTCTCGTTGACGCGGTGCCATCGCGGGGCGCACACTGGAACAAGTCGGACGCCCGGTATGTTTCGCGCCGGGCCGCCGCGCCGACCGCACGGAGGAGGGCCGCATGTCCGAGCGCACCGCAGGCGTCCCCACCCTGCCCGGCCGGGCCGCGCGCCTGGTCGGGGCCACGGCGCTGCGCGTCGACGGGGACGGACCGGTCGCCCGGGCCGCGGCCGCGCACCTCGCCGCCGCCGGGT
>NZ_RFFI01000114.1 GCF_003696205.1 Cellulomonas triticagri
AGCTCGCGGCGCTGGCCGGCGGCGGCACCCGCCCCGCCGACGCGGCCTCCGCCGCCGTGCCGGTCGCACCGCTGCCCGCCGACGACCTGGGCTTCGACGCCGCCCTCGTCCCGCCCGCCGCGGTCCCGCACTACGGCCTGCGCGTGCTGGCCGAGGGCGTCGCGGACAACCCGCACGCCGTCACCCGGTTCGTCGTCGTCGGGCGCCCGGGCGAGGTCCCCGCGCCGACGGGCGCCGACAAGACGACCCTGGTCGTGCACCTGCCGAGCAACGAGGCGGGCGCGCTGCTGACGATGCTGGAGCAGTTCGCGGCGCGCGGGGTCAACCTGTCCCGCATCGAGTCCCGGCCCATCGGCGACTCGCTCGGTCGTTACTCGTTCTCCATCGACGCCGAGGGCCACATCGCCGAGGAGCGGATGGGCGAGGCGTTCATGGGCCTGCACCGCGTGTGCCCCCTGGTGCGCTACCTCGGCTCGTACCCGCGCGCGGACGCGAAGGTCACGGACGTGCACCTCGGCACCGCGGACCCGGACTTCCGGACGGCCCGGGACTGGCTGCGCACGGTCCGCGGCGGCGGCACCGTCTGAGAGTCAGGAGGCCGGGACCCGGACCTTCAGGGCGCCCGGGTCGACGCGCGCCGACAGCTCGGTGACCTGGCCGAGGACGTCGCCGTCGACCTGCACCCACTCGCCGCCCGCGATCTGCAGGTGCACCTCGCGGGCCCGGGCGTGGTCGATCCGGCCGATCTTGTTGGGCAGCTGCGTGCGCACGCCCGCGCCCTGCAGCACGACCTCGCCGAACAGCTGCGCCCAGCCCGCGACGCCGCCGCGGGTGTCGATCGCGGCGATGTCCAGCCAGCCGTCGTCCAGCTCGGCGTCCGGCAGCAGCGTGATCCCGCCGGGCAGCCGCCCGCAGTTGCCGATCAGCAGGCTGCGCACGCGGGCGGGCTCGGCGGCCTTGTCGTCCAGGCGCACGACCGTGCGCAGGCGGCGGCCGTGCAGGTGCTTGATGCCCGCGACGAAGTAGGCGATCCAGCCGACCTTCGCCTTCAGCTGGTCGTCGGCGTCCGCGACCATCGCGGCGTCGAACCCGACCCCGGCGATCACCAGGAAGATGTGGTCGCGCGGCACGTCGGTGTCCGCGGGCAGGTCGTCGGACGCCTCGGCGACGTCGTCGTCCACGTCGGACTCGAACTTCAGCACCCGCAGCCAGCCGACGTCGATGGTCCGGTCGGTGCCCTCCAGCGCCACCTGCAGCGCGCTGACCGGGTCCCCGAGGGGGATGTCGAGGTTGCGGGCCAGCAGGTTGCCCGTGCCGACCGGGATCAGGCCCATCGGGACGCCGGTGCCGACCAGAGCCTCCGCGACCGCGCGGACCGTCCCGTCGCCGCCGAGCGCGACCACGAGGTCCGCTCCGCGGCCGAGGGCGTCCTTGGTCTGGCCGATGCCCGGGTCCTCCGGGGTGGTCTCGAGCCACAGCGGCTCGGGCAGGTACTGCTCGGCGCACGCCCGGCGCACGGCGGGCCGCAGCTCCGGCACCCCCGGCTTCGACGGGTTCGCGACGAACGCCACCAGGGGTCGGTGCGGCTCGACGTGCTCAGCACCGGCGCCCGCCGGGCTGCTGGTGCCCCCCACGGCGTGCTGGGCCCGGCCGACCGCGCGGCCCACGGCCAGCACGGCCCCCAGAGCCACCACCGACAGCACGGCGGCGACGATCGCGAGCCATCCCTCCCAGGTCATGCGCAGAATCTACGGCCCCCGGTCCCGCGACGCCCCCGCTGCGGGTGTGACGTCCGCCCGGGTCGGTAGGCTCGGCACGTGATCGATCTGAAGCTCCTCCGGCAGGACCCCGACGTCGTGCGCGCGAGCCAGGTGGCCCGCGGTGACGACCCCGGACTCGTGGACCAGGTGCTCGACGCGGACGCCCGGCGCCGCGCCTCCCTGACCGACTTCGAGTCCCTGCGGGCGGAGCAGAAGTCCCACGGCAAGAAGGTCGCCGCCGCCCAGGGCGAGGAGAAGCAGGCGCTGCTCGCGCACGGCAAGCAGCTGTCCGAGCAGGTCAAGGCGCTGCAGGCCGACGCCGACGAGGCCGAGGCCACCGCCACGGACCTGGCGCGCCGCATCGGCAACGTCGTCGAGGACGGCGTCCCCGCGGGCGGCGAGGACGACTACGTCGTGCTGCGGCACGAGGGCACCCCGCGCGACTTCGCCGCCGAGTACGGCGCGGACTTCCGGGTGCGGGACCACCTGGAGCTCGGCGAGGGCCTCGCCGCGATCGACACCGAGCGCGGCGCCAAGGTCTCCGGGGCGCGGTTCTACTACCTCACCGGCATCGGCGCCCGCCTGGAGCTCGCCCTGCTGAACGCCGCGGTCGACCGCGCGCTCGCGGTGGGCTTCACCCCCGTGATCACCCCGACGCTGGTCAAGCCGGAGATCATGGCGGGCACCGGGTTCCTCGGCGCGCACGCGGACGAGATCTACCGGCTGGAGGCCGACGACCTGTACCTCGTCGGCACCAGCGAGGTCGCGCTCGCGGGCTACCACTCGGGCGAGATCCTCGACCTGTCGGCGGGCCCGAAGCGGTACGCGGGCTGGTCGGCCTGCTACCGGCGCGAGGCCGGCTCCTACGGCAAGGACACCCGCGGCATCATCCGCGTGCACCAGTTCCACAAGGTCGAGGCGTTCTCCTACACGACCGTCGAGGACGCCGCGGACGAGCACCGCCGCATCCTCGGCTGGGAGGAGGAGATGCTCGCGCTCGCCGGACTGCCCTACCGGGTCATCGACACGGCCGCGGGCGACCTCGGGTCCAGCGCCGCCCGCAAGTTCGACTGCGAGGCGTGGCTGCCCAGCCAGGAGCGCTACCTGGAGCTCACCTCGACGTCCAACTGCACGACGTTCCAGGCCCGCCGCCTCGGGGTGCGTGAGCGCACCGCCGACGGCGAGGTCCGCCCGGTCGCGACGCTGAACGGCACGCTCGCCACGACCCGCTGGATCGTCGCGATCCTCGAGAACCACCAGCAGCCCGACGGCTCGGTGCGGGTCCCGGAGGGCCTGCGGCCCTACCTCGGCGGCCTCGAGGTCCTGGAGCCGGTGGGGGGCGCGTCGCGATGAGCCACCCCCGCGCCGCGGCCGGCACGCTGGTCGCCCTCGACGTCGACGGCACGCTGCTCACCTACGACGGCGTCGTCTCGGACGCGGTGCGGGAGGCCATCGCGTCGTTGCGGGACGCGGGCGCGCACGTGGTGCTCGCGACCGGGCGCGGCGTGCGCTCGGCCGCGCCGGTGGCGCAGGACCTGGGGATCACCTCCGGCTGGGTGGTGTGCTCCAACGGGGCCGTCACGGCACGGCTCGACCCCGACCTGCCGGAGGGCTACGAGGTCACCACCCAGATCACGTTCGACCCCGAGCCGGCGCTGCGCGTGCTGCAGCTGGAGCTCCCCGACGCGCTGTTCGCCGTCGAGGACCTGGGGCGCGGGTTCCGGGTGTCCCGGCCGTTCCCGGAGAAGGAGCTCACCGGCGACCAGACCGTGACCCCCTTCGACGAGCTGGTCGCGACGCCCGCCACCCGCGTCGTCGTCCGGGACCCGGGCGGCACGCCCGAGGAGTTCCAGGCCCTCGTCGAGCGGGTCGGCCTGCACCAGGTCACCTACGCCGTGGGCTGGTCGGCGTGGCTCGACCTCACGCCGGGCGGCGTCTCCAAGGCCAGCGCGTTGGAGGAGCTGCGGCGCGACCTGGGCGTGGAGCCGTTCGCGACCGTCGCGGTCGGCGACGGGGGCAACGACGTCGAGATGCTCCGCTGGGCGGCGCGCGGCGTCGCCATGGGCCACGCGTCCGAGGCGGTCCGGCTCGCGGCCGACGAGGTCACGGGCGGGATCGAGGACGACGGCGCGCTGGCGGTGCTGCGCAGCATCGGTCACGACGCGACCTGACGGGGTGGACCGCGCCGGGTCGCGCGGAGCACAATCCGGCCCATGGCTCACGGCATCGTCGACGTGGCCCGTGCGGCTGGCGTGTCCACCGCGACGGTCTCCCGCGCCCTGCGCGGCCTGCCCAACGTCACCGAGGCGACCCGGGAGCGGGTGCAGCGGGCTGCCGAGGAGCTCGGCTACGTCCCGTCGCCGTCCGCCGCGTCGCTGGCCTCCGGGCGGACGCGCACGATCGGGCTGATCACGCCGTGGGTGGCCCACTGGTTCTTCGCCAACGTCATCGAGGGCGCGGAGCGGGCCCTGCGGGCGGAGGACTTCGACGCGCTGCTGTGCACGTTCGAGGTCGCGCGGGGGTGGCGGCGCACGCGGGTGGACCCGGACGTGCTGCGGCGCCGGGTGGACGGGGTGCTGGTCGTCGGCATGCCGCTGGAGCCGCCGGAGGTCCGGGCGCTGGAGGCGCTGGGGCACCCGCTGGTGTTCGTCGGCGCGGGCGCGCCGGGCCACGTCACGGTGGGCCTGGACGACGTGTCGACCGCCCGCCGGGCCGTCGCGCACCTCGCGGACCTCGGGCACCGGGCCGTCGCGCACCTGTCGGGGGAGCCGAACGACACCCTGGAGTGGTCCCCGGCAGCCCGCCGGGCGGAGGGCTGGCGCGCGGAGATGGCGGCACGGGGGCTGCCGTGCGCCGGGCTGGAGGTGCACGGGCACTTCGACGTCGCCGGGGGGCGGGAGTCGCTGCACGCCCTGCTGGACCGGCGCCCCGACGTGACGGCGGTGTTCGCGGCGTCGGACGAGATGGCGATGGGCGCGATCCTGGCGCTGCGGGACCGGGGGCTGCGGGTGCCGCAGGACGTGTCGGTGATCGGCGTGGACGGGCACGACATGGCCGAGCACCTGGGGCTGACGACCATGGTGCAGAACGCGCAGGAGCAGGGGATGACGGCGGCGGCGGTGCTGCTGGACATGATCACCGGCGCCCCGGTGCCGCGCGACGTGCTGTTCCCGACGGCGCTCGTGGAGCGGGGCTCGACGGGTGCGCCGAGCCCGGCACGCATGGGAGCGTGACCACCCGTGACCGAATCGTGATCATGCCGTAGCCCTGAAGAGGTTGTGCGCCGCCCATGTAAACGCTTGCATGGGTCGCACGCACCGAGGCGTCCCCGCCTCGGCATGCACCACGACGAGGTGGAGGCATCGCATGACCAGGATCCGTCGTCGCGGCACGGGAGCCGCGATCGCCGGCGGGCTCGGGCTGGCGCTCGCGCTCGCGGCTTGTTCCGATGGCGATTCGGGGGGCGGCAGCACCGACGGTGGCGACACCGGTGCCGCCACCGAGATCGACTGCGCGCCGTACGAGGAGTTCGGCGACCTCGAGGGCACGAGCGTGTCGATCTACACGTCGATCGTCGAGCCCGAGCAGCAGACCCAGGAGGACTCCTACGACCCGTTCGAGGAGTGCACCGGCGTCACCGTCGAGTACGAGGGCTCGCGCGAGTTCGAGGCGCAGCTGCTCGTCCGCATCCAGGCCGGCAACGCACCCGACATCGCGTACCTGCCGCAGCCCGGCCTGCTGAAGACGATCGTCGGGGACTTCCCGGACGCCATCGTCCCCGCGCCGGACGCGACCGTCGCCAACGTCGACGAGTTCTTCAGCGCGTCCTGGAAGGAGTACGGCACCGTCGACGGCACGTTCTACGCCGCGCCGCTGGGCTCCAACGTGAAGTCGTACGTCTGGTACTCCCCGTCGATGTTCTCCGACGCCGGGTACGAGGTCCCCGAGACCTGGGAGGACCTCATCGCCCTCTCCGACCAGATCGTCGACGACGGCGCGATGCCGTGGTGCGCGGGCGTGGAGTCCGGCGACGCCACCGGCTGGCCGGGCACCGACTTCATCGAGGACATCGTCCTGCGCACCGCCGGTCCCGAGGTCTACGACCAGTGGTACACCCACGAGATCCCGTTCAACGACCCGCAGATCGTGGACGCCTGGGACACCGCCGGGGAGATCCTCAAGAACCCCGACTACGTGAACGCCGGCCTGGGTGGCGTGGACTCCATCGCCACGACGCCGTGGACGGACGCGGGCTACCCGATCCTCGACGGCACCTGCTGGCTGCACCGCGCCGCCAACTTCTACGCGACGCAGTGGCCCGAGGGCACCGAGGTCGCGCCGGACGGCGACGTGTACGCGTTCTACCTGCCGACCGACCAGAGCGACATCAAGCCGGTCCTCGGCGGCGGCGAGTTCGTGGCGGCGTTCGACGACCGCCCCGAGGTGCAGGCGTTCCAGACCTACCTGTCCAGCGCGGACTGGGCCAACGCCAAGGCCAAGACCACCCCGATGGGCGGCTGGGTCAGCGCGAACAACGGGCTCGACCCCGAGAACCTCGCCACCGAGTTCGACAAGCTCTCGGCCGAGATCCTCGCCGACCCCGACTCCGTCATCCGGTTCGACGCGTCCGACCTGATGCCGGGCGAGGTCGGCGCCGGGACGTTCTGGACCGGCATCGTCAACTGGCTCACCGGGTCCTCCACGCAGGAGGTCACCGACCAGATCGAGGCGTCCTGGCCGGCCTCCTGACCGGCCGGCGCTGACCGCAGCGGCCCGCCCGGCGGCCCGGGGGACGACCCCGGCCGCCGGGCGGGCCGTCCCTGCTCGGACCCCTCGGAGGGGCACATGAACTGGTTGACGAGTGCGAGCACGACGGGCGAGAAGTTCGCCGTCATGTTCCTGGCGATCGCGCTGTTCGTGGTCGTCATGGGGGCGATCCTGTTCCTGGTCGACAGGCCCAGGCGCATCCCCCGGTGGGTGGTGGCGACCGCGTTCGCCGGGCCCGCCCTGCTGCTGGTCGCGTGGGGCCTGGTGCGTCCCGCCATCATCACGATCTGGAACTCCTTCTTCGACCGGCGCGGCAACGAGTTCGTCGGACTGGACAACTACGGGCGCGCGGTCACCGAGGGGCAGTTCCAGAGCGTGCTGGTCACCACCGCGGTGTGGGTGATCCTCGTGCCGCTCGGCTCGACGGTGATCGGCCTGGTCTACGCGGTGCTGGTGGACCGCACCCGCTTCGAGCGGCTCGCCAAGGCCCTCGTGTTCATCCCCATGGCGATCTCCATGGTCGGCGCGTCGATCATCTGGAAGTTCGTCTACGAGTTCAAGCCCGACCAGCCCGGGGTGAAGCAGACCGGTCTGCTCAACCAGGTGCTGGTGTGGATCGGCCTCGAACCCCAGCAGTTCCTCATCAACGGGCCCTGGAACACGGTGTTCCTCATCGTCGTCATGGTCTGGATCCAGACCGGTTTCGCGATGACGGTGCTGTCCGCGGCCATCAAGGCCATCCCCGACGACATCGTCGAGGCCGCCCGCCTGGACGGCCTGCACGGGACGAAGATGTTCCGCTACATCACGGTGCCGTCCATCCGCCCGGCCCTCGTGGTCGTGCTCACCACCATCGCGATCGGCACGCTGAAGGTGTTCGACATCGTCCGCACCATGACCGGCGGCCAGTTCGGCACCCAGGTCATCGCGAACGAGTTCTACACGCAGGCGTTCCGGCAGAACAACCAGGGGCTGGCCTCCGCGCTCGCGGTGATCCTGTTCATCCTGGTGATCCCGATCGTGATCTACAACGTGCGCCAGCTGCGCCGGTCGGAGGAGATCCGATGACCACCACCCCCCTGCCCCCGACCGCACCCGTCGGCGAGGCCCTGGACGAGACCGCGTCGGCCGACGGGAAGCCTCGCCGCCTGTCCCGGCTCGAGAAGCGGGCCATCGCCACCAAGGGCAAGCTCTCCTCGCCCTGGGCGTCTGGCCTCGCGATCCTCATCGCGATCCTGTGGACCGTCCCGTCCGTGGGCCTGCTCGTCACGTCGTTCCGGCCCGAGCTCGACATCCGCCGCTCCGGCTGGTGGACCGTCTTCGGCGGGCTGTTCAACGGCGAGGCCGAGTTCACGCTCGACAACTACCAGCAGGCCCTCTTCGGCTCGGGCGCGAACCTCGCGACGTACTTCGTCAACTCGTTCGTCATCACGATCCCGGCCGTGGTCATCCCGATCACCCTCGCGCTGCTCGCGGCCTACGCCTTCGCGTGGATCGACTTCAAGGGCCGCGAGTTCCTGTTCGTCGCCGTGTTCGCGCTGCAGGTCGTCCCGCTGCAGGTGGCGCTGGTGCCGCTGCTCACGGACTTCGTGAACCTCGGCGTCAACGGGTCGTTCTGGACGGTGTGGATCGCGCACGCGACCTTCGGGCTGCCGCTGGCGATCTTCCTGCTGCACAACTTCATGAAGGACATCCCCGCGTCCCTCGTGGAGGCGGCCCGCGTCGACGGCGCCGGGCACGTGAAGATCTTCCTGCGTGTGCTGCTGCCGCTGCTGGTCCCGGCCATCGCGGCGTTCGGCATCTTCCAGTTCCTGTGGGTGTGGAACGACCTGCTCGTCGGCCTGACCTTCACCAACGTCGGGTCGCGGCCGCTCACCGTGGCGGTCGCCGAGATGGCGGGCTCGCGCGGCGGCGACTGGCACGTGCTCACCGCCGGGGCGTTCATCTCGATGGTCGTCCCGCTGATCGTGTTCATCTCCCTCCAGCGCTACTTCGTCCGCGGCCTGCTCGCGGGCTCGGTCAAGGGCTGACCTGCCGCGTCGAGTGCGGAGGACCTGCGGGACATCCCGGGCGTACCGGACCCGGTTCTCCGCACTCGACGGACGCGGGCCGTAGGGTGCGGAGCGTGCCCGCACCCGTGCTGTTCCTCGTGTCCGGGCTCGCGCAGTACGGGGGAGCGGCGGTCGCGGTCTCGCTGTTCGCGGTCATCGCCTCGCCCTCCGTGGCGTGGTTGCGGATCGCCGCGTCCGCCGTGCTGCTGGTCGCGTGGCGGCGGCCCTGGCGGATGCGGTGGACGCGTGCGGACCTGCTCGCCTCGGCGGCGTTCGGCGTCGTCCTCGCCGGGATGAACGTGGCGTTCTACGTCGCCATCGACGTGCTGCCCCTCGGCACCGCCGTCGCCATCGAGTTCCTCGGGCCCGTGGCCGTCGCCGCCGTCACCGGTCGCACCTGGCGCGAGCGCGTCGGCATCGTCGCCGCCGCCGCGGGGGTCGTCGCGCTCGCGGGGGTCGAGCTGCGCACCGGCGGACCCGACAGCCTGCGCGGGCTGGTCGCCATCGGGATCGCGGCCGCGTGCTGGGCCGGGTACATCCTGCTCGGCCGCCGCATCGCCGTCGGCGGCCGGACGGACCCCGGCGCCGCGGGCGACCCGCGGCCGCGGCCCGACGGGATCACGTCGCTGGCCGTCGGCATGACCGCCGGTGCGCTGGTGTTCGCGCCGTTCCTCGCCGCCCCCGCCGCGCCGGTCCTCACCGACGGGTGGCTGGCGCTCGCGGTGGTCGGCATCGCGGTGCTCTCCTCGGTGGTGCCCTACACCCTCGAGCAGGTCGTGCTGCGGCGCGTCACCGCCGCGACGTTCGCGGTGCTGCTGGCGATGCTGCCCGCGACGGCGGCCGTCGTCGGCGCGGTCGCGCTGCGGCAGCTGCCGCACGGCTGGGAGGTCGTCGGCCTCGCGTGCGTCACGGCGGCGATCGTCCTCACCGCCACCCGACGGACCCCGGCACCGGGCTGAGTCAGAGGTACTGGCCCGGCCCCGCGTCGGCGCCCGGGTGCTCGTCCGGGGCGTGCCCGCCCGGCAGCGCGCGTCGCATCTGCGTGAGCTGCTGCTGCGCGGCCATCTGCTGCGCGACCAGCGCCGTCTGGATGCCGTGGAACAAGCCCTCCAGCCAGCCGACCAGCTGCGCCTGCGCGATCCGCAGCTCGGCGTCGCTGGGGGTCTGCTCGTCCGCGAACGGCAGGGTGATGCGGTGCAGCTCGTCCACGAGGTCGGGGGACAGGCCGTCCTCCAGCTCGTGCAGGGAGCGCTCGTGCACCTCCGCGAGCCGGGCGCGCGCGGCGTCGTCCAGCGGCGCGCTGCGCACCTCCTCCAGCAGCTGCTTGATCATCGTGCCGATCCGCATCACCTTCGCCGGCTGGTCGACGGTGCTCGCGGTCGTCGGGTCGGCGTCGCCGTCCGGCGTCGGGGCGCCGCCACCGAGGACGACGACCCGCGGGTCGGGGGCGGGGGCGCTGTCGGTCATGCCCCCCATCCTGCCCCGCGCGGGCGGGCGCCGTCAGGGCAGCAGGAGGACCTTGCCGAACACGTCGCCCGACTCCAGCAGCCGGTGCGCGTCGGCGGCGCGGTCGAGCGGCAGCCGCGCGTGCACCACGGGCCGCAGCCGGCCGTCGTCGAGCAGCGGCCACGCGCGGTCCAGGACGTCGGCGACGAGCCGCTCCTTCTCGGCGGGCGGCCGCGCGCGCAGCGTGGTCCCGGCGACGCTGGCGCGGCGGGCCATGAGCAGCCCGAGGTCGAGCTCGCCGCGGGTGCCGCGCTGCGTGCCGATGACCACGAGCCTGCCTCCGGTGGCGAGCAGGTCGAGGTTCGTCGCGAGCCCGCCCGCGCCCAGCACGTCGAGGACGACGTCCGCGCCGTGCCCGTCCGTGGCCTCGCGCACGGCGGCGACGACGTCCTGGGTCCGGTGGTCCACGACCGTGCGCGCGCCGAGCGCCCGGCAGCGCTCCGCCCGTTCCGCGCCGCCGGCGGTGGCGACCACGTGCGCCCCGAGCGCGGCGCCGAGCTGCACGGCGACGGATCCCACGCCGCCGGACCCGCCCTGGACCAGCAGCACCTCGCCCGCCGCGAGCCGTCCGACCTGCACGACGTTGCTCCATGCGGTGAGAACCGCCTCGGGGAGCCCGGCGGCGTCCACGAGGTCCACGTGGTCGGGGACGGGCAGCAGCATCCCGACGGGGACGGTCGCCGCCGAGGCGTACCCACCCCCCGGGACGAGGGCCGCGACCCGGGTGCCGACCGGCCACGCGGAGGCGTCCACGTCGGGTCCGTGACCTGCGACGACGCCCGAGATCTCCAGCCCCGGCCAGTCCGGCGCGCCGGGCGGCGGCGGGTACCGGCCCTCGCGCTGCAGCAGGTCCGCGCGGTTCACCCCCGCCGCCGCGACGCGCACCAGCACCTCGCCCGCTCCCGGCACCGGGTCGGGGAGGAATGCGGTTGCCAGCTGGTCGGGTCCTCCCGCGGCCTTGACCTGCACCACCTGCATCGTGCGAGCCTACGGGCGGTGTCCGCGCAGCACACAGCGGATGAAACGTCCCGGAGGGCTCATGTCGGGGCGGAAGGGCGCCGATGGAAGTTCGGACGGGCGCCCTCGACGGGAGCCCGCGCCCCAGGACCGGGACCCGGTCCGACGGGGCGGACGACAGGGAAAACTGGAGGCAGGTCGACATGCTGCGCAGGCTGGGCATCCGCGCCAAGGTGCTGGCGGTCCTCGCCGTGCCCGTGCTCGTCCTGCTGGCGATCGCGTCGTACATCACCGCCGGCTCGATCAACGAGGCCCGCACGGCCGCGACGGTCAGCGACGTCGTCGCGGTGCTGCCCCAGACCGCCCGTGCGGTCGAGGCCCTGCAGCAGGAGCGGACGCTCTCGATCCAGCAGGCCGACGACAAGGCGCTCGGGGGCAACCTCGGCGCCTCGCGCTCGGCCACGGACGAGGCGGTCACGGCCCTGGGTGTCGCGGTGCGCGCCGTCGACCTGTCCGCGCTGGACCCCCGCGTGCAGCAGGCGGTCGAGGACGCGACCTACCAGCACGGCCGCCTCACGGAGTTCCGGGAGCGCCTCGACGCCGGGACCATCCCCGCGTCGCTGGTCGACTCGAACTACTCCGACGTCATCGCCTCCGACAACAACGTGACCTCCGTGGTCGCCGAGACGCTGTCCGAGCGGTCCCTGGCCTCCCAGCTGTCCGCGTACGCCGCCATCGCCGAGACCATCGAGCAGGTCCTGCACGCCGGCCCGGTCGCCGAGGACGTCCTCGCCGACGACGGCGCCGACTCGGGCCGCGTCCGCGAGCTCGCCGCGCTGTTCGCCGTCCAGGACGACATCCGCACCGAGGCCCGCGCGCTCACCAACAACCTGCGGCTCGGCAGCATCCAGCTGCCGTCCCGCGACGCCGACCTCACCGCGATGCAGCTGTCGCTCACCTCCGGCAACACCCTGACGGTGTCCGCGCTGGACCCGACCCGGTGGAACTCGCTCACCAACGCCGAGCTCGCGCTGCTGCGCCCCGTCGCCACCGAGCTGCTCGACTCCGCCGCCGAGCGCGCCGACTCCCTCGCCACGCAGGCGCAGGAGCAGGCCGTCCTCACCATCGGCCTGGTCGCCGCGGCCGTGGTGCTCTCGATCTTCATCGCCTTCCTGGTCTCCCGCGGGATCGTCGTCCCGATGCGCCGCCTGACGGAGGCCGCCGGCCGCGTGCGCGAGGAGCTGCCGCGCCTCGTCGAGCAGGTGGCCGTCCCGGGCGAGAGCCCCGACCTGTCGCTCGCGAACATCCCCGTGGCGTCCCAGGACGAGGTGGGCCGCCTGGCCCAGGCGTTCAACGACGTCAACTCGACGACGATCCAGGTCGCCCGCGAGCAGGCCGCGCTCCGTGGCTCCATCGCGGAGATGTTCGTCAACGTCGCCCGCCGCGACCAGGTGCTCCTCGGCCGCCAGCTGGCGTTCATCGACTCCCTGGAGCGCACCGAGGAGGACCCGGAGACCCTGGCGAACCTGTTCCGCCTGGACCACCTCGCCACGCGTATGCGCCGCAACGCGGAGTCCCTCCTCGTGCTCGCGGGCATCGACTCCGGCCGCCGCCTGCGCGAGGCCATGCCGCTGTCCGACGTGGTCCGCACCGCCTCCTCCGAGATCGAGCAGTACGACCGCGTCCAGCTCGACCTGCAGGCCGACCCGCTGATGCACGGCTTCAACGCCCTCGGCGCCGCGCACATGCTCGCGGAGCTGCTGGAGAACGCGACGCTGTTCTCCGAGCCCGGCACCCCGGTGCTCGTGCACACCTTCGTCGAGGACGAGAAGGTCGTCGTCCGCATCGTCGACCAGGGCCTGGGCATGTCGCCCGACGAGCTCGAGGCCGCGAACCGCGTCATCTCGTCCACGTCGCCCACGGAGGCCCTCGGCGCCCAGCGCCTCGGCCTGTTCGTGGTGGCCCGCCTGTCGCAGCGCCTCGGCGCGCACGTCTTCGTCAAGCGCGCCCGCGGTGACCTGTCCGGCACCGCCGCGGTCGTGTCCTTCCCGATCGCGCTGTTCACGGCGAACGACCCGTCGCTGCTCGGTGGCGGCCAGACGCAGGCGCAGCGCGCCGCGGTGCTGCCCGCGGACGAGACCGCGGGCTACACCGTGCCCGAGGCCCCCGTCGCGGTGCCGGTCGACCTGGCCGCGCTGACCGACGGGGCGACCCAGCAGGGTCTGCCGCGTCGCCGCATCACGCCCGACGCCCCGGCCGAGCCCGCCGAGCCGCGCTCCTCGGTGCCGACCGAGCAGGACGTGGTCCTGCCCGCGCCGACCGAGGCGACGCTGTCGCCCGAGATCGCCGCCGAGGCGTCCGGCTGGACGCCGCTGGTCGCGCCGACCGAGCCCGCCGCCCTGCCGGCGCGCGGCTCGCTGCCCAGCCGCACCCCGGCCCCCGCCGTCCCGGCCGACACGGCCGACGACGTCCCGGCGCAGCCGGCCGGTCCCCGGGGTGGCCTGTTCTCCGGGTTCCGCGGCCGCGGTCTCGAGGACGCCGCGGCCGGCGCCGGCGCCCCGGCGGAGCCCACCGCCACGACGGGTGGGTTCGACGCCGCCTCGACCGGCGGGTTCGACGCCGCGCCCGAGTCCGAGCCCGAGGTCGGCACGGCGCCGCCCGCCGCCCCCGAGGCCCCGGCCCTGCCGCGCCGCGCGTCCGCCTTCGACGTGCCCGCCGGTGACGTGCCCGCGTCCATCGCGGACCACGAGCCCGAGGTCTCCGCCGCCGACACCGCCCGCCTCGACGCGCTCTCCGCGCCGCTGACGGCGAGCCTGCCGCAGGTCGCCCCGGCGCCCGCGCCGGTCGAGGAGCCCGAGGCGTACGCCGCCCCGGACGCTCCCGAGGTCACGGAGGCCGACGCTCCCGTCGACGCCGAGCCCGAGGTCGACCCGAACGCCTTCGTCGTCCCGGGCCTGGTCCCCGACGACTCGCAGGCGTGGGGCGGTGCCCCCTCGTGGACCGAGCCCGTCGCACCCGCAGCGCCCGTGGACGAGGCACCCGCGCCGTCCTGGACGGACACCGCCGCCCCCGTTGCGCCTGCCGAGCAGGTCGAGCCCGCGTGGTCCGCCCCGGGCCCGCAGGCCGAGCCCGAGCCGACCTGGTCCGCGCCCGCCGCGGCGTGGTCCGAGCCCGCCGCGTCGGCCGCGCCCGCCGCACCCGAGCAGCAGGCGCCCGTCGCGCCGATGTGGTCGGCCGAGCCGCAGGCCCAG
>NZ_RFFI01000115.1 GCF_003696205.1 Cellulomonas triticagri
CCGCCGCCCAGCGCGCCCACCGGGTCACCGCCGAGCACCTGCGGCGCCGCGACCCCGCCGCCGCGATCACCCACGCGCTCGCCGGCGGCGACCCCGCGCTCGCCGCGCGGGTGCTCGGCGCGCACTGGCCGGACCTGCTCGTGGCGGGCGAGGTCGGCACCATCGAGCGCATGCGAGACCGCATCCCGGCGCCGTTCGACTGCGACCCCGACGTGCTGCTCGCCCTCGCCGCCGCGCGGGCCGTCGACGAGCCCGGCGACGGCCCGGGCGGGGAGGACCGGTCGGTCGCGGCGGTCATCGACCTCGTCCGGCACCTGCTCGTCCTGCGCCGCCCCGACGACGCGTCCTGGCTCCGGGGTGCCGCCCTGGTGGACGCCTCCGACCTGCCCGACACCGCGCGCGCCGTCGGGCAGTACCTCGTCGGCCGGGCCGAGCTGCTGCGCCCCGGCGGGGAGGGCGCCGCCGCCGGGCGGCTGGAGCAGGCGTCCGCGCTCGCGCGCAGCCGGGGCTGGCCCGCGCTCGACATCGCCTGCCGCGCGGAGCGGTCCTGGGCCCTGGTGCGCGCCGGGGACCTGCGCGGGGGCGCGCTGCACGCCGAGGCGGCCGTCACCGACGCGCGGGAGCACGGCTGGTGCGGCAGCAGCACCGTCGCCGCCGCGCACCTCGCCCGCGGCACCGTCGCCTACTGGCGGGACCGGCTGGACGAGGCCGCGACCGCGCTCACCGAGGCCGCCGACGCCGCCACCGGGACCCGGCCCGACCTGCTGCTCCAGGTCGCGGCCGTGACCGCCCTGGTCCGCCTCGCGCAGGGCGACGCCGACGGCCTCGCGCGGGCGCACGCGCTGCTCGCCGACTTCCCGCCGGACCTGGTGGACGGCGACGCCGCCCGCGCGGTGCTGCGCTTCGTCGCCGCGATGGAGGCGGAGGCCCGCGGCGACCTCACGACCGCCCTCGCGGACCTCGCCGTCCCCGAGGGCTCGCCCCGGACCGCCGTCCTGGTGTGGCAGGCCGAGGCGCAGCGGCGCAGCAATGACCCCGAGGCGGCCTGGGGCCGGATCGCCGAGGCCGAGGTGCAGGGTGGCCTGCCCGCCCACGTCCGGGTCGCCCTGCACGCCACCGAAGCGCTGCTGCTCGCCGACCAGGGTCTGGTGCCCGCCGCGCACACCGCGCTGGAGCGCGCGCTCGACGACGCCGCGCCGCTCGGGCTCGTGCGACCGCTGCGCCGCCGCGCCGCCGACCTGCACGACCTGCTGTCCGCGCACCTGGAGTGGGGCGGCGCCCACGACGAGCTCGTGGCCCGGCTGCTGGTCGCCGAGCAGCGCTGCCCCGCGCCCCGGGCGTCGGCGTGGGAGCTCACCGAGCGCGAGCGCGAGGTGCTGGGCTGCCTGCGGTCGTCGCTGACCTCCGAGGAGATCGCCGCGAGCCTGTTCGTCTCGGTGAACACGGTGAAGACCCACATGCGGGCGATCTACCGCAAGCTCGGTGCCGACGGCCGCCGCCAGGCCGTGCGGACGGCGGTGCAGCGCGGGCTGCTGTGACCGTCAGCGCCGGACGGCGTAGCGCAGCCAGACCGTGCCGTTCGCGAACCGGTGCTCGTCCACCAGGTCCAGGTCCAGCCGCAGGTCCGCGGGCCAGAACCGCAGACCGCCGCCGACGCTGACCGGCGCGAGGAGCGGCTGCACCTCGTCCACGACGCCCGCGCGCAGCGCCACCGCGGCGAGCGTCGGACCGTCGATCGTGACGTCGTGGTCCAGCCCGTCGACCAGCGCCCGCACCGCCGCGGGGTCGAACGTGCGCTCCAGCCGGGTGCGGGCCGTCGTCGGCGCGTCCAGCGTCGAGGAGAACACCACCTTGTCGGCCGCCTGCCAGACCTCCGCGAACTCCCGCGCGAAGTCCGGGACGTCCGGCTGCTCCAGGACCGTCTCCCAGAACGACATGACCTCGTACATCCGGCGCCCGTACAGGTAGGTGCCGACCGACCGCATCTGCTCCGACAGGAACTCGTGCACCGGGCCGTCCGCCCCGCCCCAGTCGCTGCCGCCGGCCGGGTCCGACGCGTAGCCGTCCAGCGAGGTGAACATCGAGTAGATCAGCCGCCCCATGCGAGGTGACCGTACGCCGCGCGAGGCCCACCCGCCAGGGTCCCCGGGTGGCCGCACCCTGGCGTCGAACCGGGCGAAACGGTACGAACCGTGGGTGAAGTTCCCGCTCACCGACTCGGCTCCGGCGCCCGTGCGCCGATGGACAAGGTGATGCCCACCTCGATCACGGGACCCCGGCGCCGTGTCACGGCCCCCGGCCCCACGCTCGCCGCCGCCGCGGCGCTCGTCGCCGTCCTCGCCCTGGTCGAGCGCGCCACCGGCCTGCCCGGCCTCACCGCCGCGGGCGGGGTCGTCGCGGCGGCCACCGGCGGCGTCGTCCTGCGCCAGCAGGTGCAGCTCCGCGCCGTCGAGGAGCGCGGGCTCTGGCGCTGGTGCGGCTGGGCGGTCACCGCCGTCGCCGCCGGGCTCACGGTCGAGGCGGTCGTCGACCTCGCCGCCACCGGTGTGGCAGCGTCCTGGCTGCGCGGCGCGGGGCTGACCGTCGGCGGCGTCGTCGCCGTGCTGTGCGCCTACCAGGGCCTGCTGAGCTGGAACAGGTTCCGCACGTCGGCCGCGCACCCCGCCGACTGGGTCAACGCCGTCGGGTCGATGCTCGGCACCCTGGCGCTCGGCGTCTACCTTCTCGCCGTCAGCCCGCTGACCACCGAGGGACCCGGCTGGGCGCTGGAGGGCCACCTGCTGCGCGCCTCCGCCCTCGTCGTGCTCGCGGTCACCACCCTCGTCGTCACGGTCGCGGGCGGGCTGCGCGACGACCCGCGCGCGTGGCTGCTGACCGCCGGGCTGGTCGGGATGTCCGCCGTCGAGCTGCTGACCGCGCCCACCGCGCCGGTCGCCGTCGCCCCCGCACCCGGCCTGCTGGTCGTGCTCACCTGGACGGCCCTGACGCTCGTGACCGCCGCCGCCGGGTCCGTGGCCCCGCCGACGCTGCGCGGGCACTTCGCGTCCACGCAGGTCGTCACCATCTGCGCCATGGTCGCCGTGGTCGCCGGGACGGGTGTGCTGCTGCTGAACGGCCTGCGTCCCAGCGGGTCGCTGCTCGTGCCCGTGCTCGCCACGGCGGGCGTGCTCGGCGGCTGCGTGCGGATGACCCGCACGTTCAGCGAGCTCGCCGCCCTCGCCGCCACCCGGCAGGAGGCCCGCACCGACCCGCTCACCGGCGTGCCGAACCGCCGGGCGATGCTCGAGGTCGTCGACCGGTTCGCCGCCGCGCGCACCGGCGCCGCGCTGCTCGTCATCGACCTCGACCGGTTCAAGGACGTCAACGACCGGTACGGCCACGCCGCCGGGGACGTCGTCATCCGCACCATGAGCGCCCGCCTGCGGTCGCGGCTGGACGGCGGCGGCGTGCTCGCCCGGTTCGGCGGCGACGAGTTCGCCGTCGTCCTCGACCACCACGACGTCGAGCAGGCCACCACCGTGGCGCACGCGCTGCGCGCGGCCGTGCGCGAGCCCGTCGACATCACCGGCCGCGTCGTCCGCCTCGACGCCAGCATCGGCGTCGCGAGCACGGCGTTCGGCGACCACCGCGACGGCGAGCTGCTCCGCTGGGCCGACACCGCCATGTACGCCGCCAAGCGCGACGGCGGCGGCGTGCGGGTCTACGACGAGGCCGCCGACGCCCGCGACCGGGACGAGATGACGCTCGCCGACGAGCTGCGGACGATGCTCACCACGCAGTCCTGCGGCCACGGCGACCTGGAGCTGCACTACCAGCCGCAGCTCGACTGCACGGACGGGCGGGTCGTCGGCATGGAGGCGCTGGTCCGCTGGCGGCACCCCGAGCGCGGGCTGCTGCCCCCCGTCGCTTTCATCGACCTCGCCGAACAGACCGGCTCGATGTTCGCCCTCACCGAGCGCGTGCTGGGGCAGGCCGCGGCCCAGGCCGCCCGCTGGCAGGGCGACGGCCGGGACCTCGCCGTCGCCGTCAACCTGTCCACCTCCTGCCTGGAGCACCCGCGCCTGCTCGACACCCTCGACGCCGTGCTCGCCGACTCCGGGCTGCGCCCCGAGGGGCTGGTCGTGGAGATCACCGAGACCACCCTCATGCACGACCCCCGGCACGCCGTCGCGGTCACCCGCGCCATCGCGGACCGCGGCATCGGCGTCAGCATCGACGACTACGGCTCCGGGTACTCCTCGCTGACCTACCTCAACGAGCTGCCCGCGGGCGAGCTCAAGCTCGACCGGTCGTTCACCGCGCGGCTCACCTCCGACGAGCGCACCCGCGCCATCGTGTCCGGCACGCTGGAGCTCGCGCACCACCTGGGGCTGCGGCTGATCGCCGAGGGCGTCGAGGACGCCGCGACCGACGACGCCCTGCGGCTCATGGGCTGCGACCGGGCGCAGGGGTACCTGCACAGCAGGCCGATGCCGGTCGCGGACGCCGACGCGTGGCTGCGCGCGCGGGACGCGGCGACGCCGGCCGAGGTGGGCGACGCGGCACCGGCCCCGACGGTGCCCGGGACCCGGCGCCCGGCGTCCCCGTCGGTGGGGGTCCCCGGCCCGGAGGACCGCGCGGACATCCTCCCCACGCCGGACGGCCCGGACTTCCCGACGGCCACGACGGTCGCGCCCCGTCCCCGCGGGGCCGACCTCCGCACCTGACCCGACCGCCGGACAGCCGGACCCTCGAGCGCGAGGGCGGCGCTCAGTCGTGCTGGGTCGCCAGGTGGACGACGAGCAGGGCGATGTCGTCGTCCGGGGCCCCGTCCTCGCCGACGCGCGCGAGCAGGGCGTCCGCGAGGTGCACCGGGTCCAGCACCCGGTCCGGGTCGTCGGCGACGCGGGCCCGCGCCTCGGGGACGAGCTCCGCGACGAGCCCGACCAGCCGGTCGATGCCGTCCTGCAGGTGCTCCCCGCGCCGCTCCACCAGCCCGTCGGTGTAGAGCAGCACGGTCGAGCCGCGGGGCACGACGACCTCGGCGTCGGTGCGCACGGTCCCGGACGAGACGCCGAGCACGAGCTCGGGCTCCGCGGCGGCGAGCTCGCGCACCGCACCGTCGGGGTCGACCAGCAGCGGTGCGAGGTGCCCGGCGTTGGTCCACCGCAACCGGGTGGTGCCGGCGGCGCGCTCGCCGGCGTTCTGCTCCAGCCGCATGACGACGGCGGTCGCCATCGCCTCGACGCCGAGGGTCTCCAGGGCCCGGTCCAGCGCGCCGACCACGGCCCGGGGCGGACCGCCGGTGGTCACCGCGATGCCGCGCAGCAGGGTGCGGACCTGGCTCATCGCGGCGGCGGCGTGCCGGTCGTGGCCCATGACGTCGCCGATCACGAGGACGGTCGAGCCCGCGGGCTGCACGAACGCGTCGTACCAGTCGCCGCCGACCTGCGCGGCCTCGGCCGCGGGGACGTACCGGACGACGACGGACAGGTCGTCCGGCTCGGCGGGGGCCGACAGCAGGGCGCGTTGCAGCGTCTCGGCCATCTTGCGCTGCGACTGGTAGTGCTGCGCGGTGTCGAGCGCGAGCCCCGCCCGGTCGGCGACCTGGACCAGCAGGGACAGGTCCTCGGGCGCCAGGTCCTCGGCGTGCGCGTCGTCCAGGAACAGCGTGACCGCCCCGACGGTGCGTCCGCGCGCCCGCATGGGCACGACGTACCCGGTGCGGGGCGCCAGCGAGCGCAGCACGTCGCGGGCCTCGCCGGACAGCACCCCGGAGATCGCGTCGGTGGCGCCGGGCACGACGACCGGCTCGCCGGTCCGCAGCGCCTGGTGCAGGAACGACCCCGGCGCGAGCGCCCCGAGCCGCAGCTGGGCGTACCGGGCGACGACGGGTCGCAGCGCGGGGTCGGCGTGCCACCCGGCGATGTCGCGCAGGTGCCGCTGCTCGTCGCGGAGCGTCACGAGGCACCACGAGCCGAAGTCCCGCACCAGGTGCCGGGCGAGGCGGCCGACGGCGTACTCGGTGTCCAGCGTGGAGGACAGGTCGGCGCTGACGGTGGACAGCAGCTCGAGGCGCTGCCGGGTCTTCTCGGCGAGGGCGCTGGCCTCGGCGCGCTGCTGCTCGGCGTCGTGCCGGGCGGTGATGTCGTGGAAGTACACGGACAGCCCGTCGGGGCCGGGCCAGGCGCGCACCTCGAACCAGGCGTCCAGGGGCGGCGGGTAGTACGCCTCGAACGTCCGGGGCTCCCCCGTGGCGACGGCGCCGCGGTAGTGCTCCTCGAACGAGGAGCCGACGGCGAACGGGAACAGGTCCCACAGGACGCCGCCGAGCAGCTCGCCGCGGGGCCGCCCGAGCACCCGCTCGGCCTCGGCGTTGACGTAGGTGAACCGCCAGTCGTCGTCCAGAAGGAAGAACGCCGACGCCATGGACTCCAGCACCCGGGACAGCCGGTCGTCGGCCTCGCGCTCGGCGGTCGTGTCGTAGGCGGCGCCGAGCATCCGCACGGCGGTGCCGTCGGGCCCGGGCAGCGCGGAGCCCCGCGCGCGCACCCAGCAGGTCGTTCCGTCGGGCCGGACGACCCGGTAGTCCGCGCGGTACTCGGTGCACCCGTCGATGGCCCGGGTGATCGCCTTCGCGACCCGTCCGCGGTCGTCCGGGTGCAGGCACGCCTCGAACGCCGCGATGGTGCCGCCGAAGTCGGCGCGGGACACCCCGAAGAGCGCGTGCAGCTGGTCGTCGAACTCCAGGCGGCCGGTGACGAGGTCCCAGTCGAAGGAACCGATGCCCGCCGCGGTGACGGCGAGCTGCCAGCGCACCCGGTCGGCCTCGTACTCCACCGCGAGGGCGGACAGCTCGAGCTCGGCGACCGCGGCGGCGGCGAGGTCCCGCAGCACGAGGACGTCGTCGGTGGACCAGGCCCGCACCTGCGGGTCGAAGACGCACATGGCGCCGACGACGTGCCCGTCCTTGCCGACCAGCGGGACACCCAGGTAGGCGCGCACCCGCCCGTCCGACACCGCCCCGAGGTCCTGCAGCCGGTCGTCGGCGCTCGCGTCGGTGACGATCAGCGGCTCGCCGAGGCGGGCGGTCACCGTGCACACGGAGTCGTGCGCGGGCGACCGCTCGCCCGTCGAGCCGACGGCGCCCCCGGCGGCCGCGCCGACGACCTGCTCGGAGCCGATGAGGGAGACCTGCGCGGCGGCGGCGTCCAGCAGGCGCGAGGCGAGCTCGGCCAGCCGCTCCAGCGCCGGGTTGCCCACGGAGGCGAGCAGCCGCTCGGCGGCGGCGAGGCGCAGGCCGCTGACCTCGTCGGACGGCGCCACGTGACGTTCGGACACGGCCCCCTCCTCCGGTCGCCCTGGTGGGGCCGAGCATAGGGGAACCGGCTGTCCGGCGCGGGGAGGTCGCCCGCGCCGGACCGGGTCAGGCCCGGGCGGTCGCCGCGTCCCCCGACGAGGCCGCGGGCGTGCCCGCCTCCCCCGGTGCGAGCCGCTCGCGGTCGTCGGCCATGAGCATCCGCGCCACGACCGTCACGACGAGGATCACGCCCGCCATGATCAGGTAGGAGTGCGCGAAGCCGATCGCGTCGTACGACAGGCCGAAGACCGTCGCGAAGATCGCGATGCCGATCTGCTTGGCGAAGTTGAAGCCCAGCATGTACGCCGTCGCGGAGATCCGGACGTCGAACATCCGGGTGATGTACTTCATCACCGAGACCAGCAGGAACGGCATCTCGATCGCGGCGAGCAGCCGCCACACGATGAGCAGCCACTCGTGGGTGAAGAACGCCGAGCCGAGCACCCGGACCAGCAGGATCGCGGCGAACACCATGAGGCCCTTGCGGGCGCCGATCCGGTTGACGATGAACGGCGCGGCGACCATGAACGCCGCCTCCGCGAAGATCTGCACCGCGACGACCCGCGAGAACAGCACCTCGGCGTCACCGCTGGTGACGAAGGTGGCGAAGTAGTTCGGGAACTGCTGGTCGAAGACATCGTACAGCGCGGCGGTGCCGAACATCAGCACGACGAACCCGACGAAGCTCCGGTCGCGGAGCAGCCCGAGGATGGTCGCCTTCGTGATGCGGGTGCCGCCCGCGGTCGCGTCGGCGTCCCCGGCGCCGTCAGCCCCGGACGCCTGCTCGGCCACCTTCGGGACCCGGGCGACGAACAGCAGCGTCCCGAGCACGATCGCCGAGACGGTCCCGGCCCACCAGATGCTGTCCGGGTTCGCGGCCCAGAGGAACCCGCCGACCAGCGCGGCCGTGCCGCCCGCCAGCGAGCCGAACAGCCGGGCGTGCCCGTACTCGTAGCCGTTGGCGCGGCTGGCGCGCTCGGAGAACGCCTCCACGACGCCGACGCCCGAGTTCAGACACAGGCTGAGGAAGATGCCGCCGACGACCGCCGCGAGGTACTCGTTGACCCCGATCAGGGGCTGGAACACGAAGACGAAGAACGGCCCCATGAACGCCGCGCACAGCACGACGAACGCGAACAGGTACTTCTTGAACCCGAGCCGGTCCTGCAGGTACCCGTACACGGGCTGCAGCAGCAGCGCGGTGATCGCGGAGACCGTGCTGACCACGCCGATGGGGCCGGTGCCCATGCCCTCGCGGGCGAGCCACAGCGGCAGGAACGTGAACGCCAGCTGCCAGATCGCGAAGTAGAAGAAGAACAGGCCGCCGTAGTTCCAGAACACGCCGCGCCGCAGGGACTCCAGGGCGCGGGGGCGGGGGTCGGACGGGGTGGTGCTGGTGGGGCTGGTCGTGCTGGTCACTGGGGGTCTCCGGCGGGGCTGAGGACGGCGGTGCTGGTCGGGACGGGGCGGGTGTCGGGCACGGGCGTGCCCCACACCGGGTTGCCGTCCGCGTCGAACGGCAGGACCTGCGCGCGGGCGTGCCGGTTCGGGTCCCACAGCGGGTCGCCCTCGATGTGGGTGTAGGACCGGGCGTGGTAGACCAGCACCGGCGTGCCGTCGGGCAGCTCGGTGAACGAGTTGTGCCCCGGCCCGTACTGCCCGACGGCCGGGTCGGACACGAACACCGGTTCCGGGCTCTTGGTCCACGACGCCGGGTCCAGCAGGTCCGACGAGACGTCGGCGGTGAGCACGCCCATGGCGTAGTCGATCCCGGTCGCCGCACCGGAGTACGTCAGGAACACCCGACCCCCGCGCACCAGCACCGAGGGGCCCTCGTTCACCCAGAAGCCCTTCACCTCCCAGTCGAACTCCGGGCGGGTCAGCTCCACCGCCGGACCCGCCAGCGTCCACGGGTCCGCCATCGGGGCGATGTAGATGTTCGAGTGCCCCCGCACGTCGAACGCCTGCTGCGCCCAGACCAGGTACTGCGTCCCGTCGATCACCGCGCTCGTCGCGTCCAGGGCGAACGACTCCCACCCGGTGTCGACCTGCCCGCGCTCGATCCACTGGCCCTCGAACGGGTCGTCGGCGGTGTTCTCCAGCACGTACACCCGGTGGTTGAACGTCTCCGCGGTCCCGGGGACGTCAACCGTGCCGTGGTCGTTCGGCGCGGCGGCGTAGTACACGTACCAGGCGTCGCCGACCCGGTGGATCTCCGGGGCCCAGATCAGGTGGCTCTGCGGGCCGTCGGCGTGCGCCGACCAGATCGTCACCTCCTCGGCCGCCTGCAGGTCCTCCAGCCGCTCCGCACGGCGCAGCACGATCCGGTCGTACGCCGGGTACGACCCCGTGAAGTAGTACTGCCCGCCGTGCCGCAGCACGCTCGGGTCCGCGCGCTGCAGCACGATCGGGTTCACGCCCACGTCGGTCACATCGTCTCCTCGTCGAGACCCCCGGACCCTCCCGGGGGCGGCTTCTCCATCGTTGTATGTTGACGTTCACATACCGTACGCCCGCCTGTCCAGCGGGCGACCGGGACCACGGTCCCGCGCGTCGCCCGCACCGTCCGTGGCGCCGACCCCGGCGCGGGTAGCCTGACCAGCACCGATCAGCCGACAGCCCGGAGCCGACCGATGCCCGTCCCCGTCCCGCCCGACGACGCCCCCGCGCCCGCGGGGAACGCCGCCCCCGCCCGCTGGGCGCCCGGCGCCCGGGACTCACGGATCCCGCCGCGCTGGCTGCCGCGCGCCCTGTTCATGACGGTGGTCGCCGCCTTCGCCGCGATCCTGGTCTGGCGCGCCGCGTCGATGCTCGGCACGGTCATCACGATCATCGTCATCTCGTGGTTCGCCGCCCTGGCTCTCGAGCCGATGATCCTGTGGCTCGGTCGCCGCGGCATCAAGCGGCCGCTCGCCACCGGCATCTCGATGATCGGCACGCTCGTCGTCGGCATCGGCGTGCTCGTCATGCTCGGCGGCGTCTTCGTCGACCAGCTCGTCGAGCTCGTGCAGTCCATCCCCGGCTACTACGCGGACCTGCGCGTCTGGCTGGACGAGCAGTTCGACGTCACGGTGCCCCCGACCGACGAGCTGCTGAGCAACGCCGGGAACTACGTCGGCGACATCGCCCCCGGCGTCATCGGCGTCGGCACCTCGATCGCGGGCGGCCTGTTCACCGCCACGGCCGTGCTGCTGGTCGTCTACTACATGGCGTCGGCGGGCCCGAAGTTCCGCGCGGCCGTGCTCCGCTACCTCGCCCCGCACCGCCAGCGCGAGGTGCTGCGGCTGTGGGAGGTCTCGCAGGAGAAGGTCGCCGGGTTCATCACCTCGCGCATCGTGCTCGCGGCGATCTCCACGGCCACGACGTGGCTGTTCCTCATGCTGCTCGGCATCCCGTACGCGCTGCCGCTCGCGGTGTTCACCGGGCTGGTCTCGCAGTTCATCCCGACGGTCGGCACCTACATCGGCGGCGCGCTGCCGGTGCTGCTCGCCCTGACGGTGTCGCCGCTGCGGGCGCTGGCGGTGCTGGCGTTCATCATCGCGTACCAGCAGGTCGAGAACCTCGTGCTCACCCCGAAGGTCTCGCAGCGCTCCCTGGAGCTCAACCCGGCGGTCGCGTTCCTGTCCGTGCTCGCGTTCGGCGCGGTGTTCGGCCCGCTGGGCGCGTTCCTGTCGCTGCCGGTCGCCGCGACCATCCAGGCCGTGATGAACACGTACCTGCGCCGCCACGAGCTCGTGGACCCGAGCCTGCTGGAGGAGGAGGTCGTGCGCCGCAAGCAGCACGACCGCACGGAGGCGAACGAGACGGACGCGGCGGACGAGGCGGACGACGCCTCCGCGCCCGGCGCCACCCCGGGCGCTTAGGCGTAGAACACGCGCTCGACCACCTGGCGCGCGCGCCGGGCGGCCCGCAGCCAGCGGTCCTCCAGGTCCTGACCCGTCGTGGGCTCCTCGCCGAGCGCGTCGCCCAGCACCGCCGCCACGCCCGTGAGCACCTGGCGGTCGTGCGGCAGCACGTCGGCCTGCGACCCGCCGGCCCGGCCGGTCCACAGCACCAGCGCGTCCCGCACCCGGGACGCCAGGTCCCACGCCTCGGTCAGCACCTCGGCGTCCTCGGCGGTGACCAGGTCGGCGTCCCGGGCGGCCGCGAGGGCGTCGAGCGTCGACGTCGTGCGCAGCCCGGGCACCGCGTGCGCGTGCTGCAGCTGGAGCAGCTGGGCGGTCCACTCGACGTCGGCGATGCCGCCCCGGCCGAGCTTGACGTGCCGGGTCGGGTCGACCCCACGGGGCAGCCGCTCGGACTCCACACGGGCCTTGATCCGCCGGATCTCCCGCACGGCGGCGGGGTCGAGCCCGCCCTCCGGGTACCGCAGCGGGTCCACCAGCGCGACGAACCGCTCCCCCAGCGCCGTGTCGCCCGCGACGGGCCGGGCGCGCAGCAGCGCCTGGCTCTCCCAGACGAGCGACCAGCGCGCGTAGTACTCGGCGTACGCGTCGAACGACCGCACCAGCGGGCCGTTGCGCCCTTCGGGGCGCAGGTCGGCGTCCACCTCCAGCGTCGGCTCGGGGCCGACGGCACCGAGCAGGGCCCGCAGCCGCGTCGCGGTGCCGGTGGCGAACTCCTGGGCCAGCACCGGGTCCGCGCCCGGGTGCGGGTCGTGCACGAACAGCACGTCGGCGTCCGAGGCGTAGCCCATCTCCCGACCGCCGAGGCGTCCCATGGCGACGACCAGCATGGCCGTCGGGTCGGCGTCCAGGTGCCGCGCCGCACGCTCCTCCCACGTCGCGACCCGCAGCGCCCCGGCGAGCAGCACGTCCGCGGTCGCGGTGAGGCTGCGCGAGGCCCGGGTGCCGGTGACCACGCCGAGCACGTCGGCGACGGCGGTCCGCGCGAGCTCCCGACGGCGCAGCGCGCGCAGGGCGGTCAGCGCGGGCACGGGCTCGGTCGCGCGGGTCAGCACGGCGTCCGCCTCGGCGGCCAGGCGCTCCTGGCTGCGGGGCTCCAGGTCGGCGTCGTCGTCCAGCCACGCGACCGACTCCGGCGACCGGGCCAGCGCGTCGGCGACGTACCGGGACGTGGACAGCGCGCGGGCGAGCCGCTCCCCTGCCGAGCCCGAGTCCCGGAGCATCTTCAGGTACCAGTGCGTGCCACCGAGCTCCTCGGACAGCCGCCGGAACGCCAGCAGCCCGCCGTCGGGGTCGGGACCGTCGGCGAACCAGCCGAGCATCACCGGCAGCAGCTGCCGCTGGATCGACGCCCGCCGCGACACCCCCTCGGTGAGCGCGGCGATGTGCCGCAGCGCGCCCGCCGGGTCGCGGTACCCGATGGCGGACAGCCGCTCGCGGGCCTCCTCGGGCGCGAGGCTGGCCTCGGCCGTGGACAGCTGGGCCGTCGCGGGCAGCAGCGGGCGGTAGAACAGCGCCTCGTGCAGGTGCCGGACGTCGCGTCGGACCTGCTTCCACCGGTCGGTCAGCCCCTGCGCGCCCTCGGCCCGCATCCCCACCGACCGGGCGAGCCGGCGCAGGTCCGCCTCCGCCGTCGGCATCAGGTGCGTGCGGCGCAGCCGGTGCAGCTGGATCCGGTGCTCGATGGCCCGCAGGAACCGGTAGCAGACCGCGAGCTGACCGGCGTGCTCGCGCCCGACGTACCCGCGCTCGGAGAGCGCCGCCAGCGCCGTGAGGGTGTTGCCGCTGCGGATCTCCGGATCGGCCCGTCCGTGCACCAGCTGCAAGAGCTGCACCGTGAATTCGACGTCCCGCAGCCCGCCCACGCCGAGCTTGATCTGCCGGTCGGCCTCCGCGGCGGGGACGTTCTTCTCGACCCGGCGGCGCATCGCCTGGGAGTCCGCGACGAAGTTCTCCCGCCGCACCGCCTGCCACACCATCGGGTTCATGGCCTCGACGTACGCGCGCCCGAGGTCGACGTCGCCCGCCAGCGGCCGGGCCTTGAGCAGCGCCTGGAACTCCCAGGTCTTCGCCCAGCGCTCGTAGTACGTCCGGTGCGACTCCAGGGTGCGCACCAGCGGGCCGTCCTTGCCCTCCGGGCGCAGCGCCGCGTCCACCGGCCACAGCGCGGGCTCGCCCGACGGACCGCCGCACGCCCGCGCCAGCGCCGTCGCGAGCCGGGTCCCGGCCGCCAGCGCGGCGGCCTCGTCGGCCCCCTCGACCGGCTCGGCCACGTAGATCACGTCCACGTCCGAGACGTAGTTCAGCTCGCGGCCGCCGGTCTTGCCCATGCCGATCACCGCGAGCCGCACGTCGGCCCCGTGGTCGTCCAGGTCGGCCCGCGCCAGCGCGAGCGCCGCCTCCAGCGCGGCCGCCGCCAGGTCCGCGAGCGCCGCCGCGACGCCCGGCAGCCGGGTCAGCGGCTCCCCGCAGGTCAGGTCGGTCGCGGCGATGCGCTGCAGCCGGGCCCGGTAGGCGCGGCGCATCGCGTCCACGCCGTCCGTCCCGGTGAGCGTGGCGACCGGCACGGCCGCGTCCGGGTCGGCGCCGACGGCCACCAGGAGCTCCGCCCGCACCTGCGCCACCGGGACGCCGGTGCCGGGCTCGTCGTCGAGGACGACGTCCAGGTGCTCGGGGTGGGCGCTGAGGTCGTCGCCCAGGGCCACGGACGCGCCGACCACGCCGAGCAGGCGGTCCCGGGCGGGGCCGTCCTCCGCCAGCGTGCGGGCCAGCCGGTCGCGCCGCGCGGGGTGGCCCTCGACCGCGCCGGCGATCTTGGCGAGCGCCAGGAGGGCCTGGTCGGGGTCGGCCGTCCCGGCGAGCGCGGGGACCAGGGCCTCGACGGCGGCCGCTGCGCGGACGTCGCCGGTGCCGTCAGCACGAGGCGCGGCGGCAGCCGCC
>NZ_RFFI01000116.1 GCF_003696205.1 Cellulomonas triticagri
GGCCAGCGCCGCGAGCTGCGCGGCCGGGGCGGTGTTCGACGCGGCGGGGACGTGCACGGCGCCGGGCACGTGCTCGGCGAGCCACCGGCGGCACTGCACCCACGCGTGCGGGTGCGCGGCGACGCGGCGCACGTCGGCGAGCGCCACCCCGGGCCGCCCGACGAGGGTGAACCCGACCGGCACCAGCACCTCCTGCTGGAGCACCAGCGGGCTGCCGACGGCGAGGGCGTCGAGCGTCGCGGTCACGCCGCCCTCGATGGTGCTCTCGATGGCGACGACGGCGTGGTCCGCGGCGCCGGTGCGCACGGCCTCGATCGCGGAGACCACGTCCGCCTGCGGCAGGTACTCCGCGTCCTCGGGGCTGGCGACCTGGCGCAGGGCGACCTCGGTGAAGGTCCCGGCGGGGCCGAGGTAGGCGTACCGGGGACGGCCGGGCATCGGGGGACCTCCAGGGGCGTCGGTGCGGTGCGCGTGCGCGTCGCGTGAGCACCCTGTGCGGCGCGCGTGCACGTGCCGGCGGGGGCGGCCGCCGCGACCCTGCCGAGACTAGTGCGCCCGTACGCTGGACCGGTGCCCCTGTCCACGCCCGCGCCGACGTCCGCCCACCCCCAGCCCGCCGGTCGGGGCACCGCGGCGACCCGGCTGCTCGTCGCCGCGCTGGTGGCGCTGCTGCTCGTCGGCACCGGCTGGGCCGCGGGCGCGACGCGCGCGGTCGCGGCGACGGACGACGAGGCCGTGGCCGAGCACCCGGTGCTGCTCGTCGGCGTGACCGGGCTGCGCTGGGACGACCTGGGCTCGCTGACCACCCCGTCGCTGTGGGAGCTGTCCCGCGAGGCGTCGCTCGGGAACACCGTGGTGCGCAGCCGGTGGTCGTACACCTGCCCCGCCGCGGGCTGGCTCGCGGTGTCCGCGGGCGGGCGCTCGGACGACGTCCGCGTCCCGGACGGCACCTGCCGCACGCTGCGCGACCCGCTGTCGAACGGCACCGTCCCCGGCTGGCAGGACTACGTCGAGGCGACCGCGGCCTCCCCGTACGACTCGCGGCTCGGCCTGCTGGGCGACACCGTCGCGGCGGCCGGGCTGCCGGTCACCGGCATCGGGCCGGGTGCCGCCATCGCGCTGTCGGACGCCGACGGCACCCCCGCGGGGGACCACGTGCGCCGCCCGGCGAGCGCGCGCGGCACCGAGGACGCCGTCGCGGACGCCCTGACCGCAGGCTCGCGCCTGGTGGTCCTCGACGCCGGTCAGGTGCGGGACCCCGGATACCAGACCAAGGGCCGCACCGACGCCGACGGCACCACCGGCGGCGGGCTCGGCACCGACGCGACCGAGGAGCAGCCCGACGTGTCGGGCACCGACGTCGTCATCGAGCCGACCCGCGCCGAGCAGGTGCAGCTCATCGACGAGCGGGTGGGCGCGGCGCTGGACGCGGCGCGGGACGCCGACGAGGACGTCACGGTGCTGCTGTTCTCGCTCGCCGACTCCAACCGGCGCGC
Source organism: Cellulomonas triticagri (assembly GCF_003696205.1). Lineage (GTDB taxonomy): Bacteria > Actinomycetota > Actinomycetes > Actinomycetales > Cellulomonadaceae > Cellulomonas > Cellulomonas triticagri. The sequence goes on from NZ_RFFI01000116.1 coordinate 1,497, forward strand.
ACAGCTCCAGGTCGCCGCGGCGACCGGCCCCGCTCCCGGGGGCGCGACGTACGCGGGCGGCACGATCGGCTCGCAGTCGACCCGGCAGGACGGGTACCTCCAGGCCACGGACATCACGCCGACGCTGCTGGACGCCCTGGGCATCCGCGACCAGGCGCCGTCCGGCGCGCTGGTCGGGTCGTCGATCCGGTTCACCCCGGACGACGCGACGGCGGGCGCCCGCGTGGCCGCGCTCATCGACGAGAACCGGCACGCGCAGGCGGCCAAGCCGCTGGTCGGCACGTTCTACCTGTGGTGGGTCGGGGCGAACCTCGCGCTGTACCTGATGGTCGTCGTGGGCCTGAACGGGCGGGTGCGCGGTTGGTGGCTCGGCCTGCTCGCCCGGCTGCGCCGCGGTCCGGCGCGCGCGCCCCGCCCCGAGCACCCGCGCCGGGTGCTGCACGGCCTGCGGGCCGCGGCGGTGCTGGTGGCGGCGGTGCCGGTGTCGACGTTCCTCGCGAACCTGCTGCCCTGGTGGCGCGCCGCGACCCCCGCGTGGGCGCTGGCCGCCGTGGTGCTCGGGTTCGCCGCGCTGATCTCCGCGATCGCCCTGCTCGCCCCGTGGTGGCGCTCCCGCCTGCTGGGGCCGCTCGGCGTGGTCGCCGCCGTCACGGCGGTGGTCCTGGCCGTCGACGTCGCCACCGGTGCCCGGCTGGCGCTGGACTCGATGATGGGCCCGGGCTCGCTGGTCGCGGGGCGGTTCTACGGGTTCGGCAACCCGGCGTTCGCGCTGTTCGCCACCGCGATGCTGCTGGCGGCGGTCGCGCTGGCCGACCCGCTGCTGCGGGCCGGGCGGCGGGGTCGGGCCGTGACCGTCGTCGCCGTGCTCGGCCTGGTCGCCGTCGTGATCAACGGCTCGCCGAGCATCGGCGCGGACTTCGGCGGGCCCCCGGCGCTGGTGCCCGGGTTCGCGATCCTCGCGCTGCTCGCCGCGGGCATCCGCCTGAACTGGCGGCGGGTGCTGCTGGTGCTCGGCGCGGGCGTGGTCACCGTGGTCGGCATCGCGACCCTCGACTACCTGCGCCCCGCGGACGAGCGCACCCACCTCGGCGCGTTCATCGAGACCGTCCTGGACGGCGGCCTGTGGACCGTGCTGCTGCGCAAGGGCCAGGCGAACCTCGGCATCCTGTTCGGGAGCGAGCAGACCCTGCTCGCCCTCGGCGGCCTGCTGCTGGTCGTGCTGCTCGTCGGCCGCCCCGCGCGCTCCGCGGTGAACGCGCCCGACGGCGGCCCGTACGCCTGGCTGTCGGGCGGTGCCCCGCTGCGCCGCCTCGCGACCGACGCGCCGATGCTGCTCAAGGGCCTGATCGCCCTCGGGGTGACCCTGGGCGTCGGCTTCGCGCTCAACGACTCGGGCGTGGTCATCCCCGCGACCGGGATCGGGCTCGCGGTCCCGCTGCTCGCGGCGGCCTGCGCGACCTGGATGCTGGGGCTGCCGACCGGCGACCCGGTGGCTCAGGAGAGCCTGCGCGCCGACGGCGGCCTGGCGCCGACCATCCCCGGCAGCACCGGACCGGGCACCTCGACCGGCAGCACCGCGTCGGCGAACGTGCAGGGGCGCCCGAACAGGTAGCCCTGCGCGAGGTCGCAGCCCAGCGCCCGCAGCGCGGTGTACCGGGCCTCGTCCTCCACGCCCTCGGCGATGACGTCCGCGCCGAGGGAGCGCCCGAGCGCGACGATCGCCTCGACCACGCCGCCGGCGCGCGGGCCGACGGGTCCGCCGCCGCCCAGGCCGCGCACGAACGACTGGTCGATCTTCAGCAGCGTCACCGGGTAGTCGCGCAGGCGGGACAGCGACGAGTAGCCGGTGCCGAAGTCGTCGATGGCGACGCCGACGCCGAGCTCGCGCAGCGCGCGCAGCATCGGCACCGCGCGGGCGTCGTCGGCCAGCGCCGACTCGGTGACCTCGATGCCGAGCCACCCGGGCGGGGCGTCGTGCCGCGCCAGCGTGTCCACGACCAGGGTGACGAGGTCGGGCCGGTCGCCCGAGGCCGCGAACTGCCGGGGCGAGACGTTGACCCAGACCCGCAGGTCCGCGCCGGTGCCGCGGTTGTGCGCGACCAGCTCGGACAGCGCGCGGTCCAGCGCCCACGCGCCGAGCTCCCCGATCAGGCCGGTCTCCTCGGCGACCGGGATGAACTCCGCGGGCGACACGGGGCCGCGGGTGCGGCTGGTCCAGCGCATCAGCGCCTCGACGCCCTCGACCCGGCCGGTCACCAGGTCCACCTCGGCCTGGTAGACCAGCGCGAGCTCGCCCTCGTCGGTGGCACGGCGCAGATCCGCGGCCATGGTGAGCCGCTGCCGCGCGGTGTCCGCGCCCTGGTCCTCGTACCAGTGGTGGGTGCCGCCGCCCGCGGCCTTCGCCCGGTACATCGCGACGTCCGCCGAGCGCAGCAGCTCGTCCCACACCATCGCCCCGGGCTCCGCGTGCACGACGCCGACGCTGCACCCGACCGCGAACTCCTCGTCGTGCAGCGCGAACGGCTCGTCGAACGCCGCGACCAGGCGCAGCGCGACGGCCTCCGCCTCGGCGGGGTCGACGTCCGGCAGCAGCACCACGAACTCGTCGCCGCCGAGGCGCGCGGCCGTCGCGCGCTCCGGCAGGTCGGCCGCGACCCGGCGGGCGGCGCGCTGCAGCAGCTGGTCGCCGACGACGTGGCCGTAGGAGTCGTTGACGAGCTTGAACCGGTCGAGGTCGAGCAGCAGCAGCGCCGTGCCCCGCCGGGACGTGGTCAGCGCGGCGACGGTGCGCTCGCGCGCCAGGTCCCGGTTCGCGAGCCCGGTGAGCGAGTCGTGCGTCGCGGCGTGCGTCAGCCGTTCCTGGGCCTCCCGCGAGCGCGTCACGTCGCGCGCCACGACGAGGACGGCGTCGACCCGCCCGTCGGGCCCCGTCTCGGGGACGGCGCGCACGTCGTACCAGCGCCCGCCGGACGGCGCGGACATGCTGATCAGACGCCGCGGGTCGCGGTCGACGTCGACGCCGGGCTCGGCGGCGAACGCCAGCATGTGGTGGCTCAGCGCCCGGACGGCGTCCAGCACCGGCGAGCGGCCGGACAGCTCCTTCACCGTGCGCCCGAGGTCGTCGTCGGTCAGCCCGGCGGTGCGGCGCATCGCCTCGTTGACGAACCGCAGCCGCGCCTCGCCGTCCACCCGGGCCAGCGCGTCCGGGGTGTTGCGGGTGATCGACTCCAGGTCCCGGGTGCGCGCCGCCAGCGCGCGGGTGCGCTCGGCGGCGACCGTGACCGCCCGCACCTCCGCACCCGCACGGGTCGCGATCAGCACGACCACCAGCGCGGTCAGCAGCAGGCCGACCACCAGCGAGAACCCCTGCAACCGCCCCGGCACCTCGGCGGGAGCCGAGACCAGCGTCCAGGTGCGGCCCGCCAGCGTCACGTCCCGGGTCTGCAGCGCCGCGGCCGTCCCGGCCGCCAGGTCCGCCACCCGGGCCCGCCCCGCGTCGTCCAGCGGGGCGTCCCCGAGCACGCCGAGCAGCGTGCCGTCCTCGCGGACGAGCGTCGCGTCGCGCGGCTTGGTGGGCACCTGGTCCAGCAGCGGTCCGACCCGGAACGTCACGACGGTCCAGCCCAGCAGGCGCGCCCGCCGCTCCGCCTCGGTCGTCGGCGCGGTGACACCGTCGTACACGGGGGCCACCACGGCGGCCTCGCGCCCGGCCTGCTGCGCGCCGCGCACCACCATCCCGGCGTCGGCTCCGCTGCCCGCGCTGCCGTCGTGGCCCGCCGCGCCGACGGGGTACGCCTGCGTGAGGGTCGTGCCCCCGGAGTCGCGCGCCGCCGTGAGGGCCGCCGCGAGCGCGACGACCGCCGACCGCTCGGCGTGGCCCGCGACGAGCCCGTCCAGGGCGGACGGCTCCCCCGTGCGCACGGTGCCGCCGACCGTGACGACACCAGGAGCGGCCTCGCCCCCGGGCACCAGGTCCACCGGGCCCGACCGGTCCGCGGGGTCCGCGGGTGCGGCGAGCCAGCCGATGCCCGACGTCTGCCCGTCCGGGCGCGGCCCCGCGCCGTCGCTCGCGCCCAGCACCTGCAGGTGCAGGTCCCAGGCGGCGACGCCGGAGTCCCACGTCGTCGTCGCGGTCGGGGTGAGCAGCGTCGCCGACGCGACGGCCAGGCGCGTCTGCATCGCCACCCGGCCGGACACCGACTCCGCGGTGACGTCGAGCTGGGCGCGCACGCCGTCGTCCACCCGCGCGCGGTGCTGCGCCGCGTCCAGGGCGGACGCGCCGAACGACAGGGCCACCCCCAGGGGCACCAGGACCGCGAGGACCCAGCGCAGGCGCCGTCGGGCGCGGCGTCGCGCGTCGAGCGGCATCCGCACCTCCTCGGGGTCGAACCCGGCGGTCCCCCGCCGGTCGGCGCAGCTGCGCGTACACCCCTCATCGGTCGCGGGAGGCACCGGCGCGACCTCCACCGGCAGTTTCACCCGGGTGCACGCACTCGGGTGGTGCGGGCGAGCCGCGACCCGGAGGTGGGGCGGACTCCCCTAGACTCGGGCCCGTGATCTTCAAGTCGGTGGGCGAGGGCAGGCCCTATCCCGATCACGGCCTCGTCACGCCCAAGGAGTGGGCCGAGGTGCCGCCGCGCCAGGTCCGCCTCGACGAGCTGGTCACCACCAAGCGCACCCTGAACCTGGACAACCTGCTGTCCGAGGACTCGACGTTCTACGGCGACCTGTTCGCGCACGTCGTGCAGTGGCGGGGCGTGCTCTACCTGGAGGACGGCCTGCACCGGGCCGTGCGTGCGGCGCTGCAGCAGCGGCCCGTCCTGCACGCGCGGGTCCTCGTGATCGAGTCCGATGTCTGACCGCACCCCGGACGCCGCGCGCCAGCGCCGCCGTCGGCACACCCGTGAGCGCCAGGCCGTCGTCTTCGGCGTGCTCGTCGGCGGGCTCGCCGTCTCCGCGTTCGGCGCCGCCGCCGTGTACACGGGCAGCTGGACGCCGCCGTTCCTCGCGCGCGACTTCTCGTCCCCCGAGCCCACCGGCCTGGCCGCGGCGAACTCGCCGTGCCCGCCCGAGGGCGCGACGCCCGTCCCGTACGGCGAGGTCGCGCTCACGGTGCTCAACTCGACCAACCGCGTCGGCCTGGCGGGCGACACCGCGTCCGCGCTGCTCCAGCGCGGCTTCAGCATCGCCGCCGAGGGCAACGCGCGCGAGGCGGGCTACGAGTCCTACGCGGGCAGCGCGCTGATCCAGTTCGGCACGCAGGGCGTCGCCCAGGCGTACACCGTGGCCGCGCAGTTCGACACCCCGCAGCTCGTGCTGGACGACCGCGAGGACGCGTCCGTGGACGTCGTCGTCGGGTCGAGCTACAGCGCGCTGGTCGCGGCGGCGGACGTCGTGCTCGCCGCGGACCAGCCGTTCGCGGTCCCCGAGGGCTGCATCGCCCTGGACCAGGTCACCCCGGCCCCGCGGCCGGTCCCCCCGCCGGCGACCGAGCCCCCCGCCGAGGAGGCCCCGCCCGCCGAGGGCTGACCGCGAGGGTGGTGCCCGCGGCTCGCCGAGCGGTGGGCCGAGCCGGTGGGTCGTCGGGCCGGGAGGGTCTCGCCCAGGTCACGGTCGTGCGCCGGCGGCGTCGAGCACCGGACCCAGCGCGTCGACCAGCCCGGTGAGGTTCTCGTCGCCGGTCCGGGACTCGACCTCGCCCACCTCGACACCGACCACCTCGGTGCGCGCGAGCGCGGCGCAGCACCGCCGCAGGTCCTCGAGCGACAGCCCGCCGGGCACGTCGTACTCCGTCGGCACGATCCCGGGCTCGAGGACGTCGCAGTCGACGTGGACGAACACCGGTCGGCCGGCGACCGCGACGGCGACCGCCTCCGCGACGTCCGGACCGGGAGGGACGAGGGTCAGGGCCGTGCTGTCGACGAGCGCGCGCTCCGGCGGGTCGAGGTCCCGTGCGCCCACGAGGACGGCCCGGTCGGGCGTCAGCCCGGCGCCCAGCCCCGAGGCCCACAGCCCGAGCGGTCCCGCGAGGGCGAGGCCGCCCAGGTAGCCGGACGTGGTCGTGGCGGGCGTGTGCACGTCGCCGTGCCCGTCGAACCACACCACGACCGCGTCCGCTCGCGCCTGCGCGACGACCGGGACGGTGGCGAGCGCGACCGCGCACCGGTTGATCGCGGCGACCGGGGCCGCGCCGGCGGCGAGCACCACGCGGAACCGCTCGGCGACCGCCTCCAGGTCCGTCCGGGCGGCGGCCAGCTCGGCGTCCCAGGTACCACCCAGCCGTGGGCGCTCGCGCCCGACGGGGACGGCCTCGACGCCGAGGCGCGCCGCCAGCGCCCGGGCCAGCAGGCGCGCCCCCGCGGCACCGTCCGGGTTGCGGTCCCCCGCGGTGCCCGTGAACTGGACGAGCGCGACGCGCCCCGGGTCGTCCGTCATGCGTGCTCCCCCTCCCGCCGCACGCTACCGACCTCCGTCCCCGCACGCGCGTCCGGGCCCCGCCGAGTGCGGAGGACGTGAGCCGCGAACCGGACATCCGGGGCCGTGTTCTCCGCACTCGGCGGGATGCGGTCACGCGAGCTCGGTGCCTCCCGGGACCGAGGCCGGGGTGGCCGGCTCCTGGGTGGTGCCGCGCCAGCGGGCCACCGCGTGCATGAGGTGGTAGACGCCGATGGCGGCCGCCGTGCCGAGCGCGATGCCCTCGAACGTGAGGTCGCCCGCGGTCCAGGTGAAGTTCGCGATGCCGATCACCAGCGCGACCGCGGCGGTGGTGAGGTTCACGGGGTTGGAGAAGTCGACCTTGTTCTGCACCCAGATCCGGGCGCCGAGCACGCCGATCATGCCGTACAGCACCGTGGTCGCCCCGCCGAGCACGCCCGCCGGGATCGTGTTGATGAGCTCGCCGAACTTCGGGGACAGGCTGAGCACCAGGGCCGTGGCCGCCGCCACCCAGTACGCCGCCGTGGAGTACACCTTGGTCGCGGCCATGACGCCGATGTTCTCGGCGTACGTGGTGGTGCCGGAGCCGCCGCCGAACCCGGCGAGCGTGGTCGCCAGGCCGTCCGCCAGCAGCGCGCGCCCGGTCAGCGGGTCGAGGTCCTTGCCGGTCATCGCCGCGACGGACTTCACGTGGCCGACGTTCTCGGCGATGAGCACGAACACCACCGGCAGGAACAGGCCGAGCAGCCGCGGCTCGAACGTGGGCGTCACGAAGTGCGGGAGGCCGAACCAGTCGGCCTCGCCCACCGCCGTGAAGTCGACCTCGCCGCGGACGGTCGCGACGACATAACCCACGACGACGCCGACCAGGATGGACAGCCGCCCGAGGATGCCCCGGAACAGGACGGCGACCACGACGATCGCGAGCAGGGTCACGACGGCCGTCACCGGTGCGGCGCGGAACCCGCTGCACACGCCCGCGTCGTCGCACGTGCCCCACGCCGTCGGCGCCAGGTTGAAGCCGATCAGCGCGACCACGGTGCCGGTGACGACCGGTGGCATGACCAGGTCGATCCACCGCGAGCCCGCCAGGTGCACGACCAGGCCGATGACCGCGAGCAGCACGCCCGTGGCGAGGATGCCGCCGACCGCGGCGGACTGCCCGCCCGAGGCCGTGGCCGCGACGATCGGGCCGATGAACGCGAAGCTCGACCCCAGGTAGGACGGCAGCCGGTTGCCCGTGACCAGCAGGAACACCACGGTCCCCAGGGCGGAGAACAGCAGCGTCGTCGCCGGGGAGAACCCGGTGAGCAGCGGCACGAGGAACGTGGCGCCGAACATCGCCACGACGTGCTGCATGCCGATCCCGATGGTCCGCGGCCACGACAGCCGCTCGTCCGGGGCGACGACCGCCCCCGGGGCGACCTGCTTCCCGTCGCCGTGCACCCGCCACCCGATCGCGCTCACGCGTCCAGCCTCCTCGTCGGCGCCGCCGGACCGTCCGCGCGCCGCTGGGCAGGCTAGCGGTTCACCCGCTCGGGGGGTGCGGGCCGGTGGTCCCGCGGGACCCGGCCACGGCCTGCTCCCCCGGTGCGCGCGGCCGCCCGCCGCACACCCGCCCCGCGTAGGGTGTGGGCGCCGGGCCGGACCCGCCCGCCCCGACCGGAGGTGCCGTGCCCGACCGCCTGCTGCGCTCCCGCGCCGCCCTGTGGACCGCCTTCGCGCTCGTGCACGGCTGGATCGCGTACGTCGGCACCGTGCTGATCCCGGCGAAGGCGTTCTGGGACCTCGACCTGTACCGCTGGTGGATGTGGCAGGGCCTGCACCAGGGCACCTGGCCGGTGCTCGACGGCGACTGGGTGTACCCGGCGGGCGCCGTGCTGCCGATGCTGCTGCCCGCGCTGGTCGACGCGGTCGGCACCCAGCCGTACGCCGTCGCGTGGTCGGTCCTGGTGACGGTGCTGAACGCCGTCGCGGTGGTCGTGCTGCTGCGCTGGGCGCCCCGCCCCGGCGACCCGCGGGCCGTGCTCGGGGACGTGGACCGGTCGCGCAGCGAGCCCGCGCTCGGCGCGTGGTGGTGGCTCGCGTTCCTGCTGCTGCTCGGCCCCGTCGCGGTCGGCCGCCTGGACGCGGTCGTCGCGCCCGTGGTCGTCGTCGCCCTGACGCTCGCGCTGCGGCACCCCGTGGTCGCGTCGGTGCTGCTCACCGCCGGGGCGTGGATCAAGGTCGCCCCGGGGGCGCTGCTGCTGCCGCTCGTGCTCGTGCTGCGCCGCCCGTGGCGGACGCTCGTGCTGCCCGCCGCCGCGGTGTGCGTGGTCGTCGTGGGCGCCCTCGCCGCGGGCGGCGGGCTCGGGCACGTCACGAGCTTCCTGTCCGAGCAGGGCGACCGCGGGCTGCAGCTGGAGTCCGTGGCGGCGACGCCCTGGCTGCTCGCCGGGCTGGTGCGGCCCGACGTCCAGGTGGTGCTGAACGACGCGATCACGACGTGGGAGATCGCCGGGCCGGGCACCGCGGCGGTCGCGTCGGGGCTCGGGCTGGTGCTGCCCCTGGCTCTGGCCGCGGTGACGGCGCTGCTGGCCTGGCTGCGGCCGCGGTCCGACGCCGCGTCGACCGCGGCGTTCCTCGCGCGCGGCGCCCTGCTGGTCGCGCTGACCCTGATCCTCGCGAACAAGGTCGGGTCGCCGCAGTTCGTCGGCTGGCTCGCGGGTCCCGTCGTCGTCGGCCTGGCCCGGCCCGGGGCGGGCGGGTTGCGCGCGTGGCGGACGCCCGCGGTGCTCGTGCTCGTCGTCGCGGCGCTGACCCAGGTGGTGTTCCCGATCGCCTACGACGCGATCACGCTGCAGCAGACCGGGGCCACGCTCGTGCTCGTGGCCCGCAACGTCCTGCTGGTCGTGCTCGCGGTCGTGGGGGGGGGGGGGGGGGGGGGGGGGGGGCGGGGCCGGGGGGCGGGGGGGCGCGGCCCCCCCCCCCCCACGACGACGCCGCGGGTCAGCGCACCTGCGGCATGACCTGCGAGGCCACCAGCTCCAGGTGGTCCAGGTCGTGCAGGTCGAGCACCTGCAGGTAGACCCGCTGGATGCCCTGCTCGGCGAGCGCGCCCAGGCGGTCGACCATCGCGGTCGGCGTCCCGGCGATGCCCACCTCGCGGACCTCCTTCGGGTCCCGGCCGATGGCCGCAGCCCGGCGGTCCACCTCGGCGTCGTCCTTGCCCCCGGCCAGCACCAGCGCGGTCGACATCGTGAGCGTCTGCGGGTCGCGCCCGATGGTGCGGCACGCCTCGCGCACCGTCTCGAGCTTCTCGCCGATGACGTCCAGGGGCGGGAACGACAGGTTGAACTCCGTGGCGAACCGCGCCGCGAGCGCCGGGGTCCGCTTCGGGCCGAGGCCGCCGACGATCAGCGGGACACCCGCGCGCGACGGGTCGAGCGGCGAGGTCTGCACCGGCTTGGGCAGCGCCGGGCTGTCGGTCAGCGTGTAGTGCTCGCCCGCGAAGTCGAAGCGCTCGCCGACCGGCGTGCCCCACAGGCCCGACACGATCTCGAGCTGCTCGGTGAGCAGGCCGAAGCGCTTCTCCGGGAACGGGATGCCGTAGGCGGTGTGCTCCTCGGCGTACCAGCCGGCCCCGAGGCCGAGCTCGACGCGGCCGCCGGACATCTGGTCGACCTGCGCGACCTGGATCGCGAGCACGCCCGGGTGCCGGAACGTCGCGGAGGTCACGAGGGTGCCCAGCCGGATGGTGCTGGTCTCGCGGGCCAGGCCCGCCAGGGTGGTCCAGGCGTCGGTGGGGCCGGGCAGGCCGTCGCCGCTGCCCATGGACAGGTAGTGGTCGGAGCGGAAGAAGGCGTCGAAGCCCAGGTCCTCGCTGGCGCGGGCGACGGCCAGGAGGTCGTCGTAGGTCGCGCCCTGCTGCGGTTCGGTGAAGATCCTCAGGTCCATGGCCTGAGCCTTTCACGTCCGGACGGGTGGAGGACGCCGGGGCCGGTAGCGTCGGGGGCGTGCTGCGCGGGATCCGGTGGTCGAGCCTCGCGGTGGTCGTCGGTGCCACCGCGCTCGCCCTCGTGTGCGTGGCCTTCGCGCTGCGCGGCCGGACCTGGGCGTGGCTCGTCGGACTGGTGTGCGCCGCCACCGCCGTCCGCGAGGTCCGGGCGCTGCGGCGACTGGGGGACCCCCGGCGCGCGCGACCGGCCCCGAGGCCCCGCGCGTGAGACGGTGAGGGCATGGTGACGCAGCTCGGCTCCGCCCTCGACGCCCTGGCCGTCGCGGACTGGCGGCGCCGCACCGCGCAGACCTACGCCGACGTCCGCCGGATCGCCGCCGACGACCCCGCCGCCGCGCACGCCGAGTGGGTCGCGCGCCGCGACGAGCTGTTCGCGGAGCACGCCGCGTCGCCGCTGCGCCCCGCCGCGAAGGCCGTGTTCAGCGGGCTGTCCGTCGCCCCGTACGACCCCGCCTTCCGGTTCGAGGTCCGGGTCCGGGCCACGTCCGCGCAGCGGCTCGAGGTCGCCACCGGCACCGACGGCGTCGTCCCGTTCGACCGGGTCGGCCGCGTCGAGCTCGACGGGATCGGCGGGCTGTCCGTGTGGGCGCTGCGCACCTACGGCGGCGGCATCTTCATCCCGGTCAAGGACCGCACCGCCGGCCGCACCACCTACGGGGGCGGCCGGTACCTGCTGGACACGGTCAAGCACGCGGACCTGGGCCGCGCGGCCGACGGCGGGCTCGTCCTCGACCTCAACTTCGCGTACAACCCGTCGTGCGCGTACGACCCCGCGTGGGCGTGCCCGCTCGCCACCCGGGGCAACGTCCTCGATTCCGAGGTGCCCGTCGGCGAGCTGCAGCCCGACCCGCTGCTGGTGGCCGACTTCGAGCTCTGACGCTCAGCGGTCGCGGCGCGACGCGCGGCGGATGCGGAACGTCCCCGCCGCGAGGCCGACGACCAGCATCGCCGTCAGCGCCACCCACAGCGGCGTCGTCACCGTCGTCGCCAACAAGTTGATCCGGACCTCGTGCCGGTTCTGCACGACGAACACCAGCGCCAGCACCACCAGCAGGACGCTCAGCCACCGGCGCTGCAGGAACGCCACGACGGGGTTCGTCCCGCGGGCGGGGGTGTCGGTGCTCATGGCGGCGCTCCTCTCCCGGTGGGGCCCCGCGGCCCCGCTCCCGTGAGCATGGCGCACCGGCACCTGCCCTGACCAGCGCGCGCCTACGCTGAGCCCGTGCCACCGACCATCGAGACCCGCACCGCCGCCACCATCACCGCCGCCGAGCTCTACCCGCTGCTGCGGCTGCGCGTCGACGTGTTCGTGGTCGAGCAGGACTGCCCCTACCCCGACCTGGACGGCCAGGACCTGCTGGACGACACCCTCCAGGTCTGGGCGCACGAGGACGGCGAGGTGCTCGGCACCATCCGGGTGCTCGGCGCGCACGGCGACGCCCCCGCCATCGGCCGGGTCGCGACCGCCGGGGCCGCGCGGGGGCGCGGGGTCGCCGCGGCGCTCATCGAGCACGGCATCACCCTGTGCCGTCCGGACGCCACCATCCACCTGCACGCCCAGGCGCACCTGGAGGCCTGGTACGGGCGGTTCGGGTTCGAGCGCGCCGGCGCCGACTACGACGAGGACGGCATCCCGCACGTGCCGATGACCCGCACACCGCGCTGACGCGTCCCCGTCACCGCTGGCAGGTCGGGCACCAGTAGAGCTTGCGCGCCGCCATCTCCTCGACGACGACCGGCGTCCCGCAGGTGCGGCACGGCTCGCCGCCGCGCCCGTAGACCCAGTGCCGCAGCGTCACGTCGCGCAGGGCGGCCGCGCGCCCGTCGGCGTCCAGGTCCTCGCGGGTCAGCATGACGCCGGTCCGGATGCCGTCCGCGAGCAGCACGGCCCAGTCGTCCCACAGCGCCCGGGCGGTCTCGGCGGGCACCCGGCGACCGGGGGTGTGCGGGTCGAGGCGGGCGCGGTACAACAGCTCCGCCCGGTAGATGTTGCCGATCCCCGCGACGACGGCCTGGTCCATCAGCAGCTGCCCGACCGGGGTGGCCCGGGTCGTGACCCGCCGCACCACCTCGGCGGCGGCCGCGTCCCCCGCGAGCCCCTGCGCGTCCGACGCCGGGTCCGGCCCGAGCCGCGCCAGCGCCGCCGCGGCGGCCGCCGGGTCCAGCACCTCGCA
>NZ_RFFI01000117.1 GCF_003696205.1 Cellulomonas triticagri
GGGCGCTGCACGTGCCGGCGTTCGCGCGCGAGCCGGGCCCCGGCTCCGCCGCCGACGGGCCGGAGACGGCCGGTGCCGTGGTGGTCCTGCGCTCGCCCGGGAACGGCCCCGTGGTCGCGCGGCTCGATCCCGCGGACGGCACCCTCGCCGCCGACGGGCGCCGTCCCGTGCGCCTCGACGGCCGCGCCACCGCGACGGTCACCGCGTGGCGTCGTCGCGTGTCCCTCCACGTGCGTGGACCCCTGCGGGCGACCCGCGCCCGCGTCCCCCTCCTGGACCTGCGGGCCGGGCACGAGGCGACGACGTCGCCCGCGTCGCTGCGGGCGCTCGCGGACGCGCTGGCGGCCCACCGGGTGCGGGCGGCGGGCACCGTCGTCCCGCAGCTGCGCGCGCAGGCCGCGCACCTGGAGGCGGGTGGGCCGCTGCCCGTCTCGCCGCTCGCCGCGCACACCCGGGGCGGGGACGGCGTGCTCGCCGCGCTGCCCGATCTCTAGCGCTTCCGCGCCCGGCGCGCCCCGAACGGCCCGCCGAACACCAGCGAGATCCCCAGCACGAACCCGGCGTCGTACCAGTTCCCGTTGTTGTGCACCTCGTACGGGCTGACGGTGTCCGTGAACAACGAGACGATCCACGTCACCGGGAGGATCGCCCCGTGCCACAGGCCCCACCAGAACCCCGCCGGGCTGGTCGCACCGGGTGGTACGGTCCCGACCTCCGGGTTCGCTCCGGCCGCGCAGGCGGCGAGCAGCAGCACCGCCGCCGCGAGCCCGACGGCGGCGACGACCCGACCCCGGCGACGCCCGACCACGCCGACCATCGTGGCACCGTCGCGCCCGCCGCCACCAGGGGCGCCGCGGGAAAAAGAGCGGCGCCCGACCGCTGTGCGCTCCTACTGTCCTCCTCGCTCCCGGAAGCAGCCGGACGGCGTCGCCGTCGCGGGTCCTGCGCGTGTGATCGGGAGCTCTGCTCCTGTGGCAAGCCCCTGCGGAGGGTTCGGGTTCGACTCCCGACCGCCGGTCGGTGCGCGGCCGCCAGGGCGGTGGCGGTCTGCGACCCCGGGTGCTCCCGGACGTCCCCCGCGCGCCGCCCGGCCGTGCACCGCCCGGTACCCGCCGGCGCGTGGTGCCGGAGCGTGCGGTGCCAGCCGACGGACGGCAGGACCGAGGACCGGGAGGAGGTCGGAGCGATGCGGGTCGTGGTGCGGGAGTGGGAGCGGGTCCTGGTGTACCGGGACGGGACGTTCGAGCGGCAGCTCGAGCCCGGCCGGCACCGGTTCCCGCGTCGCCGTCGTGGGCTGGTCCGGGTGCCGCTGCGCCCGCGCCTGGTGACGCTGCCCGCGCAGGAGGTCCTCACGGGTGACGGCCTGTCGGTCAAGGTCAGCGTCCTCGCGACGGTCCGCGTCGCCGAGCCCCGCACGTGGAACGAGGCGCTGGAGCAGCCCGACGCGTTCGTGTACGCGGCGCTGCAGGTCGCGCTCCGCGAGGAGGTCGCGGGCCGCACGCTGGACGAGCTGCTCGCCGACCGCGCCGCCGTGCCGGGGCGGATGCTGACCGCCGTGACCCCGGCCGCGACGCGCGCCGGGATCGCGGTGGACGACCTCGCCCTGCGCGACGTGGTCGTCCCCGCGGAGGTGCGGCGCGCCGCCGCGGCCGTCGTCACCGCCCGCGCCGAGGGGCAGGCCGCGCTGGAGAAGGCGCGGTCCGAGGTCGCGGCGACGCGTGCGCTCGCCAACGCCGCGCGGCTCGTGGACGCGCACCCCGGTCTGCTCCGCCTCCGGACGCTCCAGGCAGTCGAGGCCGGTGGGGCGACCGTCGTGCTCTCCGCCGAGCCGGGGCTCGCGACGGCGCGCGCGACGGTCTGACGGCCGCGCGTCGTGGCGGGCGGGTGGTTGTCCTGGGGACGACGGCCGGGGGAGTCGGACGGGCCGTTACAGTGCGTCACGTGACCGGCTTCTTCGACGACCCCGACGCCGCCCTGCAGCGCGTGCAGGACGACATCCGCGCCGCTCAGCAGCGCGCGGAGCAGGCAGCGGACTTCAAGGACACCGTCGACGCCATCCGCGGTCGCGCCCGCAGCCCGCGCGGCGAGGTCACCGTCGAGGTCGACACCGCCGGGCAGCTCGTCGACCTGCGCCTGGCCGACGACGCCACCGAGATCGTCGCCCGCGACCTGTCCGCGATGATCCTGACGACCGTCCGCGCCGCCGCTACCGACGCCGCCCGGCAGGCGCTCGCCGCCACCGCCCAGGCGTTCGGGGAGCAGTCGCCGGTGACCGCGCAGATGCGCGCCGAGCTCGCGCCCCGGCTGGGCTGAGCCGTGGACGGATTCCAGGTCGACACCGACGTCCTGCGTCGGCACGCCACCCGGGTCGGCCAGGTCGCGGGTGACGTCGGCACCGCGCAGTCCGCCGCGCAGACCACCGACCTGAACAGCGGCGCGTTCGGCCTCCTCTGTTCGTTCCTGCCGCCCATCGTCGCCGGGACCGACCAGGCCGCGCGCGACGCGATCGCCGCCGTCCGGGAGGCGGCCGACGCGATGGTCACCGAGATCGGCGCCATGGCGCGGTCCCTCGACGAGGTCGACGGCGCCGTCGAGACCCGGTTCCAGTCGCTCGCCCGGGCCCTGCCCCGGTGAGCGCGAACCCCCTCGTCGTCGGGCCCGTCGACACCTCCACCGCGTTCGGCGGCGCGGGCCTGCTCGACTCGCTGAGCAGCCTCAACGCCTCCCTGCAGTCCGGCGACTGGGTCGGCTCCGTCCTGTCCGGCGCGGGCGTCGCGATCGACACCATCGCCACCGCCATGGACCCGATCGGCTCCCTCATCGCCATGGGGCTCGGCTGGGTCATGGAGCACCTCGAACCCCTCAAGGGCTGGCTCAACGACCTCACCGGCGACGCCGGGGCCGTCCTCGGGTTCGCGGGCACCTGGGACAACGTCGCCGCCGCCATGAACGGGGCCGGGGACGAGCTCAGCCGCGTCGTCACCGCCGACCTCGAGGCGATGTCCGGGGCCTCGGTCGCCGCCTACGTCGCCTACGCGAACGGGCTCGCCGACCGCGCCCGCGCCGCCGGGACCTCCGCGTCCGCCATGGGGTCGGCGCTGCGCACCTGCTCCACCATCGTCCAGGTCGTCCACGACCTCGTCCGGGACACGCTGTCGCAGATCGTCGGGACCGTCATCTCCGCCGCCGGGTTCGCGCTCGTCACCGTCGGGACGGGCATCCCCAAGGTGATCGCCGACGTGACCGCGCGGGTCGCGTCGGCGTCGATCCGCGTCGGGCGGAGCGTCACGGCGGTCATCGAGGCCGTCAGCCGGTTGCGCGGGTTGCTGCGGGAGATGTCCGACCTGCTCAGCGGACTCGCTGCGGGGGTGCGGGGGCGGTTGCCCGGCGGGGCGGCGGTGACGCCTGGGAGCCTGCCGCGCTTCGCCCTGCGAGACATCAGCGACATCCCGCATCCTCGCGATGGCGCCGACCCGGACACGTGGGCCGCCGCTGTGGCACGGACGCACCCCACGCTCACCCAGGACGAGGTGCTCGGGATCTACCGCTACACCACTCAGCAGGGATACGACGACATGAACTCGCTGCTCCGGGGGACGAGGACCTTCGGCCCCGACGAGGCCGCGCGGATCCAGACCGACATCGACAACGCGGTCTCCGGCATGAACAAGTTGCCGCAAGCGCCGGGAACCACGCTGCGGGGGACGCACCTCCCGGACGACGTCGTGCAGGGATACGTCGTGGGCAACGAAGTGGCTGATCCCGCCTTCTGGAGCACGACGACGACACCGTCGGTCGCCGAGGACTTCCGTGTGCACTCCGTGAAACCTGAAGTTCGTCCTGAGGGTGGCAACGCCTACATCACGATCTCAGGTCGGTCCGGCGTCGATGTGCAGCAGCTGTCGTACTACGGCGCCGAGGCTGAGATCCTGATGCCACCTGGCACGCGGTTCGTCGTCAGGGACGCAACTCCCCGCCCAGGGGGGTTCACGGACTACCTGCTGGAAGAGGTCATCGAGTGAGCGGTGAGCTGTTCGACGACATCGACACGTGGCTCGCCCTCCCCCAGGACGAGCGGGATGAGCGCACTCGCGTCTGGAAGGCCCGTCGCGAGGCCGAAGCCACGCACGGACCTCGCACCCCGGGAGACATCGGGCTCCGCAAGGCGCAGGTGCCGATCGTCAGCCGGGTGACGGGTCGCCGACGACCCGACGGCACGGTCGAACCGCTCGACCCGCCGACGGGAGCGCCGAGCCCCAGCCGGGCGGGACAGCCTTCCACCACCCGCCACCCGCACACCCCGGAGACCCCCGAGCATGAGTGACGCCGCCCAGACCTTCCTGAGCGCCATGGACAAGCTGCCCCGCTTCGACGGCCTCACCTTCCGTGGCCTGCCGGCCGGCGCGGAGGCGCCGCAGTCGCTGAGCGCCACGACGGGCGTCCACGCGTCGTCGCGCAGCCCGCGCCTGGCGTCGGAGAACTTCACCACGCCCGCCCTGCTGGTGCTGCTGAACCGCACGGCCCGGAGCCTGGCCGAGTTCTCGGCGCACCCGGACGAGCGCGAGGTGGTGGTGCTGCCGAGCACGGTGTGGCGCCCGCTGATCGAGCTCTCCGTCCCGGGGCTCGACGCCCGGGTCCTGGTCCTGGAGGAGCTCGACCTCACGCAGAGCCTCCCCCAGCCGACCGAGTGGGGGGCGACGCTGGACGAGCTCGCGTCGCGGGTCGTGCGGGTCGTGCAGCAGGACCTGGGGGCGGCGCCGGTGCCGGTGCACATCCCGGGGAAGTTCGCGGGCGAGTGGTTCTCGCAGGAGGTCCGGGCGTCCTGACCGCGTCCTGACCGCTCAGGTGCCCGCGTCGAGCGCGTCCCACACCGGCCCGTACCCGAGTCGCGCCTGCTCCATCGCGACGACCTCCCGGGCGAGCCCGGCCTCGGTGACGTCGACGGCGGCGACGGCGGCGGCCGCGACGGACGACTCCCGCACGTAGGCGTCGAACGCCTGCTGCTTGGCGGCGAGCAGGTCCACGATCCGTTCGTCCACGCCGTCCTCGGCGAGCAGCCGGTGCGCGACGACGGTGCGGATCTGGCCCATGCGGTGCAGGCGGGCGACGGCCTGGGCCTCGGCGGAGGGGGTGAGCTGGGGTTCGCAGAGCACGACGACGGACGCGGCCTGGAGGTTGAGCCCGACGCCGCCGACGGCGATCTGGGCGAGCAGCACCCCGTCGGCGGGGCCGGTGCTGAACGCGTCGATGGCTTGCTGCCGCTGCGAGGCGGGGACGTCGCCGGTGAGCGGTCCGTGCAGGCGCGGGTGCTGCCCGGTGGCGCGCAGCATGCCCTCGATCCGGTCGAGGACGGCCCGGAAGGAGGAGAAGACGACGGTGCGGTGCCCGTTGTCGGCGGCGTCGGTCAGGATCTCGTGCAGCCGGACGAGCTTGCTCGACCCGGTCCAGTGGTCGGTGAGGTAGGCGGCACGGCGCATGGCCATGAAGTTCCCGCTCGCGACGGCTTGCCGGTAGACCGTGTCCGCGTCGTCGGTCAGGACCTCCCACTCGTCCACCTGGACGAGGTCGGGCAGCTCGACCAGGACGTCCGCCTGGTTGCGGCGCAGGTAGACGGGGGCGACGGCGCGGCGGAACGCGTCGGCGCCGACGAGCCCGGCGTGCCGGGGGATGCTCGCGGCGAGGTCGGCGTCGAGGAGGCCGACGAGCGCGAGGAACTCCTCGACGCGGTTGTCCATCGGGGTGCCGGTCATGAGCAGCACCCGCCACACGCGCTCGGCCCACGCGGCGACGAGGGTGGTGCGCTTGGCCGCGGGGTTCTTGACCTGGTGCGCCTCGTCGACGACGAGCACCGCGACCTCCGGGCCGTCGAGCGGGACGTGCGCCAGCCCCTCGAACGTCGTGACGCCGACGCCGCCCTCGGCCTGCCAGCGCGCGAGCGCCTCGGCGCGGGCGGGGCCGTGCAGCCGGTGCGCGGCGAGCGTGGTCTTCGCGTCGACCTCGCGGAGCCAGTTCACGAGGACGCTCGCGGGGCACACCACGAGGAACCGGGTGTGCCCGGCGGCGGCGCGGTCGGCGAGGACGGCGAGCGCCTGGACGGTCTTGCCGAGGCCCATCTCGTCGCCGAGCAGCGCCCGCCCCTGGTTGAGCGCGAACCGCGCCCCGAACTCCTGGTACCCGCGCAGCGGCACCCGCAGCATCGACTGGTCGAGCGGGTGCGCGGTGACGCGCTCGGCGAGCTCGGTGGTGAGCATCCCACGCGCGGCCAGCACGTCCTGCGCCAGCGGCACGATGCTGCCGAGCACCGTGTAGAGCTCGACGCTGCGGCGTTCCAGCACGTCCCACAGCGCGGGCCCGTCGGTGTCGGGGGCCGCGCAGGCGTCGGCGAGCCGGTCGACGGTGGCACCGAGCCCGTCGGCGACGACCGGCTCCCACCCCGTCAGGGCGTCGAGCGCACGACGTGCCCGCTCCTTGCCCGCCCGCCGGGTGAGCGCGAACCGCAGCCGCCCGGTCGCGGGCGCGGCGGACGCCGCGTGCACGGCGACGGCGGACGCGTAGTCGGCGAGCGCCGTGCGGTGCGGCTCGACCACGGGGCGCAGCCGCAGCAGCCGGTCGAGCAGCCGCAGCACCTCGGCGGTCGCGGCGGTGTCGGGGCGGCCGGAGCGGTCCAGCTCGAGCCGGACGGGCACGCCGCCGCGAACCGCGTCGGCGAGCTGCTCGACGGCGGCGACGACGCTGCGCGCGGTCTGTGTCCCGACGCCGGGCAGAGCGTCCAGCGTCGCGGCGGGCACGCCGAGCAGGTCGGCGGCGGTCGCGTACCCGGCGTCGGCGAGCGCGCGCAGCCGCAGGTTCCGGTCGGTCATGGCGCCGAGCTGCTCGACGGCGACCCGGCCGAGCTCGGCCCGGACCCGGGCCTCGCGGTCGGCCTCGACGAGCGCGGCGACCCGGACGGTCGCGGCGTCGAGGTGGTCGAGCACGTCGCTCGCCCGGGCGGCGAGCGCCTGGTGCCGCGCGACGAGGTCCCGGGCGGGTGCCCCGGCGGCGGGCCGGACGGGGTCGGCGGGGTCGGGACGCATCGCGGCGATGCTACGGCCGCACGCCCGCGCGGGACGACGGGGAGACCTGATGCCGTGGGCGCGGGTCCGCGGTCGGTCACGGTCACCGCGTGGACCCCGCACCGCACGGCGGACGACTCGGCGCACGACCCGTCGACCTCCGGACGCACTCCGCGAGCACGAGCGCGACCAGCGCGACCCCCGCCCCGGCGGCGCGTCGTCCCGTGGGCGTCCCCCTGCGCCCGACGGCACCGACCTCGCCCGTCGTGGGCCGGTTCGGGCACGGCTCGGGGAGATCGGGTGCAGGCCGTCGGCAGGTCCTCCGGATCCGGTCCCACGAGGAGGGCGACCGTGGGCACGATGCCGACGTGCTCTCCGCCCTGCGCAGCCCCGTGCTCCTGCCCGTGGTCTGCTCGCCGCTCGCCGTGCTCGGTGCGGTGGCGCTGGTGCGGGGCGTCCCCACCGGTACGGCGCTCCTCGTCGCGTGGGTGGTGACCGTGCCGCTCGGCCGGGCGCTCGCCCGCGCGGTCGAGGCGCCGGGCGTGCGTACCCTCCTGCTCGCGGGGTTCTGGGGGCTCGTGACGGTCGCCGCCGGGCTCGGCGGCTACGCCTGGGGTGTCGCGGTCGACCCGTGGGCGGGCCTCGCCCCCGGTGAGGCGCCCTGACCCGCGGAGGTGGTCCGGTGGCACCCGCCGGGGGACGCACCGTCCCTCGGCCCGGGCGTCCGCGACGTCGAGGTCGTCCGACGTACGCTGGGCGCGCCCGGACCGGACGCGAGCAGGAGCGGCAGATGACCAACCTGGAGGCCGTCGCCACCGAGCGCGTGTGCACCCCCGCCCCCGCTCCGGCGGGCGAGGGGCTGCCGCCCGGCACGGAGGTGCTGGAGCCGCGCGACGTCCCGCTCGGCGGGGTCCGGGCGATGTCGGTGCGGCGGACGCTGCCGCAGCGGGCGCGGTCCTTCGTGGGCGCCTGGTGCTTCCTCGACCACTACGGTCCCGACGACGTCGCCCTGACCGGTGGCATGCAGGTCCCGCCGCACCCGCACACCGGGCTGCAGACCGTGTCGTGGCTGTTCTCGGGCGAGATCGAGCACCGGGACAGCCTCGGCACGCACTGCCTGGTCCGCCCGGGCGAGCTCAACCTCATGACGGCCGGGCACGGGATCAGCCACTCCGAGGACTCGACGCCCGCGACCACCGTGCTGCACGGCGTCCAGCTCTGGACGGTCCTGCCCGAGCGGGACCGCGACGTCGCCCCGGCGTTCCAGCACCACGTCCCGCCGGTGACGCCCGTGGCCGGCGGCGAGGTGCGGGTCTTCCTCGGGTCGCTGGCGGGGGAGACGTCGCCGGTGCCGACGTTCTCGCCGCTCGTCGGCGCGGAGGTGCGGCTGCGGCCCGGTGCGACGTGGACCGTCGAGGTCGACCCGTCCTTCGAGCACGCCGTCCTGGTCGACGCGGGCTCCCTGACCGTGGACGGCGTCCCCGCCCCGCGGGACCACCTGCTGTACCGGGCACCGGGGACGACCTCGCTGACCCTGTACGCCGCGCCGGACGGCGACGGCCTCCGCGTCCTGCTGATCGGCGGGCTGCCGCTCGGCGAGCAGGTCGTCATGTGGTGGAACTTCATCGGCCGGGACCACGACGAGGTCGTGGCGGCGCGGACGCAGTGGCAGGCGGAGATCGCGGACGGCTCCGCCCCGGCGCCGCGGTTCGGCCGCGTCGCCCGGCACCCGCACCCGCCGCTGCCGGCCCCGGTCATCCCCGGGGCACGCCTGCACCCACGCGCCTGAGCGGCGCCGCACCACCTCACCGGGACCCGCCGTGCGTGGGGTAGGTGGTGACGGCACCCCTCAACAACTGCCCGGGCTGCATCCCCGTGCTGAGTGCTGTCCAGCACGCTGCTGCTGCGTAGGTGGTGGCACCACTCGGGTTGAGTGGTGCGGCGGCGGACCCTGGGCACTCGGGAGCGAGAGGGGAGTGCCGGTCATGGAGGTCGAGGGTTTCGCCGTGCCGATGGCGGCGGTCCAGCGGTGGATGCCGCTCGGGCGGGACGTGCTGCTGCGGGGCGACCGCGGGTCCGGCAAGACGACCGTCCTGGAGGCGCTGCTGGCCGACGCCTCGCGGCGCGGGCGCCAGGGCATGCTGCTCCGCTCCAGCGGGTCGGGTCCGCTGTCCGCGCTGCTCGACCACGCCTCCGTGCCACCCCGCACCTCGGACGAGACGGCGCTCACCGCCTGGCTCACCGAGGAGCTCGCCGGTCGGCGGAGCCTGCTGCTCATCGACGACCTGGACCGGGTCGACGCCGGCACGCTCGCGGTCGTCCGCCGCGTGCTCGCCCGCACCCAGAGCGTGCTCGTCGCGACGACCACCGTCGACCCGCTGCGCCGCCCCACCGCCGCCATGCGCGAGGTCCTCGCCGACCGCGCTCCCGCCGAGGTGCGCATCCCGCCGTTCGGGTTCCGGGGCGTCGCGAACCTCCTCGGCGCCGTCCTCGGGGCGCCGGCGGACGCCGGGCTGACGGCCTCCGTCATGGCGCAGACCGGCGGCAACCCGCGCGCCGTGGTCGCGCTCACGGACGCCGCCCGGGCGGTCGGCGCCCTGGACCGCGTCGACGAGATGTGGGTCGACGCCGGGACCCTCGACGAGGTGCCGGTGGACACCGTCGCTCACGTGTTCCTCTCGGGCGCGCGGACGGAGCTCGTCGACGCCCTGGAGCTGCTCGCGGGCCTCGGCCCCCTCCCGGCGGAGACCGCCGGGCGCCTGGTCGCCCCGCCGCTGCTCGAGGAGCTCGTGGAGTCGGGCCGCGTCGTCAGCCTGGACGTCGCGGGCGCGGGGGAGATGGTCGGGGTGGCCCCGCCGGCCGTGGCCCGCGCGATGCGGGAGCGCACCAGCGCGCACCGCAGGCGGCAGCTCGCCAACCGGGTGGACGCCGGCGTCGGCTCCGCGATCCTGCCGCAGCGCGCGCAGGAGGACGAGCTCAGCACCGTGCTGCTGCGCGACACCGTCGGCGACGGCGACGAGTACTGGCGGTGGACCGCCGAGCTCGCCGGTCTGATCCACGAGCGCGCCGCCGTCGAGGAGTCGTCGCTGCGGGCCGCCTGGCTCGAGGCGCCGTCTCTGCGCACCGCCAACGCCTACCTGGCGCTGCTCATGCGCCGCCCCGCGGGCGACCAGCTGCGAACGGTCTTCGAGACGACCCGACCCACCGAGTGCGACGGCCCCGCCGAGTACCTGGCGCACGGGCAGTACCGCGCGCGCTGGCGCGGCTGGGAGGGGGCGAGCCCCGAGGAGATCGACGCCGAGATCCGTACCTGCGGCGCGGACCTCACCGAGTTCGAGGCGCTGCGGGACCTCAAGGGCGATCTCCTGGCCCAGCTCCAGGAGGGTGCGGACCCGGAGGTCGTCGTCGCCGCCCCGGCTGCTGCCAGTGCCATCCGGTCGTTCCGCGGCGTCGACGTCGTCGTGCGCGCGGCGGCCCTGCTCGAGAGCGGACGCCCCGAGCACGCCGTGCGGGTGTGCGACGCGCACGACCTCGCCGACGCGCAGCCCGAGCCCCGGCACTACCTCGCGGCCGTGCGCGGGATCGCGCTGGCGATGGCGGGCCGCACCGAGGAGGCCGAGCGGTGGCTGCGCCGGATGCTGGACGCCGCCTACGACGCGGTGGACTCCCTCGGCATCCGGGTGCACGCGTGCGCGCTCGCCGAGGTCCTGCTGCACAGCGGGCGCACCCGGGCCGCGTGGCGCGTCGTCAGCACCGCGCTGCGCCTCGGGCCCGCCGGGCCGATCGAGACCACCTTCTACCGGCGCGGGCTCACCGTCGGCGCGATCCTGCAGGCGCAGGCGGGCAACGTCACGCTGGCTCAGGTGCTGGTCCGGGAGCTCGACAAGACCCCGCGCACCTACCACCCGCTGCTGCGGTCGATGCGCGTGCTCGCGCACGTCGTGACCGTCGCCACCGAGGGGGACGCGGAGGGCGCCGCGCAGACCGCCTGGCAGGCCGGGCGTCGGTACGCCGAGGAGGGGCTGCTGCAGCCCGCGCTCATGACCTGGGCCGGGGGGACGGTCTCGCTGACGCCCGCACGGGCCGAGTACGTGCGGGACGTCCTCGCACGCACCGACATCCCCCTCGTCGAGCCCTACATCCAGCTGCTGCTCGCCGTCTCCGAACGGGACGTGGACGCCGCGGTCGCCGCGCTGCCGCGGACCGACACGGCGGTGGCGCCCCAGCTCGTCCGGGCGGGGCAGGAGCTCGCCGGTCCCGAACGCGCCGCGCCCGGGGTCGTGCTCACCGGCCCGGCGGCCGTGCAGCCGGTGCGTCGCGGGTCCGCGCGCGCCGAGCCGCTGTCCGCGCGCGAGCGCGAGGTGGCGGTGCTCGCGCAGGAGGGGCTCTCCAACCGGCTGATCGCGGACCGGCTGCACCTCAGCGTGCGGACCGTCGAGAACCACATGAGCCGCGCTCTGCGCAAGCTCGGTTTCGGCGGACGCGCCGACCTGCTGGGGTGGCGCGAGCCCTGAGCGGGGCGCGGCCCCACCACTCACCCGCGGGTCTCGTGGGTGCGACCCACCCCTCAACAGGGACGCCTCGATGGGCGATCGGCACCTAGTTCGCGCCGCGTGGAGCACTCAACGGTGCTGGTGGGTGGTGGTGCTGGCCTGGAATGGAGATCTGGCCGGCGGGACCTGCAGCGGCTGACAGGTCCCGTCGGCCGTCCTCATCGGGCGGTCGAGAGCGCCGCCGCGGCGCAGGCGGCGCGACGCACCGGGCGGGACGCCCGAGCCCCGATGGACGCGCGCCACGCCCCTGAGCCGGACGCCCCGAGCCGCCGGGCCGACCGCGCCGAGCCGCCGAGCCAACCGTGCCGGGCCGACCGCGCCGAGGCGCCGAGGCGCCGAGGCGCCGAGCCAACCGTGCCGGGCCGACCGCGCCGAGGCGCCGAGCCGATCGTGCCGAGCACCGTGGCGGCCGCCGCACCGTCCGCGTCCCAGGTGACTTCGTCGCCGGCCTGAGGTCCGTCCGGACGACCGCGTGGTCGGGATCCGCGGCCCACGGCACCGGGTGATCTGCCTCACAAGCCCCGGCCTCCGACCAGCGACGACGTCCCGCGTCTGTGACCAGCCTGTGTGAGCGTTCACCCGAGGGGAGGCCAGGTTGTTGACCGCTGCACCACCCCCGGGCCATAGTTCTGCTCGACGGTGCGCATCGCCTGCCCCCTGCGCGGTGCGCACCGTCGACTACCTCCCCGCTCCGTCCTGACGTCGAGCCCTCGGGTGAGCCCCCTCCGCGCCGCACGATCCCGCGTGATCACGCCCCGATCACCCGGTGCGGCGGCGCGTCACACCCCCGCTCGGGCCCCGCTGCGGTTAGCGTTCTGCGGGTGAAGGTCCCCGCGCGCCGTCCCGCCCTCGGGCAACCGGCCGCCCCTGAGGCGGTCCCGGGCACACCGGCGACCCCGCCCGCCCCGTCGACCGGAACGGACGGCGCCAGCCCCGACCGTGCGGACACCGCCGACGCCGCCGGGGACGCCGCCCCCGCGGCCGGTCCCGTCCTCGTCGAACCGCCCTCGGCCGCCGAGCTCGTCGCCGGTGCGACCGGGACCTGGCGGGCCGCGCTGGTCGAGGCCGCCGGTGGTTCCACGCTGGCCGACGTCGAGCTGCTCGGCGAGGCCGCCCTCGACCTGTCCGCCGCGCACCCCTCGGGCACCGCCCAGCTGTTCGCGGGCCGCGAGACCCGGCTGTCGAACCTCGTCCGCGAGGGCGCGGCCCTGGCGAGCGCACGCCGCCGCGCCCGAGCCGTCGCCGCGCGCGCCGCCACGTACGCCCAGCAGTACGGCATCGCCCCGACCTACCTCGCCATCGGCATCGCGTCGTGGACCGAGCGCAGCACCCCCGACGTCGCGACCGACGACGTCGCCGCGATCGCCACCGCGACCCGCGAGCAGGGCGCCGCCGGAACCGACGGCGACACCGAGGCCCCTGCCGCCGGTGCGCCCCGCCGGGTGCGCGCTCCCGTGCTGCTGCGCCCGGTGTCGCTGCGCGCCCGCGGCACCGCCGAGAGCGACTACGAGCTGACCCTGGAGCCCTCGCTCGAGGTCAACCCGGTGCTCGGCCGCGCCCTGCGCTCGCGCGGCGCCCTCATCGACCCCGGTGCGGTCGCCCGCAGCGCCTTCACCGGCTCCGGCTTCGACCCGCGGGACGCCATCGCACGCCTGACCTCCCTCGGGGCGGCGGTGCTGGACGACTTCCAGCTCGTGGACCGCATCGTCGTCGGCACGTTCGTGCACCCGGGGCAGGTGCTGGTGGACGACCTCGACCGCCTCGCGCCCGCCCTGGAGCGGCACGAGGTCGTGGCGGCGCTCGCGGGCGTCACCGGGGCCGTCGAGCAGCTCGCGGTCGAGATCCCGGCCCCGGCGCGCGGCGACCGCGACCCCGCGACCGAGCGTGGTGTGGGCGACCTCGACCCCGCGCAGCAGCACGTGCTCGACGTCGTCGCCGGGGGCAGCCACGTCTTCGTGGACGCCCCGGCGGACAGCGACGTCACCGGCACGCTCGCCGCGCTGGTGGCCGACGCCGCCGCCGACGGACGCACCGTCCTCTACGTCCCCGGGCACCGGCGCGCCGCCGTGGCCCTGCGCGAGCGCCTGGAGCACCTGGGCGTCGGTGAGGTGCTGCTCGACGTCGCCCCCGACGCGGCCTGGCGGCTCGCCTCCGCGCGGCGTCTCCTCGGCGGCATGACGCTCGACGTCGACCCCGGCGACCCGCGCGCGGCGGGCGAGCTGCGCCGTGCCCTGGTCGAGCGCCGGGAGCGGCTGCGCGGCTACGTCGACGGCCTGCACCTGGTGCGCGAGCCGTGGGGCGCCTCCGCGTACGACGCGTTCCAGGCCCTCGCCCGGCTCACCGCGGAGCGTCCCGCCCCGCGCACGACCGTGCGGCTGCGCGGCGAGGTCGCGCACGCCCTCGACGCCGACCGGCGCGCCACGGCGGCGGCCGAGCTCGCCGA
>NZ_RFFI01000118.1 GCF_003696205.1 Cellulomonas triticagri
GGCCGGCGATCCCGGCCTCGCGGGGCGGCAGCCCGGCGGCCCGCGCCTCCCGGGCCGCCAGGGCGGCGGCGCGGTCGGGCGGCAGCGACTCGATGACGGCGCCCGGGACGGACAGCAGGCGCCACACCGTGCCGACCACGGCGGTCGCCGTGAACTGCGCCAGCAGGGGCACGCCCGCCATCGCGCACAGCGCGCCGATGCCGGAGCCGAGCACCGAGCCGATGGAGAACGCCGCGTGGAACTGCGGGAGGACCGTGCGGCCCATCCGGCGCTCGACGGCGGCGGTCTCGACGTTCAGCGGGACGTTGCCGATCGCGAAGCCCACGCCGGACAGGAAGATGCCGACGGTCAGCACAGGCACGGAGCCGATGGTCGGGCCGACGCCGATCAGCACGTACGCGGCGGCGAACGCCACCATCGACACGTAGAGCACGACGCGGCCGCCGTACCGGTTCACCAGGGCGCCCGCCACGGACACCGTCGCGAGCGAGCCGACCGAGCCGGCGATGAGCAGGCCGCCGAGCTCGGCGGTCCCCAGGTCCAGGGCGTCGCGCACCGCGGGCAGCCGCGCCAGCCAGCCGGACAGCATGAGACCGCTGAGCGCGAACAGCCCCATGAGCAGCCACCGCGCCCGCTGCACGGCCGGGTCCACCGGCAGGTGCGGGGTCGCCCCGCGTCCGGGGCGGCCGGACGGGCGGCGCGCGCCGGTCACGGGACCCTCCGGTCGGGGCCGGCGGTTGGCCGGGCGGAGGGGGGCGCGCCCGGTGCGGGAACGCGGCTGGCTCACGGCAGCTCCAAGTCAGGAAGGCATCGTCGGGGGAAGGGTCAAGCGGTGGTGACGAGCTCGTCACGGGCCCTTATCGAATCGATTCGAGGCCGTCGCGGACGGGCGCGGTCGAAACGATTCGGGGAGGCGATCCAGTGTGCGGGTACGCTGACGGCGGCGTCAACCGGCTTCTCGGGACCGGCCGCGCCTTCACCCCCCAGCCCGAGTCCGGAGGCGTGCCGGTGTCCCACCGCCCGACCCTGGCCGACGTGGCCTCCGCCGCAGGGGTCTCGGTGTCCACCGCGTCGCTCGCGTTCTCCGGCGCCGGACCCATCGCCGACGCCACCAAGCAGCGCGTGCTCGACGCCGCCGCCTCGCTGGGCTACTCCGGCCCCAACCCGCTCGGTCGCCAGCTCCGCTCGGGGAAGTCCGGCATCGTCGGCGTCGTCGTCGGCGACGCGCTGCGCCGGGCGTTCCGCGAGCCCGTCGCCGTGCAGCTCCTCGACGGGCTCGTGGACACCATCACCCCGCTCGGCCTCGGCGTCCTGCTCATCCCCGGACCCACCAGCCCCGAGCAGCCCGCCGTCGACCCGCTGGTCGAGTCCGCCGCGATGGACATCGCCGTCATGCTCTGGGGCGGCACCCTGGACGACCCCACCCTCGAGGCCCTCGCCCGACGCGGCATCCCCGTCGTCGTGGTCGAGGGGCACGACCTCACCGACGTCGTCACCGTCGGCATCGACGACCGCGGCGGCATGGCCGACCTCGCCGCCCACCTGCGCGACCTCGGCCACGAGCGCGTCGCCACCGTCACGCTCCCCTTCGGCCCGGACCGGCGCGGCGGCCTCGCCGACACCGCCCGGCTGCAGGACATCGCGTGGAGCATCCCCCGACGCCGGCTCGACGGCCTCGTCGACGCGGGCGTGCAGCCCGTCGCGGTCTACGAGACCCCCGCCTCCCTGGTCGAGCACGGCGCCGCCGCCGCGCGCGCCCTGCTCGCCGGCCCGGTCGGGTCGCGACCGACCGCCGTCGTCGCGCAGTCCGACCTGCTCGCGTCCGGCGTCGTGCTCGGCGCCCGCGAGCTCGGGCTGCGCGTCCCCGAGGACGTGTCGGTCGCCGGGTTCGACGGCCTCGACCTGCCGTGGCTGGCCCCCGACGTGCTCACCACGGTCGTGCAGCCCATCGCCGACAAGGGCGCCGCCGTGGGTCTCGCGGTCGGTCGGATCCTCGCGGGCGAGACCCCCGAGGACGAGGTGCTCCCGGTCGCGCTCCGCACCGGCACCACCACGGGCCCCGCCCCCCGCTGACGCCCCCGGGCGGGCCGACACGTTCGGCGACCCGCTCCCGGACAGGCGGCGGTGCCCGGTGGGCAGGGGCGCCCGGACCGGACCGCAGGGGTCAGGAGAGACGGACGAGGGCCTGGCACTTGGCCAGGACGCGGCTGCCCGCCGCGGTCACCGTCAGGTCGATGCGGGCGGTGCCGGACTCGGGGTCCAGGGCACCGACGGCCGCGACGACCTCGACGGCGGCGGCGCCCGGGTCGGGCACCGGGACGGGGCGGCTGAACCGCGTCTGGTAGTCGAGCACCGCGCCGGGGTCGCCCAGCCAGTCCACGACGACCTGGACGGCCGCACCCATGGTCCACATGCCGTGCGCGATGACGCCGGGCAGGCCGACCTCGGTCGCGAACCGCTCGTTCCAGTGGATCGGGTTGAAGTCCCCGGAGGCGCCGGCGTAGCGCACGAGGCGCGACCGGTCGACCGCGACCTCGCGGCGGGCGACCTCCTGGCCGACCGCCAGGTCGGCGAGCGCGGGCAGGGCCATCAGGCGTCCTCTCCCCGCACGGCGAGGGTGGACGTCACGGTGGCGACGGGCTCACCGTCCTCGGCGGAGATCACGGCGCGCGTCGTCACCATCGACAGACCGGCGCGCTCGGTGACCGCGTCCACGTGCAGCACGGTGACCAGGCGGTCACCGGCGTGCACCGGGCGGTGGTGGATGAACCGCTCGTCGGCGTGCACGACCCGCGTGAAGTCGATCCGGGCGTCCGGGTCGTTGATCAGCTGGGCCTCGGCGCGCTGCGCCACGACGACGGCGAACGTCGGCGGCGCGATCACGTCGGGGTACCCGAGTGCTCGCGCCGCGTCGACGTCCGTGTGGGCCGGGTGCGTCGCCCCGACCGCCTCCGCGAACTCGCGGATCTTCTCGCGGCCGACCTCGTACGCCTCGTTCGGCGGGTACGCGCGTCCGGCGTACTCAGGGTTGACGGCCACGGTGGGTGCGCTGGGTCAGCGGGTCTCGCGGTGGACCGTGTGCTTGCCGTCGCGCGGGCAGAACTTCTTCATCTCGAGACGGTCGGGGTCGTTCCGACGGTTCTTCTTCGTGATGTAGTTCCGCTCCTTGCACTCCGTGCACGCGAGCGTGATCTTCGGACGGACGTCCGAGCTCTTGCTGGCCATGGTCTTGCCACCCTTCGCGCCGAGACAGCGCTTGCGATCGTCGACGCCGCGCACACGCGCGACTGGTTCAGTCCTTGTAGCGGGGGCGGGGCTCGAACCCGCGACCTCACGATTATGAGTCGTGCGCTCTCGCCAACTGAGCTACCCCGCCTCGGATGCACCACGGGCCAGGACGGCGGTCCTGACCTGCGGCACACCACAGAGCCCCGAACGGGATTCGAACCCGTGACCTCTTCCTTACCAAGGAAGTGCTCTACCACTGAGCTATCGGGGCAGCGCGGACTAGGCTACACGGTCCGACGTGTGGTGCGAAATCGGCCTCCGACCAGCCCGCGGCGCCCCGCACCAGTGTGCCGCACGACCCCGGGACGGCGACAGGGCGCCCTCCCGGAGGAGGACGCCCTGTCGTACATCGCGTGGCGGGTGAGGGATTCGAACCCCCGTAGGCGATGCCAGCTGATTTACAGTCAGCCCCCTTTGGCCACTCGGGTAACCCGCCGGGGATGCGCGTGCGGTGACTGCGTCTCCGACGTGCGGATGGAAGGATAGCAAGGGTTCGGGCCCAGACCGAAACCGGCCCCCGGGTCCCGCGTCAGAGCAGTCCCCGCACCACACCGCAGGAGGAGAGTCATGGCGAGCGAGTCGTCGTTCGACGTCGTCAGCAAGGTCGACCGCCAGGAGGTCGACAACGCGCTGAACCAGGCCGTCAAGGAGATCGCCCAGCGGTACGACTTCAAGAACGTCGGGGCGTCCATCGCGTGGAGCGGCGAGAAGATCGTCATGGTCGCGAACTCCGAGGAGCGCGTCCGCGCCGTCCTCGACGTGTTCCAGACCAAGCTCATCAAGCGGAACATCTCGCTGAAGGCCCTGGACACCGGCGACGGCGACCCCAAGGCGTCCGGCAAGGAGTACCGCCTCGAGGGCACCCTCAAGGAGGGCCTGTCCTCCGAGAACGCCAAGAAGGTCACCAAGCTCGTCCGCGACGAGGGCCCCAAGGGCGTCAAGACCCAGATCCAGGGCGACGAGGTCCGCGTCACCGCCAAGAGCCGTGACGACCTGCAGGCCGTCATCGCGCTGCTCAAGGGCGCCGACGACATCGACGCCGCGCTGCAGTTCATCAACTACCGCTGAGCCGCGCGCCCGAGGGGCCGGTCACCCGCGTGGGTGGTCGGCCCCTCGGTCGTCCACAGGACGGGTGGTCGGGGTTGCCGCAGGCCCCTGACCTCTTCCTAGACTCCAGGCCATGGCAGCAGGGGGAGATCCGGAGGCGATCCGGGCGCACGCGCGCCGGTTGCGCTCCATGGCGGAGGACGTCGGGCGCACCGGCGACCGCGTGCGCTCCGGCGCCGGCATCGAGTGGGTCGGCGTCGCCGCCGACCGGTACCGCGAGCGCCTCGCCGAGCACGGGCAGCGCGTGGCGTCGGCGCGGGACGAGGTGCTCGGCACCGCGACCGCGCTGGAGCACCTCGCCGACGAGCTCGAGGCACGGCAGGCCGCGATCAAGCGGGCGATGCAGTTCGTGGAGGACCGCATCGACGACGCCCGCCGCACCGTCAACCGGCTCGGTGACGTCGCCGAGGACGTCCTCACCGGCGCCGAGAAGGCCGCGCGCGACGCCGCCCGTGGCGTGCTGGGCACCGTCGCCGGCGGCCTGCCCGCCCCGGGCGCGCCGGACTGGTCGGCGCTCGCCGACCGGATCGGGTGGCGCTGATGCCGCGCACCCTCGAACCCCTCGACGGCGCCCTGCGCGCCCGCCTCGACGAGCGCGAGTGGGCGGCCGCGAGCGCGGGCGTGCCCGGCCTGCCCGGCTGGGCCGCGGTCCTGCCCGTCGACCGGGACGGCTCCCCCGTGACGCCGCCTGCCGAGCCGGACCCGGATGCGACGCCCGCACGGGGCGTCCCCGTGGTCCAGGACGGCGACCCGGAGGTCGACCCCGTCCTGCGCGCGGCCGTCGAGGGCGCCGGTGCGGCGCTCGTGACCGTCGAGGTCGCCGCCGCCGCGGACGAGCGCGCGCTGCTCGCCGTGCTGTGGTCCGACCCCCGGGCAGGGTCGGGTCTCGCCCGGGGCGTGGACGTCGTCCCCGGTGCGGGCCTGCGCGGCACCACCCCGCGCCCCGGGGTCGAGGTCAGCGCGTTCCCCGTGGAACATCTCGTCGACGAGGTGCTGCGCCACGTGCCCGACGCACCGGTCCGCGTCGCCGCCGCCCCGGCGTCGGTCCCCGAGGAGCTCACCGTCGCCCTCGCCCAGGCCATCCGCACCGGTGACGCCACGGTCCTCGACGCCCTGTCCGCCGAGATCGGCGGGGACGGCCCGCCCGCCGTGGTCGACGCCGCCGTGCGGACCATGAGCGGCAGCCTGGTGATCTCCGTCGGCAGCAGGGGCCGCGACGACGTGTCGACGCTCAGCCTGCTGCGCTGCGACGCCGGGTGGGTCGAGCTCACCCGCACCGCCGACGCCCACGTCGTGCACACCCCTCGCAGCCGCGAGGACATCCGCACGGCACTGCTGTACGACCTGACCGGCCGGTTCACGGCCGCCGCCGAGGGGGACGCGTGAGCGGGGACATCGTCGTCAGCGGCGGCGCCGGAGGGGTGGGCGCCCGCCTGCAGGACCTGCGGTCCCAGGCCGGGCTGCTCGACGACGCGGGCGACGACGTCCGCGCGTGGAGCGGGTCCGTCGCCGCCGTCGCCGTGCACCAGGACGTCACCGTCGCGACGCTGCTGTGCCCGGTCGAGGTCGCCCAGGTCGCCGGAGCGGTCGCGGGCGCCACGATCGGCGTGAACGGGCTGCTGATCGTGTCCACCGGGCTCGAGGCGTCCGCGATCGTGCTGCGGGCCTCGGCCACCACCTACGAGTTCGTGGACGCGACGCAGCAGCAGGTCATGGAGGCGCTGCAGCACGCCGCGGGCTTCGCGCTCGGGGCGGCGCTGCCCGGGCTGGTGCTCGGCGGCGGCGTGCTGCTCGTCGGGGGCGGGCTCGTCGTGCTCGGCAACCCCGCGACCTGGCCCGCCCTGGCGCTGGCCGTGCAGAACGTGGACCTCGCGGCGCTCGGCGACGGCGCCATGGACGCGCTGTACGACAACCCGTGGCTGCTGGAGAGCCTGACCAAGGTGGCGCCCAGCCTCGTGCAGGGCACCACGTGGAGCCTCGGCAGCCTGCTCGGCGGGCCGCTCGGCGGGCTCGCGCTGCCCTACGTCCTGTCCGGCGGGAAGTGGCCGACCGCGTCCTACGAGGACGCCGTGGGCGGACTGGTGAACGCGGGCGGGATGTTCGGGATGTTCGGGGACACCGGGGAGATGGGGGTGTCGCTGGCGGAGACCCTCGGCCCCGATCGCGCCCCGACCTCCGTCGAGGAGATCTTCCAGCAGCAGAACATGCTCGGTGCCGACCAGGGCGAGGTGCAGATCGTGCAGGTGACCAACCCCGACGGCACCTCTTCCTACATCGTGCAGATCCCCGGGACGCAGGAGTGGGGGCCCCAGCGCGGGAGCAACCCCGTCGACCTCACGACCAACGTCCGGCTGATGGCGGGCGACTCGACGCTCATGCAGCAGCAGGTCGCCCAGGCGATGCGCGAGGCCGGGATCAGGCCGGGCGACCCGGTGATGCTCACCGGGCACAGCCAGGGCGGCATCACCGCCGCGGCGCTCGCCTCCGACCCGGCGTTCCGGGAGGAGTTCGCCGTGCGGAGCGTGGTCACCGGCGGCTCGCCGATCGCCCGGTTCGACATCCCCCCGGACGTGTCCGTGCTGTCGCTGGAGCACGACCAGGACGCCGTCCCCATGCTGGAGGGCCGCGAGAACCCCGACCGGGCGAACTGGGTGACCGTCGAGCGCGACCTCGGCACCGCCGCGAACGGCGTGCTGCCGGACGCGTCCGTCGGCGCCGCGCACGGCACCGACGTGTACGCCCAGACCGGTGCGATGGTGGACGCCTCCGACGACCCGTCCGTCCAGGCGTGGCGCGAGGGTGCGCAGCAGTTCTTCACCGGCGAGCCCGGCACCGTGACGCGATGGGACGTGAGCACCCGATGACGCACCGCCGCCTGCTGGCGCTGACCGCCTGCGCCTCCGTCGTCCTGCTCTCCGGCTGCGTGCGCGGGGTGGGCGAGGACGCCTCCGACACCGGGACCGAGGGCGCGGTGCCCGACGCCGTGCTGTTCGACCAGATCGCCGACCTGCCCGGCGTGGCCTCGACGGACGGCCTGGTGTTCCAGCACCCGTTCGGGTACTCCGCCGCCTACGCGGGCGACATCACCGTCGAGGACGGCGCGGACCCGCTCTGCGTGCTCGACGAGGCGCTGTCGATCCTGCACCAGGGCCGCGCGGACGTGGACCTGCTCGTCTCGGTCGTCACGCCGGAGATGACCTACGACCTGCTGTCCCTCGTCGGCCGTGACGGGTCCGCCGAGGAGCGCTACGGCCCCCAGCCGACCGAGCCGCGGGACAGCGCGACCGTCCGCCCGTGCACACCGCCCGACGCCGGGACCTCGGCGGCCGCCTCCGCGACGCCGACCCCCTGAGCCGCGACCCCCTCAGTACCGCTCGATCCCGCCCGTCCCCGCCATGCGCTCCAGCCGCGCGATGCGGTCGGCCATCGGCGGGTGCGTCGCGAACATCCGCCCGATCCCCGCGCCCTTGAACGGGTTGGCGATCATCAGGTGCGACACGTCCACGAGGTCGCGCTCCTGCGGCAGGGGCCGCGCGGCGGTGCCCTGCTCGAGCTTGCGGAGCGCGGACGCCAGTGCCAGCGGGTCGCCGGTGAGGGCGGCCCCGTCCTCGTCGGCGTCGTACTCGCGGGTGCGGCTGATGGCGAGCTGGATGAGCGTCGCCGCGACGGGGGCGAGGAACACCATGAGCAGCGCGGCGATGGGGTTGCCGCCGCGCTCGCGGTCGTTGCCGCCGCCGAAGAACATCGCGAACTGCGCGACGGACGTGATCACGCCCGCGACGGCGGCGGCGATGGACGAGGTGAGGATGTCGCGGTTGTAGACGTGCATGAGCTCGTGGCCGAGGACGCCGCGCAGCTCGCGCTCGTCGAGGATCTGCAGGATCCCCTCGGTGCAGCAGACGGCGGCGTTGCGGGGGTTGCGACCGGTCGCGAAGGCGTTGGGCGCGGCGGTCGGCGAGACGTACAGGCGCGGCATGGGCTGGCGCGCGGCGGTGGAGAGCTCGCGGACGATGCGGTACATCTCCGGCTGCTCGATCTCGGAGACAGGCCGCGCGTGCATGGCGCGGATCGCGATCTTGTCCGAGTTCCAGTACGAGTACGCCGTCATCGCGACGCCCAGCAGCGCGAACAGGTAGATGTACCGCCCGTTGCCGACGAAGGTGCCGATGCCGAGCAGCACGGCCCAGAGCACGCCGAACAGCAGCGCCGTCTTGAGGCCGTTGAAGTGCCGGTGTCCCATGTGCGTCCTTCCCGTCACGTGAGCCGGGGGCGAGCGTCGACTCGTCCCGCTGGGAGGACAACGCCGCAGCGTGCGCCCGGGTTCCCCTACCCTGTGCTCTTGCGCGAGAACGCGCACCTGACCCATCCGAGGAGACCGTCGTGCGCACTGCCCGATTCCTTGCCCTGGCCGCTGCGAGCGCGCTGGCGCTCGCGGCCTGTGCTCCCGTCGACGAGGGGTCCGACGACGCGTCGAGCGCCGCGTCCGACGGTGCCCTCGCGACGCTCACCGAGGGCGTCCTGACGATCGGCACGTCCGACCCCGCCTACGAGCCGTGGGTGGTCGGCAACGACCCGGCGAGCGGTGAGGGCTTCGAGGCTGCCGTGGCGTATGCGGTGGCGGCGGAGCTCGGGTTCGACGCGGACCAGGTCGAGTGGGTGCCGGTGACGTTCGACCAGATCATCGCGCCGGGAGCGAA
The DNA here is from genome assembly GCF_003696205.1 of Cellulomonas triticagri. GTDB lineage: Bacteria > Actinomycetota > Actinomycetes > Actinomycetales > Cellulomonadaceae > Cellulomonas > Cellulomonas triticagri. Next base: position 9,093 of record NZ_RFFI01000118.1, read on the forward strand.
GTCGTTCGACTTCGCGATCAACCAGGTGTCGATCAGCCCGGAGCGCGCGGAGAACCTCGACTTCTCGTCCTCGTACTACGACACCGCGCAGGCTGTGGTGACGCTGGAGGGCACCGCGGCGGACGGCGCGGCGACGCTCGCGGACCTGCAGGGCCTGAGGCTCGGCGCGATGGTGGGGACGACGAGCCTGCAGGTCGCGCAGGACTCGATCGACCCGACGTCGGACATCCAGGTGTTCAACGACAACGACCAGGTGAAGCAGGCGCTCAGCGCGGGCCTGGTGGACGCGATCGTCGTGGACCTGCCGACGGCGCTGTACATCACCGCGGCGGAGCTGGACGGCGGCAAGCTCGTCGGTCAGCTCCCGGCCGGTGACGACCCGGACCAGCTCGGCCTGGTGCTCGACAAGGGCTCGGCGCTGACCGGTGCGGTCACGGACGCGGTGGACGCGCTGCGGGAGGACGGCACGCTCGCCGACCTCGAGGCCGAGTGGCTGACGGACACCGCCGGCGCCCCCGTCCTGAAGTAGTGCCTGACGACATGAGCGCCGACGGCACCCGTCCCGCCCCCGCGGCGGGGTGGGTGCCGTCGGCGCGTCAGCGCGAGCGCGACGCCTACCGGCACGGGCAGACCCGCCGGTCGACGCTGGTGGCCCTGGTCAGCACGGTGCTGGTCGTGGGCGTGGCGGTGCTCGCGCTGGTGAGCTCGCCGGGCTGGCCGCGGGTGCGCAAGTCGTTCCTCGACCCCGAGGTCGCGTGGGCGTCGCTGCCGAAGGTGCTCGAGGGCCTGTGGCTGAACGTCCGGGTCATGGCGGTGTGCGCGGTGGTGATCGTGGTGCTGGCGATGCTGCTGGCGCTGGCGCGGACCCTGCGCGGTCCGGCGTTCTTCCCGCTGCGGGCGCTCGCCACCGGGTACGTGGACGTGTTCCGCGGGCTGCCGCTGATCCTGGTGCTGCTGCTCGTGGGCTTCGGGCTGCCGGGGCTGCGGCTGCAGGGCATCCCGACGTCGGCGGTCGTGCTCGGCGGGCTGGCCCTGGTGCTGACGTACTCCGCATACGTCGCGGAGGTGTTCCGCGCGGGCATCGAGTCGGTGCACCCGTCGCAGATCGCGTCCGCCCGGTCGCTGGGCCTGACCCGCGGGCAGACGCTGCGGCACGTGGTGCTGCCGCAGGCGGTGCGCCGGGTGGTCCCGCCGCTGCTGAACGACCTGGTGTCGCTGTCCAAGGACTCCGGGCTGATCTCGATCCTCGGCGCTGTCGACGCGGTGCGCGCCGCCCAGATCCAGACGGCGACCTACGCGAACTTCACGCCGTACGTCGTCGCGGGGGTGCTGTTCGTGCTGCTGACCATCCCGCTGACCCGGTTCACCGACGCGCTCGCGAAGCGCGGCGGCTGGCTGGGCTCCCAGAGCGGCCTCGCCGGGGCGGGAGCCATGCGATGAGCACGCCGCTGCTGCGCGTCGACCGGGTCCGCAAGGCGTTCGGCGACCACGTCGTCCTCGACGACCTGTCCCTCGACGTGGCCGAGCACCAGGTCGTCGTCCTCATCGGCGCGTCGGGGTCGGGCAAGTCCACGCTGCTGCGCTGCGTGAACCTCCTGGAGGAGGTGGACGACGGCGTGATCGAGGTCGCCGGTCAGGAGGTCACCGATCCCCGCGTCGACGCCAACGCCGTGCGAGCCCGGATCGGCATGGTCTTCCAGGCCTACAACCTGTTCCCCCACCTGCGCGTCCTCGACAACGTGACCCTCGCCCCACGCCTGGTCCACAAGGTCGGGCGCGCCGAGGCGCGCGAGCGCGCCGCGGCGATGCTCGACCGCGTGGGCCTGGGCGCGAAGGCGCACGCCTTCCCCGACGAGCTGTCCGGCGGGCAGCAGCAGCGCGTCGCCATCGCACGCGCCCTGGTCACGCAGCCCGCGCTGATGCTGCTGGACGAGGTCACCAGCGCCCTCGACCCGGAGCTGGTCGGCGAGGTGCTGGACCTGCTCGGCGAGCTCAAGGACGAGGGCACGACGATGGTCCTGGCGACGCACGAGATGTCGTTCGCCCGGCACGTCGCCGACGAGGTGTGCTTCCTGCACCAGGGCCGCATCCTCGAGCGCGGCCCGGCGGCGCAGGTGCTCGAGTCCCCTCAGGAGCCGAGGACCCAGGAGTTCCTGCGCCGCTTCACGGGCTGACGCCGGTCAGGACTCGTCGGCCGCCTCGGCCAGCGCGATCCGGACCATGTCCTCGCGCGGGACGACCTTGACGCGGTCGCGGCCGTGCGGCTCGCCGAGGGCGCGCTCGTACGCGTCCAGCAGCTCCCAGCCGGCCCACTGGATCGGGCGGGCGCCCTTCTCGACGAGGAACGACAGCACCGACTCCGGGTCCGGCTCCGTGGCCGTCCGGAACGCGTCGGCGTCCGCGGCGTCCTCGACCAGGTGCCGGATCGTCTCGCTCGCGTCGGACTTGGTGTGCCCGATGAGGCCGACCGGCCCGCGCTTGATCCAGCCCGTCGTGTACACGCCCGGGACGTGCTGCCCGTCGACGTCGAGGACGCGACCCTCGCTGTTGCTGATCACGCCCCCGCGCTCGTCGAACGGCACGTCCACCAGCGGCGACCCGAAGTAGCCCACCGCGCGGTACACCGCGCCGACCGGCCAGTCGTGGGTCTGCCCGGTGCCCGCGACGCTGCCGTCGCCGGTGAGGACGGTGCGCTCGGTGCGCAGGCCGACGACCTTGCCGTCCTCCCCCAGCACCTCGACCGGCTTGTGCAGGAAGTGCAGGTGGATTCGGCGGCTCGCCGTCAGGTCCTCCGGCTCCTTCAGCGTCCAGTCGGTGAGGGTCTTCACGACCTGCTTCGTCTGGTTGGACGAGTGGATCGCCGCCATCGAGCCCTCGTCGAACTCGAAGTCCTCCGGGTACACGACCACGTCCACGTCCGGGACGTGCCCGAGCTCGCGCAGCTCCAGCGACGAGAACTTCGCCTGCGCCGGGCCGCGGCGGGCGAACACGTGCACGTCCGTGACGGCGTTCGCGGCTAGGCCCTCGTGCACGTTCGCCGGGACCTCGGTCGGCAGCATGTCGTCCGCGTGCTTCGCGAGCACCCGGGCGACGTCCAGCGCCACGTTGCCCGCGCCCAGCACCGCGACGTGCTGCGCCGTCAGCGGCCAGGTGCGCGGGACGTCCGGGTGGCCGTCGTACCAGGACACGAAGTCCGCGGCGCCGAACGAGCCCTCCAGGTCGATGCCCGGGATCGGCAGGTCGGCGTCCTTGATCGCGCCCGTCGCGAAGATCACCGCGTCGTAGTGCCGCCGCAGGTCCTCCAGCTTGAGGTCCACGCCGTAGTCGACGTTGCACAGCAGGCGGATGTCGCCGCGCTCCAGCACCTTGTGCAGGGCGACGATGATCTGCTTGATCCGCGGGTGGTCCGGCGCCACGCCGTACCGGACCAGCCCGAACGGCGCGGGCAGCCGCTCGATCAGGTCGATCGAGACGTCCAGGTCCGAGCGGGACAGGATGTCGGACGCGTAGATGCCGGCGGGTCCGGCACCGACGACGGCCACGCGGACAGGGCGGTTCGAGGTCACGCAGGTGCCTTCCGTTGTCGAGGTCCCGACGCGGCGCGGGCGTCCGGCGGCGTCGCGGGTGGGCGAGCACCACGGCCGGTCGCGCCCGGCGCGGGGCGGGTGCCCGACCAGTGTAGGACGACCTAACTCTGCCGTCCGGCGACGATCTCCCGCCACGACGGCGCCGCCCGTCGGGCGCCGCGCGCACCGGGGACTACCGTCGGCGCGTGACCCCCACGCCCCCGGCCGCCGACGGCGCGCCGACCGCCCCCTCCCCCGCGTCCCCGGCTCCCGCCGCGGGCGCACCCCTCGCGTCGGCGCCTGCGGCGGGTGCCACGTCGTCCCTGGATCCGCGGGGCCTGGCGACGGGTCTCGGTGCCTACCTGCTGTGGGGCGTCCTGCCCCTGTACTTCGAGCTGCTGAAGCCCTCGGGCGCGGTCGAGGTCGTCGCGCACCGCGTCCTGTGGTCGCTGCTGTTCTGCGCGGTCGTGCTCAGCGCCACCCGCACCTGGCGCGCCCTCGGCGTCGTGCTGCGCTCCCCCCGGACCATGGGGCTGATCGGCGCCGCCGCCGTCCTGCTCGCCGTGAACTGGCTGACCTTCGTGTTCGCCGCGCTGTCCGGGCACGTCGTCGACGCCGCCCTCGGGTACTTCATCAACCCGCTCGTCACCGTCGCGCTCGCCGTCCTCGTCCTGCGCGAGAAGCTGCGCCGCACGCAGTGGGTCGCGCTCGGCTTCGGCGTCGCCGCCGTGGTCGTCATCACCGTCGGCTACGGGCGGCTGCCGTGGGTCGCCCTCACGCTCGCCGGGTCGTTCGGCGTGTACGGGCTGCTGAAGAACCGCGTCGGCCGCAGCGTCGCCGCCGCCCCCGGCCTCGCCGCCGAGACGCTCGCCCTCGCACCCGCCGCCGCCGTCTACCTGCTGTGGCTCACCACCACCGGCGACGGGACCTTCGCCACCGAGGGCACCTGGCACGCCCTCGCCATCGCCGGGACCGGCATCGCCACCGCCCTGCCGCTGCTGCTGTTCGGCGAGTCCGCGCGGCGGCTCCCGCTCAGCGTCGTCGGGATGCTGCAGTACCTCGCGCCCGTGCTGCAGTTCGGCATCGGGGTGCTCGTGCTGCACGAGACGATGCCACCCGCCCGGTGGTGGGGGTTCGGGCTGGTGTGGGTGGCGCTCGTGCTGCTCACCGTGGACGGGGTGCGGACGCGGCGGGCGTCGGTGCGGCTCCGGGGCGCCGGGGGCGCCTGAGCCGGTGCCGGACGGCGTCAGCCGGCGGACGGCCGGGCGGACCGGCGGCGCCCCG
>NZ_RFFI01000119.1 GCF_003696205.1 Cellulomonas triticagri
GGCCGAGCCCGACGGCACGCGCCGCCGCCGCAGCCCCCGCGCCCGGCGTCCGCGCGGCCGCGCGGCGGGCAAGGTGCCCTGGCGGACCGCGCTGCGCCGGGACTGGCAGCTCTACTCGCTGGCCCTGGTGCCGCTCGTGTTCTTCCTGGTGTTCCGGTACGTGCCGATGCTCGGCAACGTCATCGCGTTCCGGAAGTTCCGTGCGGGCGGCAGCATCTTCGGCGAGGAGTGGGTGGGCTTCCGCTACGTCGAGATGTTCTTGTCCGACCCGACGTTCTGGATGGTCTTCCGGAACACCCTGGTGATCGGCCTGCTGACGCTGCTGTTCTGCTTCCCGCTGCCGATCGTGCTGGCGCTGCTGCTCAACGAGCTGCGGTCGCGGAAGTTCAAGCGGTTCGTGCAGTCGGTGTCGTACCTGCCGCACTTCCTGTCCATCGTGATCATCGCGGGGATGCTGTTCCAGCTGCTGTCGCTGGAGGGCACGGTCAACCAGGTCGTCACGGCGCTCGGCGGCGACGCCGTCTCGTTCCTGCAGCAACCCGAGTGGTTCCGGGCGATCTACGTGTCCTCCGAGGTCTGGCAGACCGTCGGCTGGGGCACGATCCTCTACCTCGCCGCGCTGACCACCGTGGACGACAGCCTCTACGAGGCGGCGCGCATCGACGGCGCGAACCGGTGGCAGCAGACCTGGCACGTCACCCTGCCGGGCATCCGCCCGACGATGGTCACGCTGCTCATCCTCAACATCGGCACGTTCATGGCGGTCGGGTTCGAGAAGGTGCTGCTGCTCTACAACCCGCTGACCTACCCCACGGCCGACGTCATCTCGACGTACCTCTACCGGGTCGGCCTGGTGTCCAACAACTTCTCGTACGCGGCGGCCATCGGGCTGTTCGAGTCGATCATCGGCCTGACGCTGATCCTCTCCGCGAACGCGATCTCGAAGCGAGCGGTGGGAGCGAGCCTGTGGTGACCGTCGAGAAGCCCCGCCCGGCCGCGCCGGTGACGTCCCGCACGGGCACGCTGCTGCAGGACTCGCGCGGGTACCAGGTGTTCCGGGTCGCGAACGTCGTCGTGCTGCTCGGCGTCGTCGCCGTGACGCTCTACCCGTTCCTCATGATCATCGCGCGGTCGTTCTCCTCGGACACCGCGATCCGCTCCGGGCAGGTCAACCTGCTGCCCGTCGGGTTCAACCTCACGACCTATGAGCTGGTCATGAGCGACGCGATGTTCTGGACCAACTACAAGAACACCGTGATCTACACCGTCGTCGCGACGGCCATCGCGATCGTGCTCACCACCTGCTACGCGTACGTGATCTCCAAGCACCACCTGCGCGGCCGCACCGTGCTCATCGGCATCGCGGTGTTCACGATGTTCTTCAACGGCGGGCTCATCCCGAACTACGTGCTCATCACCAGCCTCGGGCTGAAGAACACCCTGTGGGCGATCGTGCTGCCCAACGCCATCAGCGTGTTCAACCTGCTGGTGATGAAGTCGTTCTTCGAGAACCTCCCGCGGGACCTGGAGGAGGCGGCCCAGATCGACGGGCTCGGCACCTACCGGATCCTGTGGAAGATCGTGATCCCGCTGTCCAAGGCGGTGCTCGCGACCATGGTGCTGTTCTACGCGGTGAGCTTCTGGAACTCCTGGTTCGCGGCCTTCCTCTACATGGACCGCTCCGAGCTGTTCCCCGTCACCGTCTACCTGCGCAACCTCATCGCCGGGTCCTCGTCGGCCCAGTCCACGGGCGCCGCCGTCGCGGACGTCGCGCAGGTCAGCGCCAACATCCAGTCCGTGACGATGGTGCTCACGGTGCTGCCCATCCTCTGCGTGTACCCGTTCGTGCAGCGGTACTTCGTGTCGGGGGTGATGCTCGGCTCCGTCAAGGGCTGACGCGCACTCCCTGCCTCCTTCTGGTCGACCGACGTCGTTCGTCATGAAAGGACCTCCCATGTCCCCGCGCACCACCCCCGCGCGCGCCGGCCTCGCCGCCGTCGCCGCGCTCGCCCTGACCCTGACCGCCTGCTCCGGCGGCTCCGACGACGGCGACGGGTCCTCCGGGCTCGACAACCGCACCGGCGCCATGGAGGACTACGGCGTCGGCGACCAGTTCACGGCCACCGAGCCGCTGACCTTCTCGATGCTGTTCTCCGACCACCCCAACTACCCGTCGAAGTCGGACTGGCTGCTGTGGTCCGAGATCACCGAGCGCACCGGCGTGACCGTGGAGCCGACGCTGGTCCCGATGAGCGACTACGAGCAGAAGCGCAGCCTGCTCATCGGCGCGGGCGACGCCCCGACGCTGATCGCCAAGACCTACCCGGGTCAGGAGGAGGCGTTCGTGTCCTCGGGCGCGATCCTCCCGGTGTCCGACTACGTCGAGCTGATGCCGCACTACCAGGCGAAGGTCGCCGAGTGGGGCCTGGAGGACAACATCGACCAGCTCCGGCAGGCGGACGGCAAGTACTACGTGCTGCCCGGGCTGCACGAGGCGCCGTGGCAGGACTACTCGATCGCGATGCGCACCGACGTGCTGGCCGACCTCGGGCTCGACGTCCCGACGTCCTGGGACGAGTTCCGGGACACGCTCGAGGCCGTGCAGGAGGCGAACCCGGGGGAGTACCCGTTCTCCGACCGGTTCTCCGACGGCTACCCGGCCGGCAGCTTCCTCAACGTCGCCGCGCTCGGGTTCGGCACCTCCGCCGGCTGGGGCTACGACAACGCGACCTGGGACGACGACGCGGGCGAGTTCGTCGCCACCGCCACGACCCCCGAGTACCGGGCGCTGGTCGAGTACGTGCACGACCTCGTCGCCGACGGGCTGATGGACCCCGAGAGCTTCACGCAGGACGACGACACCGCCATCCAGAAGTTCGTCACCGGCCGGTCCGCCGCGATCAGCGCGAACGCGCAGAGCGTCGTCAACGACTACGAGCCCGGCCTCGCCGCCAACGACCCGGAGGCGACCGTCGCCAAGATCCCGTTCCCGTGCGGCGACGCGGGCTGCGTGCTGAACCCGGTGTCGCAGCTGGAGAACGGCCTGATGATCAACGCCGACGCCGCGGACTCCCCGGACTTCGTCGCGATGATGCAGTTCGTCGACTGGCTGTTCTACTCCGACGAGGGCCAGGAGTTCGTCAAGTGGGGCGTCGAGGGCACCACCTTCGACAAGGCCGACGACGGCACCCGCACCCTGGCCGCCGACGTCGACTTCGTCGGCCTCAACCCCGGGGCGCCGAAGCACCTGCAGAAGGACTTCGGGTTCTCCGGCGGCAACGTCGCCTACGGCGGCACCACCGACCTGCTGTGGTCCACGTTCTCGGACGCCGAGATCGCGTTCCAGGAGTCCATCGCGGACTACGACATGATCGACCTCGCCCCGCCCGCCCCGCTGGACGAGCTCGAGGTCGAGCAGATCACCCTGATCGACACCACGCTGCGCGACGCCGTCTCCCAGGGCACCGTCCAGTTCATCCTCGGGCAGCGCGACCTGTCCGAGTGGGACGCCTTCGTCGCCGACCTGGAGAGCAAGGGCGCGACGCAGTACGTCGACATCGTCAACGGCGCCCGCGAGCGCTACGTGGCGGAGAACGGCTGACCCGTGGTCCTCACCCCCGTCACCGTCCCGGACCAGCCCGTCGCGACGTTCCCCGACGCCTGGCGCGCCTGCGTCGGCACCGGCCGCACCCGCGAGGTGCTGCACGCCGACTACCGGGACTCCCTGGCCGTCGTGCAGGACGAGATCGGCTTCGCCGCCACCCGCGCCCACGGGATCCTGCACGACGACATGGGGCTGGTCCGGCCGTGGTCGCACGGCGGCGCGTCGGGCACCCGGTACGGCTTCGCGTACGTCGACCTCGTCGTGGACACCTGGCTCGACGCCGGCATGGACCCGTTCCTGGAGCTCGGGTTCATGCCGGCGGCGCTGGCCTCCGGCGACCAGACGCAGTTCTGGTGGCGCGGCAACGTCACTCCGCCGACCGACCACGACGCGTGGGCCGGCCTGGTGCGGGCGCTGCTGCGGCACCTGGTCGACCGGTACGGGGTCGAGCAGGTCCGCACCTGGCCCGTCGAGGTGTGGAACGAGCCCAACCTGCCGGTGTTCTGGCAGGACGCCGACGAGGCCGCGTACCACCGGCTGTACGACGCGGCGGCGCGGGCGGTGAAGGACGTCGACGCGGACATCCCCGTCGGCGGGCCCGCGGTGTCGCCGGGCGCGGACGACTGGCTGCCCCGGTTCGCGGACCACGTCGCGGCGGCCGGGGTGCCGTGCGACTTCGTCAGCAAGCACGCCTACACCTCGGGGCCCGCGCAGCACGTGCCGTTCGGCACCCACCAGACGCTGCGCCCGCCGCAGGACCTGCTGACCCAGTTCGCGACGCCCCGGGCACTGCTGGCATCGACGGCCCTGGCGGGGCTGCCGGTGCACATCACCGAGTTCTCCTCGTCGTACCGGCCCGACAACCCCGTGCACGACACCGCCTACCAGGCCGCGTACCTCGCCCCCGTGCTCGCGGCGGGCGGGGACCACGTCGCCTCGTTCTCGTACTGGACGCTGTGCGACGTCTTCGAGGAGGAGGGCGTGCCGACCGCGCCGCTGCACGGCGGGTTCGGCCTCCTCGGGCACCGGCAGCTCCGCAAGCCGGTGTTCCACCTCTACGCGTTCGCCGCCCGGCTCGGCACCGACGTGCTGGCGCGCGGGGACGACCACCTCGTCACCCGGCACCCCGACGGGCGGGTCAGCGCGCTGCTCTGGCAGCCCCTCGACGGCACGACCGTCCCCGAGGGCGGGCACCGGGTGCGGCTCGACCTGCCCGCCGCGCTCGTCGGCCCCGACGCCGTCGTCACCGAGCGGCACGTCGACGCCGAGCGCGGCAACGCCCGCACCGCCTGGCAGGCCATGGGCAGCCCGCTCGCTCCGGACCGGCGGGCGCTCGCGGACCTGCACGACGCGTCTGTGCCCGCGCTGACCGTGCGCCGCGTGGCCGCGGCGGGCGGGCGGGTGGCCGTGGACGTCGCGCTCGGGCGGCACGGGATCGCGCTGGTCGAGGTCGCGGGGGCGCCCGACGCGGCGCCGCCGTGGACGGACGAGGGGCGGCTGCTCGGGCACTCCTCGGCCGCCGCGCCAGCGGCGGCGCAGGGCGCCGGGCGACACGACGTGCCCGCCGCAGGCGGATCCCGGTGAGCGGGGCCCGCACGTGGAGCGACGACGAGGTCGGTCCCGGCGCGCTGTCCCGGGGCGCGGCCGTGCTCTACCGCTGGCTGGTGCTGGAGGTGCTGCTGGTCCTCACCACGCTGCCCGGCGCCGTCGTCGTCGTGCTGCTCGAGCGGGACGCCGCCAACCTGCCGCTGTACGCCGCGGCGCTGCTGCCGGTCGGGCCGGCGGTCGTCGCCGGGCTCGCCGCGGTGCGGTCCTGGGAGGTCGACCCGGACCTGTCGCCCGCGCGCGGGTTCTGGCGCGCCTACCGGCGGGACGCGCGCGGCACGCTCGCCTGGTGGGCGCCGCTGCTGGCGCTGCTGTGCGTGCTCGCCGTGAACGTCGCGCACGCCGACGTCGTCCCCGGCGGGACCGCCCTGCGCCCCGCCGCCTTCGCGCTCGCGCTGCTGCTCGTCGTCCTCGCCGGGCACCTCGCGGTGCTCCAGGCCCGGTTCACGTTCCGGCTGCGGGACGCCGTCCGGATCGCCCTGGCGCAGGTGGCGCCGCAGTGGCGGTTCAGCCTCGGCGTCCTCAGCCTGCTGCTCGTCGGCGCGACCGTCACGGTCGTGGCGTTCGACGTCGTCACGGTGCTGCTCGCCTGGGCCGCCGTGCTGCTGCTGCACCAGATGTCCCGCCCGCTCGTCGCCGACGTCACCGAGAGGTTCACCGACCATGCCTGACCCGACCCTGCCGACGCGGCCGACGCCGGCGCGGCTGCCCGTCACGCCCGGGATCGCCTACGGCGGCGACTACAACCCCGAGCAGTGGGACAAGGCGGTCTGGGACGCCGACCACGCGGCGTTCGACGCCGCGCGGATCACCACGGTCACGCTCGGGGTGTTCACCTGGTCGCTCACCCAGCCCGCCGAGGACCGGTTCGACTTCACCGTGCTGGACGACATCGTCGGGCGCGCCGCCGACGAGGGACGGCAGATCTGCCTCGCCACCGGCACCGGCGCGTTGTCCCCGTGGATCGCGCGCGCCTACCCGGAGGTCACCCGGGTCGACTTCGAGGGCCGCAAGCACCGGTACGGGCAGCGGCACAACGCGTGCTGGTCGTCCCCGGCGTTCCGCCGCCTCGCCGCCGGGATCGCGGGACGGATCGCCGAGCGGTACGCCGACCACCCCGCCGTCGTCGCCTGGCACGTCGGCAACGAGTACGGCGGCGACGGCGGCGCCTGCTACTGCGACCTGTGCGCCGCGGAGTTCCGGACCTGGCTGCGGGCGCGGTACGGCACGCTCGACGCGCTCAACGAGGCGTGGAACGCCACGTTCTGGTCGCACCGCTTCACCGACTGGGACGAGATCGAGCCGCCCAGCGCCCTCACCGAGCACTGGAAGGGCCGCGGGTACACCGCGTTCCAGGGCATCACGCTCGACTACTACCGGTTCAGCACCGACAACGCGATCCGGCAGTTCAGCGAGGAGAAGGCCGCGATCCGCGCGCACTCCGACCTGCCGGTGACGACCAACTTCATGGGGTTCTTCCAGCCGCTCGACTACCACCGGTGGGCCCCGCACCTGGACTTCGCGTCCTGGGACAACTACCCGCCGCGCACCGACGAGCCCTGGCGCACCGCCCTCACCCACGACCTGATGCGGGGCCTGAAGGACGGCGCGCCGTTCTGGCTGATGGAGCAGACGCCCACGGTCACCGCGTCCCGCGACGTCAACCCCGTCCGCCGCCCCGGGATCATGCGGCTGTGGTCCTGGCAGGCCGTCGCGCACGGCGCCGACGCGGTGCTGTTCTTCCAGATGCGCGCCTCGCGCGGCGCCTGCGAGATGACCCACGGCGCCGTCCTCGACCACTCCGGGCGGCTCGACACCCGGGCGTTCCGCGAGGTCGCTGGCCTCGGGGCCGAGCTCGAACGCGTCGGGGACACCCTGCTCGGCGCCCGCACCCCCGCCCGCACCGCGATCCTCGTGGACTGGGACTCCTGGTGGGCCGTCGAGATGGCCGACGGGCCCAACCGCCTCGTCAAGTACCTGCCGACGCTGCTGGAGTGGGGCCGGGCGTTCTGGGACGCCGGTGCGCAGGTCGACGTCGTCCCGGTGACCGCCGACCTCACCGGCTACGACGTGGTGGCCGCGCCGCTGCTGCACATGATCAAGGGCGACCTGGCGGCACGGCTCGCGGCGGTCGCCGAGCGCGGCGGGACCGTGCTCACCGGGTACCTGTCCGGGCGGGTCGACGAGGACGACCGGCGGTTCCTCGCCGACGTCCCCGGGCCGCTCGCCGGGCTCGCCGGGGTGCGGGTCGCGGAGACCGACGCGGCCGAGCCCGACGTGGTCAACCCGGTGACCTTCACCGGGGCCGAGCCGGTCGTCTCGGGCGGGCGGCTGCTGTTCGAGGTGCTGGTGCCCGAGGGGGCCGAGGTCGTGGCCCGGTACGGGGTCGACTTCTACGCGGGGGAGCCCGCGGTCACCCGCAACCGGGTGTCCGGAACGCCGGGGGTGGAGGGGCACGTCTGGTACCTCGGGACCGCGCTCGACCAGGACGGGCTGGCCCACGTGGTGCGCGGCGCCCTCGACCGGCACGGGCTGCTCGGCCCCTACGCCGACGTGCCGGGGCTGGAGGTCGCCACCCGGGTCACCGTCGGCGGGGACCAGGTGGACCTGGTGCTGCACCACGGCACGGAGCCGGTCACCGTCGCGGCGCACGCCGACGGGGAGGACCTGCTGACCGGGCGCCGGTGGGTCGCCGGCGACGCGGTGGCGCTGGCACCGGCGGAGGTGGTGGTGCTGCGGCGAGCGTGACGTCGCGGTGGACGCGCGCTCGGCCGTCAGCGATGACGCACGGCCGGGGGCAGCAGGTCGGTGCCGCCCTCCAGATCCCGGATCGCGGCGCACCCGTCCAGCCAGCCGAGGACCGGGTCGTGGTGCACGCCTACGTCTGCTGCGCGCCCTGCCCGCGCAGACGTGCTGCTCCGCTCCTCGGCCGTCGCGAGATCATCCGGCCCGTTCTGCTGGCCGTTCACGCGCGTCCGTTCCACGCTGGTCTCCTCTCGTCCGTCGGGCTTCATGCTCGCGCGCCGAGCGGTGGTGCGTCAGCCCCTGAGGGCCGCCAGCGCCCGCGCCCGCTCCCGCACCGCGTCCACGAGGGCGACGTCCCCGGCGAGGTCGGGGGCCAGCCGTGCCACGACCGCCCGCACCGCGTCGTCCAACGTCCCGTCCGCGAGCCCCGCCACCCGCTCGGGTCGGGCCTCGGCCACGGCCGCCGCACCCCCGCGCAGGTGCAGCACCCACGCCGCCAGCGTCGTCGCGGCCCCGGTCGGCACCCGCCCCGCCGCGCGCTCGGCCCGCAGCACGGGCACGACCCGCACCGGGAGCTTCTCGGAGCCGTCGGCCGCGATCTGCGCGAGCCGGTGCTCGATGCGCGGGTTCCCGAACCGGTCCAGCAGCGCCCGGCGGTACGCGGCGAGGTCGTCGGCGGGCAGCGGCACGTGCCGGGCCGCCTCGTCCCACCAGCCCTCGACCCACCCGCGCAGCCGGGGGTCGGCGACCGCGTCGGCGACGGTCTCGTGCCCGAGCAGCGTGCCCGCGTAGGCGAGCATGGAGTGCGCGCCGTTGAGCAGCCAGAGCTTGCGGTGCTCGAACGGCAGCACGTCGTCGACGACCTGCGCGCCCACCTCCTCCCACGCGGGGCGTCCGCCGGGGAACTCCCCGGCGACGACCCACTCGGCGAACGGCTCGGTGCGCACCGGCGCGGCGTCCGCGAGGCCGGTCGCGGCGCGCACGGACTCGCGGACGGCGTCGGTGGTGGCCGGGGTGATCCGGTCGACGGTGGTGGTGCCGAACGCGACCTCGGCCGCGATCCACGCGGCGAGCGCCGGGTCCACCAGATCGGCGAGGTCCAGCACGACGCGGCGCAGCGCGGGGCCGTTCTCGGGGAGGTTGTCGCAGGGCAGCAGCGTCATCGGCCCGGCGCCGGTCGCGCGCCGCAGCCGCAGGCCCGCGACGACCCGGGCGGGGGCCGTGCGCACGGGGGCGTGCCGGTCGGCGCGCAGGGTCGCGACGTCCGCGCGGACGTCGGGGTGGTCGGTGTCGAGGCCGCCGTCCGCCGCGCGGACGTACCCCGCCTCGGTGACCGTGAACGTCGCGACCGTGACCGCACGGTCCGCCCAGTAGCCGAGCCACGCGTCGTGCTCGTCGCCGCCGTGCGCGGCGGACAGGCTGGACACCACCCGCAGCCGCTCGCCGTCGGGGGCGCGCGTCACCAGCGTGTACAGGCCGTCCTGCGGTGCGAGCGCGTCCGCGACGGTGCGGGACCGCCCGGTGAAGGCCGCGATGCCCCAGTCCGCGGCGTCGGGGGCGTTGTCGGTGAACCACGCCTGGTGCGCCCGGAAGAAGTTCCCGAGGCCGAGGTGCACGATCCGCACGGGTGCGGCGGGGCGGCCGTGCCCGGCGGCCCGGGACAGCCGCAGCCCGGTCGGGGCGGGGACGGGGCGGTGGTCGAGGTCGGTGGTCACAGCCGGAACGCCTTTCGGGGGATGGACGTGACGAGCTCGACCGCGGTCTCGTGCGCCTCCTCGAGGGTGAGGCGGTGCTGGGTCACCAGCCGGGCGAGGTAGGCGGCGTCGGCGCGGCGGCTGACGTCGTGCCGGGTGGGGATCGACAGGTACGCACGGGTGTCGTCCACGAACCCGGAGGTCTTGGCGAACCCCGCCGTCTCCGTGACGGCGGACCGGAACCGGTCCATGGCGTCGGGGGCGTCGAGGAACCACCACGGCGCCCCGACGTACAGCGACGGATAGAAGCCGGCCAGCGGCGCCAGCTCCCGCGAGAACACCGTCTCGTCGATGGTGAACACCACGAGCCGGAACCGCGGGTGCGTCCCGAACGCGTGCAGCACGGGCCGCAGCGCCTCGGTGAGCTCGACGGCCACCGGGATGTCCGCGCCGATGTCCGGGCCGAGCCGGTCGCGGGACGGTGCGTGGTGGTCGCGGGACACCCCGGGGTGCAGGGTCATCACGAGGCCGTCCTCGCTGGCCATGCGTGCCTGCTCGAACAGCAGCCCCCGCCGCAGCGTCGTGGCCTCGGCCGGGGTCGCCCGCCCGGCGAGCGCCGCGGCGTACAGCCGCTCGCCCTCGGCCGGGTCGAGCGGCGCCATGACGACGTCGCGGTGCGAGTGGTCGGACGACACCGCGCCGTGCGCCGCGAAGTACGCCCGCCGGTCCGCCATCGCGCGCACCCACCCGGCGAAGGTGTCGGTGTCGGTGCCGGTGACCTCCGCCAGCGCGTCGAGGTGCGCCGCCCAGGCGGGGTGCCCGGCCTCCAGGTACCGGTCCGGCCGGAACGTCGGCACCACCCGGCCGTGCCACGTCGGGTCGTCGCGCAGCGCCGCGTGGTGCCGCAGGTCGTCGCACGGGTCGTCGGTGGTGGCGAGCACGTCGAGCCGGAACCGGTCGTACAGCGCGCGGGGCCGGAACCCGGGCTCGGCGACCCGCTCCGCGACGGCGTCGTAGACGTCGTCCGCCGTGGCCGCCGACGGGACCAGGTCGACGCCGAGCACCTCGGCCAGCACCTGCTCCAGCCACAGCTTCACGGGGGTCCCGCGCAGCGCCGCCCAGTGCTCGCACACCAGGCGGAACGCCGCCCGCGACCGCTCCGGGGTCGGGTCCTCGACGCCCACGCCCAGGTCGGTGAGCGGCACCCCGCGGGCGTGCAGGAGGCGGGTCAGGTAGTGGTCGGGCGTCACGAGCAGCGCGGTCGGGTCCGGGAACGGGAGGTCCTCGGCCAGCCAGCGCGCGGGGACGTGGCCGTGCGGGGAGATCACCGGCAGGTCGCGCACCGCGGCGTACAGGTCGCGCGCCACGGACCGGGTCGCCGGGTCGGCGGGCAGCAGCCGGTCGGGGTGCAGCGCGATCCGGGGCGGGGCGACGGGTGACGACAGCGTGACCATGCGGCCATGCTCGGGACCCGCGCGGCGCGGCTGCAAGCGGTTGCCACCAGTTGCCCCGGGGTGGTCCCGGCTAGGGCGTGCGGGCCGCCACCGGGCCCGAGGACTCCCGCGGCAGCAGCCGCGCCGGGACGACCACCGGCCCCGTCGACCGGGGCCGCGCGCCGTTCACCAGGGCCAGCAGGTTGCGCAGCGCCGTCGCGCCCATCGCCTGCAACGGCGTCGACACCGTGGTCAGCGCGGGGGAGACGATCTGCCCGATCAGGACGTCGTCGAACCCCACCACGCTCACGTCGCCGGGGACGTCCAGACCCGCCTGCTGCAACCCGCGGATCACGCCCACCGCCATCAGCGCGTTGAACACCAGCACCCCCGACGACCGCGCGCCCGCCAGCGCGAGCGCGGCCTCGAACCCGCCCGCGAACGTCGGCTCGAACGGCCCGATCCGGCGGCCGGTCAGGTCGAGCTCGTGGCACGCGTCGCTGAACGCGCGCCACCGGGCGCCGTTCGTCCACGACGCGTCGGGACCGGCGACGTAGGCCAGGTCCCGGTGCCCGGCCTCGCCGAGGTGCTCGACCGCGCGCCGCGTCCCGCGCGCCTCGTCCGCGACCACGCACGACACGTCCGCCAACCCGCGGTTCAGCACGACCACCGGCCGTTGCTTCGCGACGGCGCGGATCGCCGCGTCCGACATGCGCGACGACGTCAGCAGCACCCCCTCCACCAGCGGCAGGATCCGCTCCGCCGTCTCCCGCTCGGTGACGGCATCCTCCCGGGTGTCCTCCACCAGCACCCCGTACCCGGCGGCCGACGCCGCGACCTGCGCGCCGCGCAGCAGCTCCGCGTAGATCGGGTTCGACAGGTCCGAGACCAGCACCGCGATCATCCGCGTCCGCGCCGTCGACAGGGCCTGCGCCACCGGGTTCGCCCGGTAGCCGATCGCCGTCGCCGCCGCCCGGACGCGCTCCGCCGTCTCCGAGTTGACGCGCCCCGGCCGGGCGAACGCCCGCGACACCGTCGACGCCGAGACCCCCGCGGCCCGGGCGACGTCGTAGATGGTCGGCGCGCGGGTCCCGCGCTGTGCGCCGTCGTCGGCCTGCATCCCGCGATCGTAGGCCCGCGCCCTCGGTGCGGTGGCCTCAGGCCGCCGGGAGCAGCCGCCGGACCGCCTGCTCGACCCCGCGCAGCTCGGCCAGCCCCTTGAGCCGGCCGATCAGCGAGTAGCCCGGGTACGTCTCGCGCGCCTGGTCGTCCAGCATCCGCTGCCCGTGGTCCGGGCGCATCGGCAGCCGCGGGCCGCCCTCGCGCTCGCGGCGACGCTCCTCGGCGACCAGCGCTCCGATGACGGCGACCATGTCGGCGTCGCCGGCGATGTGCGGGGCCTCGTAGAAGCTGCGCCCGCCGTCCTGCAGCGTCACCGAGCGCAGGTGCGCGAAGTAGATCCGCTCCGCGAACCGCTCCGTCATCGCGACGACGTCGTTGTCCGCGCGCGAGCCGTACGACCCGACGCACATCGTCAGGCCGCTCGCCGGGGACGGAGCCGCGTCCAGCAGGTGCTGCGCGTCCTCGGCCGTCGACACCACGCGTGGCAGCCCGAACAACGGGCGCGGCGGGTCGTCCGGGTGGATCGCCAGCCGCAGGCCGACCTCCTCGGCCACCGGCACCACCTCCCGCAGGAACGACGTGAGGTTGCCCCGGAGCGTGTCGGCGTCCACCTCGTCGTACGCGGCGAGCGCCGCCCGGAACTCGTCCAGCGAGTACCGCTCCTCCGACCCCGGCAGCCCCAGCAGGATCGTGTCCACCAGGCGCGCGCGCCCGGCCTCGTCCAGCCCGTCGAGCACCGCCCGCGCCCGGGCCGTCTGCTCCGCGTCGTACTCCGCGGCGGCGCCCGGTCGGCGCAGCAGGAACAGGTCGAACGCCGCGAGCTGGTCGGCGTCGAACCGCAGCGCCCACGTCCCGTCGTCCAGCGGGTACGCGAGGTCCGTGCGGGACCAGTCCAGCACGGGCATGAAGTTGTAGCAGACCAGGTCGATGCCGCACGCCGCGAGGTTCCGGATCGTCTGCTGGTACGCCGCCACCGCACGGTCCCGCAGCGGCCCGCCGCGCTTGACGTCCTCGTGCACCGGGACGCTCTCCACGACCGACCACACCAGGCCCGCCGCCTCGATCACCGCCTGCCGCTCCCGGATCGCCTCGACCGGCCAGACCCCGCCGTTGGGGATGTCGTGCAGCGCCGTCACCACGCCGGTCGCGCCGGTCTGGCGGACCTCCGCCAGGGTGATCGGGTCGCGGTCGCCGAACCAGCGCCAGGTGTGCTCCATCGCCGTCCTCCCGGGGGCAGGGCGGCACGGTGCCGCCCGGTCACCGGCAGCCTCGCGGGGATGGCGGAGGGGTGACAACCGGTTGCTGGAAGTTGCTCCGGCCTCGCTACGGTGGCAGCCGAGGGGCACCCGCCCCTCCCGACGAGACGGAGTGCCGGTGCCGGACACGCTGCGGATCCCCGCCCTCACGCCCCTGGGCCGGTCCGCGTGGCTGGACGACGCCGGCCGGCTCGCCGGGCCCGGGCTGGGCCCCTGGCGGACCGCGGTGCCGCTCGGCCCGACCACGTCCGTCGAGGTCAGCGCCGTCGTCGGCGGGCCCGTCCTGCTCGTCGCCCGGCACGACGGCCGCCGGGTGCGCGTGCCGGTGCTGCGGACGGTCGACGCCGCCGAGCGCTCGCAGCCGCCCACGGTGCTGCGCACGCTCGCCGACGCG
>NZ_RFFI01000012.1 GCF_003696205.1 Cellulomonas triticagri
CAGGTCCGCCGGGTCCTGCCCGCCCGTGCGCTCCGGTGCCGCCGTGCCGAGCAGCCGCGCGCGGTCCGCCGCGAGCGACGCGGTGCCGTGCAGCCGCTCGCGCAGCGACGACAGCCGGTACCAGACCTCCGCGGCCTCCCCCAGCGCCGGTGCCGCCTCGGCGGCCTCGCGCTCCAGGGCGGCCAGCCGCAGCCGGGCGGCGTCGAGGGCGGCCTCGGCCTCGGCCTTGCGCGCCTTCAGCGCCGTGTCGTCCGCGACCTCCTGCTCCAGCGTGGAGGTGAGCTGGGCCAGGTCGTCGGCGAGCAGCCGCGCCCGGGCGTCCCGGACGTCGGCCTGCACCGTCTGCGCGCGGCGCGCGACCTCGGCCTGCCGCCCCAGCGGTCCGAGCTGGCGGCGCAGCTCGCCCGTGAGGTCGGTGAGGCGCGTGAGGTTGGCCTGCATCGCGTCGAGCTTGCGGAGCGCCTTCTCCTTGCGCTTGCGGTGCTTCAGGACGCCCGCAGCCTCCTCGATGAAGCCCCGACGCTCCTCGGGCGTGGCCCGCAGGACCGCGTCGAGCTGCCCCTGCCCGACGATGACGTGCATCTCGCGGCCGAGGCCGGAGTCGGACAGCAGGTCCTGGATGTCCAGCAGCCGGCAGGCGCGCCCGTTGATGGCGTACTCGGAGCCGCCGTTGCGGAACAGCGTCCGCGAGATCGTGACCTCGGTGTACTCGATCGGCAGGGCGCCGTCGGTGTTGTCGATGGTCAGGGCCACCTCGGCGCGGCCCAGGGGCGGGCGGCCGGAGGTGCCGGCGAAGATGACGTCCTCCATCTTGCCGCCGCGCAGCGACTTGGCGCCCTGCTCGCCCATCACCCAGGCGAGGGCGTCCACGACGTTGGACTTGCCGGAGCCGTTCGGCCCGACGACGCAGGTCACCCCGGGCTCGAGGTTCAGCGTCGTCGCCGAGGCGAACGACTTGAACCCGCGCAGGGTGAGCGTCTTCAGGTGCACGCCGTCACCTTAGTGCGGGGTGCGACGAGGTCGAGGGTTTGCGGCGATCTGCGGGCTGGAGACCCTCGACCTCGCCGCGAACCCTCGACCTCGCGGGGTCAGCGCGCCAGGGAGGGGAACCAGAGGGCGATCTCACGGGCCGCGGAGTCCTCGCTGTCCGAGCCGTGCACGAGGTTCTGGGTGACCTTGAGGCCCCAGTCGCGGCCCAGGTCGCCGCGGATGGTGCCGGGCGCCGCGACCGTCGGGTCGGTGGTGCCCGCCAGGGAGCGGAAGCCCTCGATGACGCGGTGCCCCTCGGCGACCACGGCCAGCACGGGGCCGGACTTCATGAAGTCCACGAGCGGCTGGAAGAACGGCTTGCCCTCGTGCTCGGCGTAGTGCTGCTGCAGCAGGGCGTCGTCGGCGGTACGGAGCTCGACGGCCACCAGGGTGTACCCCTTGGCCTCGATGCGGCGGAGGACCTCGCCGGAGAGGCCGCGGCTGACGCCGTCGGGCTTGACCAGGACCAGGGTGCGCTGGATGTCGCTCATGCCAGGACCCTAACCGGCGGCGGGCGGCTCGCGCGGGTCGTCCGCGCGCGACCGGTCCGGCAGCGCGCGGTCCGGCAGCCCGCCGTACGGCGTCTGGTCCGGGTACAGCGCGTCGAACTCGGCGCGCTCCGCGTCGACCCGCGCGCCGAGGCGCAGCGAGACGAACCACAGCGCCGCGAACAGGACGCCGAGCGCGTACATCAGCGGGATGATCACGCCGCACGCGATGACCGCGAGCTGCGCCACCGACCCCGCGACGTAGCCGCCCGGCTTCGTGACCAGCCGGGACAGCAGCACGAGGACGACGAACGCCGACCCCGCCACCGACCAGATGGCCGGTGCCGGGGCCGAGCGCAGGCCGTACGCCGTCAGGCCCGCGAACAGCACCAGCACGCCCTCGAGGACCAGGATCATCGAGGTGAACTGGGGCTTGGCGGGGCGCTTCTCGCGCGGGGGCCGGGCGGCGTGCATGCTCATGGTGCGTCGAGGCTACCCGCGGTCCGGGGTCGAGCCCGACCCGGGGCGCTCGCCGTGCCCGGCGCCGGGACCGGGGTCCGCGGTGGTCGCCGCGGAGGACGTCGCCGCGGGGGCGCCGACCGTCGCCGGCGTGCCCGCGCCGCCACCCGCGGTGGCCTCGCCGCGCGCCACCATGCCGGCGACGTCGGAGAGCTTCACCTCGCGCAGGAACAGCGTGAGCACGAAGCCCAGGGCGAGGAGCGGCACCAGGTACCAGAACGCCGGGGCGAGCGCGTCGGCGTAGGCGTTCACCACACCGTCGTGCAGCTGCTCGGGCAGCTGGGACACGATCGCGGGCGTCAGCGACTCGGCGGAGCCGGTCGGGTCGACCGCCGCCCCGTCGGCCGCGGGCGCTCCGGCGAACACCGCCTCCAGCCGCTCGGACAGCCGGCTGGTGAAGATCGTGCTGAACAGCGCCGTCCCGACGGCCGCGCCGATCTCGCGGAAGAAGTTGTTCGCGCTCGTGGCGGTGCCGAGCTCGTGCGGGTCGACGGAGTTCTGCACGGCGAGCACGATCGTCTGCATCACGAGGCCGAGCCCGGCACCGAGCACGAAGATCATCACGCCGAACAGCACCATCGACATGTCGCCGGTGAGCGTCGTCAGCCATGCCAGCCCGAGGGTCGCGATGGCCATGCCGGTGATCGGGAAGGCCTTGTACCGACCGGTCTTCGTGATCGCGATGCCCGAGCCGATGGCGGTGAGCATGACGCCGACGGTCATCGGCAGCATGAGCAGGCCGGACTCGGTGACGCCGGAGCCGGTGGACATCTGCAGGAACGTCGGCAGGAACGCCAGCGAGGCGAACATGCCCATGCCGATGACGAGGCCGACGGCGGTGGCGAGCGTGAACGTGGGGTTCTTGAACAGGCGCAGCGGCAGGATCGGCTCCTGGGCGCGCAGCTCCACCAGCACGAACGCGACGGCGGCGACGAGCGTGGCGACCAGCAGGCCGAGCAGGCGGCCGTCGGACCAGTCGTAGCCGCTCTCGCCGGACACGGAGGTCCAGGAGGTGACGAGCACCAGGCCCGAGGTGGCGACGGTCAGCAGGACGATGCCCGCGACGTCGAGCCGGCGCCCGGAGCGGTGGCTGGGCAGCTTGAGCGTGAACCACGCGGTGATGAACGCCGCGATGCCGACGGGGATGTTGATCCAGAAGCACCAGCGCCAGTCGGCGTGGTCGGTGAACAGGCCGCCGAGCAGCGGGCCCGCGACGGCGGCGACACCGAACATCGCGCCCATCGGGCCCATGTACTTGCCGCGCTCCTTGGCGGGCACGATGTCGGCGATGATCGCCTGCGACAGGATGATCAGACCGCCGCCGCCGAGGCCCTGGACGCCGCGCCAGGCGACGAGCTCGCCGAAGGACTGCGCGAACCCGGCACCGGCCGAGGCGATGGTGAACAGGCTGATGGCGACGAGGAACGGCCAGCGCCGCCCCCACAGGTCGCCGAACTTGCCGTACAGGGGCATGACGATCGCGATGGCCAGGATGTAGATCGTCACGACCCAGCCCTGGTGCTCGACGCCGTTCAGCTCGCCGACGATGGTCGGCATCGCGGTGCCGACGATCGACTGGTCGAGCGACGACAGCAGCATGCTGGCCAGCAGCGCGCCGAAGATGAGCCACACGGTGCGCTGGTTGAGCTCGACCAGCGGCTTGTCCGGTGCGGCGGAGGGGGCGGTGGTCGCCATAGTTCCGTCCTCGGGGGTCGGCCGGGAGCGGCACCGCGACGGCACGGCCGGGGCGGCGCCGTCGTCGGCGGGGTTCAGGGGGTGGCGCGGCGCGCGGGGGCACGCCGTGCGGGATGGGTGCGGGGTGGGTCTCAGGCGGGGCCGGGGCGCGCGCCGAGGAGGGCCTGGAGCTCCCCGACGACGGAGGGCAGCTGGGCGCGCACGTCGCCCTCGCCGCCGGTGGCGTCCCAGCGGTGGAAGGCCGCGTGGGACAGCAGGATGAGCAGCGCGCCGACCATCAGGACGGCGGCGTCGTCGCGGTCCGGGCCGAGGCGGCGCCGGACCAGGGACTCGACCTCGTCGTGCAGGCCCTGCACGTGGGTGTACGCGCGCAGGAGCAGGTCGGGGTGCGCCTTGGCGACCTCGAACCCGCGGGCCATGCGCTCCTTGCCGAGCGGCGGGTTGTCGAGGACGGCCCCGACGAGGACCTGCATGTCGGGCAGCAGGTCGCCGGTGGGCCCGCCCGTGGCGAACTCCTCGGACGCGGCGGTGTCGAGCCGCCAGTGGGCGAGGCCGAGCACGGCGTCGTCCTTCGCGTCGAAGTAGTTGAAGAACGTGCGGACGGAGACGCCGACCTCGGCGCAGATGGCCTCGACCGTGACGTTCTCCAGCCCGTGCTCCCCCGCCAGCCGGTGGGTCGCGTCGACGAACGCCTCCAGGCGCGCCCGCTTCTTGCGTGCGCGCAGCCCCTCGGGCTCGACGACTTCTTGCATGGCATGCATCATTGCACGCTCTGCAAGGTTGTGCCAGGCAACCGGACCGCGACCGCCGTCACACCTCGCCGAAGCCCTCCTCCACCGCGCCGACGAACGCGTCCACCGCGACCCGGGCCTGCGGCCCCGACGCGCTGACCTCGAGCGTGCGGCCCTGCGTCGCGCCGAGCTGCATGAGCTCCAGCACGCTCGCGGCGTTCACGCCGTCCACCTGCACCTGCGCGTCGAAGCCCGCCATCATCCGGGCCAGCACCGCCGCCGGACGGGCGTGCAGTCCCATCGGGTTGCGCACCACGACCTGCGCGGTGATCACCGCCGCCTGGTCGCCGGCCACGTGCGGGGTGGGGATCTCCGGCTCTCCGGCAGGAGCCGTGTCGGCCGCGCCGGTGTGCGGGAAGCCCGCCCCGGCGGCCACCGCCGCGCCGAGCACCTCGCCCACCGGCGCACCGCCCGCCGCCGTGACCCCGGCCGCGACGGCCGCCTCCACGAACGGCGCGTCCGCGAGGTGCACGCGCGCGGCGACGTCCTCGTCCAGCATCTCCACCACCGACTCGGTGGTCAGCACGGCCGAGCCGAGGTCGGTGAGCACCACGGCCGACCGACCCTCGGCCGTCGCCTCGACGAGCGCGGACTCGACCAGGTCGAAGCTCGTGCCGAGCCCGCCCCCGCCGTCGCCACCCGCGGCGAGGATCAGCACGTCCGGCGCCATCTGCGCCGCGAGCTCCCGGGCACCCTCGGCCAGCCGCGCCGAGTGCGACACCAGCACCAGGGCGACCGGGCGGGTCATGCCGCCGCCTCCGCCGCCGTCGTCGCCGCGGCGTCGAGGATCAGCGCCGTGGACGTCGCGCCCGGGTCCTGGTGCCCCGCCGAGCGCTCACCGAGGTAGGACGCGCGACCCTTCGTCGCGACCAGCGGCGTCGTCGCCTCGGCCCCGCCGCGCGCCGCCTCGGCGGCCGCGGCGAGCACGCCCGCCGGGGACGCCCCCGCGTCGGCGGCGGCGACGGCGGCCTCGACCGCCGGGGTCCACGCGTCGACCATGGTCTTCTCCCCCGGGTTCGCCTTGCCGCGCACGACGATGCCCTCCAGACCGGCCTCCAGCAGCGCGACCACCGCCGCGCTGTCCAGGGCAGGCAGCGCCGTGACCTTCGCCGCCCGCAGGTACGCGGTGCCGTACAGCGGACCGGCCGCGCCGCCCACCGTGGACATCAGCGTCGTCGCGACGAGCTTGAGCACCGCGCCGACGTCCTCCGGCTCGGCGTCCAGCGCGTCGAGCTTGGCGAGCACGGCCGTGAAGCCCCGGGCGAGGTTCTCGCCGTGGTCGCCGTCGCCGATCTGCCGGTCGAGCTCGATGAGCTCCTCCCGGTGCTCGACCACGACCTGCGCCGTCCGGCGCGTCCAGGCCACCGCCCACGCCGCACCCAAGGTTCCCGTCACGTGCGTTCCCACCTCCGCCGTCGAGCCGACGGCCACGCGCCCGGCCGGGCGACGGGCCTGCTACCAGTGCAGCGCGGCCGTGCGCACCGGCGCGTCCCAGAGCGCGGTGAGCTCGTCGTCCAACCGGAGGACAGTGACCGAGGCGCCCTGCATCTCCAGTGATGTCACATAGTTGCCCACGAGCGACCGGGTCACCTCGACCCCGCGGCCCTCGAGCAGCCTGCGTGCCTGACGATAGACGACGTAGAGCTCGGACAGCGGCGTGCCGCCCATGCCGTTGACGAGCAGCAGCACCTGCTCGCCCGAGGTCAGGCCCAGGTCCTCGGCCACGGGGGTGAGCAGCAGCTCGGTGATCTCGTCGGCCGGGGCCAGCGGGATGCGGCGCCGGCCGGGCTCCCCGTGGATGCCGATGCCGATCTCGATCTCGTCCTCGGGCAGGTCGAACGACGGCTTGCCCGCGTGCGGCACCGTGCAGGCGGTGAGCGCGACGCCCATGGACCGGACGTTCGCGATCACCTTCTCGGCCACCGCGACCACGCCGTCCAGGTCGTCGCCACGGGCCGCGGCGGCACCGGCGATCTTCTCGACCGCCACCGTCCCGGCGACCCCGCGGCGCCCGGCGGTGTACAGCGAGTCCTCCACCGCGACGTCGTCGTTCACGACCACCGAGCGGACGGTGAGCCCCTCGGCGTCGGCGAGCTCCGCGGCGGTCTCGAAGTTGAGCACGTCGCCCGTGTAGTTCTTGACGATCGCGAGGACGCCCGCGCCGCCGTCGGCCGCGGTGAACGCGGGGGCGATCTGGTCGGGGGTCGGCGAGGTGAACATCGCGCCCGGCACCGCGGCGTCGAGCATGCCGTCGCCGACGAACCCGGCGTGCAGCGGCTCGTGCCCGCTGCCGCCGCCCGAGACGAGGCCGACCTTGCCGGTGACCGCCCCGCCCGCGCGGGTGACGATCAGCGGGGCCGGGTGCACCTCGACGAGGTCGGCGTGCGCGAGGCCGAACCCCTCGACGGACTCGGCGACGACGGACTGCGGGTCGTTGATGAGCTTCTTCACGTCGGTGGTTCCTCTCGGCCAGGGCGGGACGCGGCCCCGTCGCCGCTCCTGCCCTCAGGCTCGCCGCGCAGGTCGCGGCCGTCAAGGGGCAGACGTGCGCCCGGGGTGCACGTCCGTGCACCCCGGGCGTCCGACCGTCAGGCGCGGCCCATGAGCACCCGCGCCTCGGCGACCAGGACGATCGACCCCGTCACCAGCACGGCGGCGCCGCGCTCCACGTCCCGCTCCGCGAGGTCGGCGGCCAGCGTCACCGCGTCGTCCAGGCGCTCGCGCACGTGCACCCGGTCCTCGCCGAACACCTCGACGGCGACCTCCGCCAGGTCCTCGATCTCCATCGCCCGGGGGTTCGACGCCCGGGTGATGACGACCTCGGCCAGCGACGGCTCCAGCACCGCGAGGATGCTCTCGGGGTCCTTGTCCGCCATCACGCCGACCACGCCCACGATCCGCTGGAACGCGAACGCCTCCTCGACGGCGTCGACCAGCGCCTGCGCGCCCGCCGGGTTGTGCGCGCCGTCCACGAGCACCGTCGGGCTGGAGCGCACGAGCTCCAGGCGGCCCGGGGAGTCGACGTCCGCGAACGCCGCCTCCACGATCCCGGCCTGCAGCGCGCCGCCGCCCGCCATCAGCGCCTCGGTGGCCGCGAGCGCCGCCAGCGCGTTGTGCGCCTGGTGCTCGCCGTGCAGCGGCAGGAACACGTCCGTGTACGTGCCGCCGGTGCCGCGCAGGGTGAGCAGCTGGCCGCCGACGGCGACCCGGCGGTCCACCACCTCGATGTCGAAGCCCTCGCGGACCACGCGGGCGCCGCGCTCGGCGGCGGCCTGCAGGATGACGCCCTCGGCGTCCTCCTCCTGCTGCGCGAGCACGAGGGTGGCGCCGTCCTTGACGATGCCGGACTTCTCCCCCGCGATCTCGACCAGGGTGTGCCCGAGCCACCGCTCGTGGTCCATCGCGACGGGCGTGATGACCGCGACCTCGCCGTCGGCGACGTTCGTCGCGTCCCAGCGCCCGCCCATGCCGACCTCGACCACCGCGACGTCCACCGGGGCGTCCGCGAACGCCGCGAACGCCATGACGGTGAACACCTCGAAGAACGACAACCGCGGGCGGCCCTCGGCCTGCTCGCGCACGTCGACCATGTGCACGTAGGGCGCGACGTCCTCCCAGGTGGCGACGAACGCCTCGTCGCTGATCGGCTCGCCGTCGACCGCGATCCGCTCGGTCACGCGGCTCAGGTGCGGGCTGGTGAACCGGCCGGTGCGCAGCCCGTGCTCGCGCACCAGCCGCTCGACCATGCGCGCCGTGGACGTCTTGCCGTTGGTGCCGGTGAGGTGCACGACCCGGTAGGCCTTCTGCGGGTCGCCCAGCAGCTCGCACACCGCCGCGACGCGGTCCAGCGTCGGGTCGATGTCGTGCTCGGGGGCCCGCTCGAGGATGCCCGCGTACACCTCGTCCGCCGCGCGCCGCGCCGCCGCGGCGGCCTCGTCGCGCAGGTGGTCGGCGCCGCCGCCGCTGCGGCCCGTCTGGCGGCTCATGCCTGCACCCGCTCGACGTCGACGGTGAGCTCGGCGGCCGGGGCGACGACGACCTCGGTCGCCAGCGTCTCGGTCGCGATGAACTCCTGGTGCGCCCGCACGGCCGCCTCGTGCTCGGCGGGGACGCCGAGGGTCAGGCGGATCCGGTCGGACACGACCAGGGCCGCTGCCTTGCGCGCGTCCTGGACAGCACGCACGACGTCACGGGCGTAGCCCTCCGCGCGGAGCGCGTCGTCCAGGGCGAGGTCCAGGACGACGAAACCCCCCGCCGGGAGCACGCCCGCGGCGAGCGGCTCGCCCTCGGCGGTGCTGATCGACGTCGTCAGCTCGTACTCCGACGGCTGCATGGCCACGTCGCCGTCGTCGGTGCGGACCACCACGGTGCCCTCGGCGTCCGTGGACCAGTCCCCCGCCTTCGCGGCGCGGATCACGGCCTGGACGCCGCGGCCCAGGCGCGGACCCGCCGCGCGGGCGTTGACGGCCAGGTTGCGGTGCACGGCGACGCCGCCCGCGGCGGCCTCCTCGACCGTGCTGAGCGCGACGTGCTTGACGTTGAGCTCGGCGGCCAGCAGGTCCGTGAACGGGGCCAGCGCCTCGGGCGCCGGGGTGGCGACCCGCAGCTCGCGCAGCGGCTGGCGGACGCGCAGGGAGTTCGCCTTGCGCAGCGCCAGCGCGGCGGACACGGCCTCGCGCACCCCGTCCACTGCGGCGACCAGGTCGTCGTCCGCGGCCAGGGCCACGTCGTCCGCACCCCCGTCGCCGAACACCGGCCAGTCGGTGAGGTGCACCGAGCGCCCGCCCGTCAGGCCGCGCCACACCTCCTCCGACAGCAGCGGCGCCAGCGGCGCGGTGACGCGGGTCAGCGTCTCCAGCGCCGTCCACAGCGTGTCGAACGCCGCCTGGCCCTCCGCCCAGAACCGGTCCCGCTGCGTGCGGACGTACCAGTTGGTCAGCAGGTCCAGGTGCACGCGCACCGACTCGCACGCGCCCGGGACGTCGTACGCGTCGAGCTGCGCGGTGACGTCCTCGACCAGGCGCCGAGTCCGCGCCAGCACGTACCGGTCCATGGTGGACACCGGCGTGTCCGCCGTGACGCGCTGCCCGGTGACGCCCTCGCCGTCCTTGCCCGCGTTCGCGTACAGGGCGAAGAAGTACCAGGTGGACCACAGCGGCAGCAGCACCTGGCGGACCTCGGAGCGGATGCCCTCCTCGGTCACCACCAGGTTGCCGCCGCGCAGGATCGGCGACGCCATGAGGAACCAGCGCATCGCGTCCGAGCCGTCCCGGTCGAACACCTCGGTGACGTCCGGGTAGTTGCGCAGCGACTTGCTCATCTTCCGGCCGTCCGAGCCCAGCACGATGCCGTGCGACACCGACGTGCGGAACGCCGGGCGGTCGAACAGCGCCGTCGCCAGCACGTGCAGCACGTAGAACCAGCCGCGGGTCTGCCCGATGTACTCCGTGATGAAGTCGCCCGGGTAGTGGTGCTCGAACCAGTCCGTGTTCTCGAACGGGTAGTGCACCTGCGCGTACGGCATCGACCCGGAGTCGAACCACACGTCCAGGACGTCCGGGATGCGGCGCATCGTGGACTTGCCCGACGGGTCGTCCGGGTTCGGGCGGGTCAGGTCGTCGATGTACGGGCGGTGCAGGTCCGGCTCGCCGGCGGCGTTCAGCGGCAGCCGGCCGAAGTCGGCCTCCAGCTCCGCGAACGAGCCGTACACGTCGATGCGCGGGTACGCCGGGTCGTCGCTCTGCCACACCGGGATCGGGGTGCCCCAGTACCGGTTGCGGGACACCGACCAGTCGCGGGCGTTCGCCAGCCAGTTGCCGAACTGCCCGTCCTTGATGTGCTCCGGCACCCAGGAGATCTCCTGGTTGAGCTCCACCATGCGGTCGCGGAACGCCGTGACCTTGACGAACCACGACGACACGGCCTTGTAGATCAGCGGCTTGCGGCACCGCCAGCAGTGCGGGTACGAGTGCACGTAGGACGCCTGGCGCAGCAGCCGGCCGTCCGCGCGCAGCCGCTGCGTGATCGGCTTGTTCGCCTCGAACACCTGCAGGCCCTGGAAGTCCGGCACCAGGCCGGTGAACTTCCCGCCCTCGTCGACGCTGAGCACCGTGGGGATGCCCGCGGCCTCGCACGTCTCCTGGTCGACCTCGCCGTAGGCGGGCGCCTGGTGCACGACACCGGTGCCGTCCTCGGTGGTGACGTAGTCGGCCAGCAGCACCTGGAACCCGTGCTCGGCCATGCCGGGCTGGTCGGCCAGGTAGCCGAACAGCGGCTCGTACCGCACACCCGCCAGGTCGGCGCCGCGCACCTCGCGCGTCACCGCCGCCAGCGCGTCCTCCGCGGACTCGTAGCCCAGGTCCTTCGCGTAGCCCTTGACCAGGTCGCGGGCCAGGAGCAGCTGCTCCGCCTGCGCCGAGGTGCCGAGCGGACCGGCCGGGACGACCACGTACGTGACGTCCGGCCCGACCGCGAGCGCCGAGTTGGTGGGCAGGGTCCACGGCGTCGTCGTCCACGCCAGCGCCGCGACGCCGGTCAGACCGAGCTCGTCGGCGCGGGCACCCGTCAGCGGGAACGTCACCGTCACCGTCTGGTCCTGCACGTCCTGGTAGACGTCGTCGTCCATCTTCAGCTCGTGGTTGGACAGCGGCGTCTGGTCGTTCCAGCAGTACGGCAGCACGCGGTAGCCCTCGTACGCCCAGCCCTTGTCGTACAGCCGCTTGAACGCCCAGATCACCGACTCCATGAACGTCGGGTCCAGCGTCTTGTAGTCGCGGGCGAAGTCCACCCAGCGCGCCTGGCGCGTGACGTAGTGCTGCCACTCGTCGGTGTACCGCAGCACGGACGTCCGGCAGGCGTCGTTGAACGCCTCGATGCCCATCTGCTCGATCTGCGACTTGTCGGTGATCCCGAGGATCCGCTCCGCCTCGAGCTCCGCCGGCAGACCGTGCGTGTCCCACCCGAAGCGGCGCTCCACCCGGTGCCCGCGCTGCGTCTGGTACCGGCCGACGATGTCCTTCGCGTACCCCGTCAGCAGGTGCCCGTAGTGCGGCAGGCCGTTCGCGAACGGCGGGCCGTCGTAGAACACGAACTCGTTCGCGCCGTCCTGGCCCGCCTCGCGCGCGTCGATCGACGCCTGGAACGTCCCGTCGGACTCCCAGTACGCGAGGACGTCCTTCTCCAGCGCGGGCAGGTCCGGCGACGCGGGCAGGCCGAACGAGGCGCCCGGCGCGACGGGGGCGGCACGCCGTCCGGTGGGCGTGCGGTGCAGCGGGTAGGCCATGGGGATGGCGCTCCTGTGGTCGGTGCCCCGTCGCGACCGAGGTCAGGGCGGGGCGGGCGTGTGGCGGTCCTCACGGGGACGACACCCACCAGGTCTCACCGACCCGGGAAGCACCGCGGTACCACCCCGCTTGCCGCTCGTGCCCCGGTCCCCCGGGTCGCTCGCGACCACTCGCTGACGGCTGTGACGGGCCTACCCGTCCGGGTCTACTGGGGGTCCGCC
The DNA here is from genome assembly GCF_003696205.1 of Cellulomonas triticagri. Classification (GTDB taxonomy): domain Bacteria; phylum Actinomycetota; class Actinomycetes; order Actinomycetales; family Cellulomonadaceae; genus Cellulomonas; species Cellulomonas triticagri. The sequence continues at coordinate 12,027 of NZ_RFFI01000012.1, forward strand.
GAGGCGGGCCCTGTTCTTCCGGAGGCTCCCCGGTGATGGCCGGATCGGTGCCTGTGCGCACGAGTGTAGCGACGCCGCGGGCGTGGGCGCGCGGTCAGGCCGTGACCGGCGGCTGCGCGGACCACGGGAACGTGATCCACCGGTCCGTGCGCCGCCACACGTAGTCGGGCGCGACGATCGAGTGCGGCTTCGCGTACAGCACGGCGGTGCGGGCCTCGTCGCAGTGCTCCGCGACGAGGCGCTGCACCAGCGCCAGGGTCTCGCCGGTGTCGGCGACGTCGTCCACCACGAGCGCCCGCCGCCCGACGAGCGCGGCGGTGTCGAGCAGCGGCGGCAGCACCACCGGGTCGGGCAGGCGCGCGTCGATGCCGGTGTAGAACTCGACGTTCAGCGTCCCGCAGGCCTTGAGCCCGAGCGCGTAGGACAGCGCCCCGGCGGGCAGCAGCCCGCCCCGGGCGACCGCCACGACGACGTCCGGCTCGAACCCGGAGGCGACGACGTCCCGGGCCAGGTCGCGGGACGCCTCCCCGAACTGGTCCCAGCCGAGGATCTCGCGCTCGTCGGGCAGGTCCTGGCCGGGTGCGGCCTCCGCAGTCGTCATGGCGGTCAGGGTAGTGCGCGCACGTGTCCGTCACGTGTCGCGCGGCGGGTCAGCCGGCGAGGATCCGCTGGACGTCGTGCAGGTGGTGCAGGGCGTCGTGCGCGTTGTTCCGGGCGACGTCGGCGGCGGACTGGGGGCCGCGGGTCGCGTGGTCGAGGACGACGTCCGCGGCGAGGGCCTCCTCGACGGCGTCGGACCAGGTCGGGACCGCGCGGCGCAGCGCCAGCAGGGACGCCCCGACGGTGGCGTGCTCGTAGTCCTGGACCGCGGCGAGGGCGTCCGGGTCGTAGCCCGCGGTGGCGGCGCGGCCGTCGAGGCGCGCGGCGTCCAGGCGGTACGCCCAGGTCTCCAGGTTGTCGGCGACGTGCCGCAGGTACCCGGCGGTCGACCAGCCGAGGTCGGGGTGGCGGCGCGGCTCCGGCGCGTCGGCGAGGGCGGTGACGAACGACGTCGTCACCTCGCCGACCGCGCGGATCGCGTCCTCGGGGGTGCGGTCCCAGGTGTAGCCGCACTCGCGGCAGGGCTCGCCGTACAGGGCGGGTCCGGACAGTTCCATGGCAGGGACCGTAACCGCAGGTCGTGGCTCCGCGGGAGGGGGACGCGCGACCGTCGCCCGCCTCCACCCGGGTGAAGGTCAGGCGCTCTCGCGCAGCGCCCGTCTGCGGTTCTCCTCGGCCATGAGCTGCACGGTGAGGGTGCGGTACGCCTCCGGGTCGGACTGGCCGTCCATGCGCTGCAGCCGGCCGCGCAGGTCCGCGATGTGCCGGGTGATCTCCATCTCCACCAGCGCCATCACCAGCCCGCGGGCGTACCCGGGCAGGCGGTCGGGGCGGTCCTCCGGCAGCGGCGCGACGGCGAGCTGCGTGATGAGCGGCTCGACCGGTCCGGCGGCCTCCTCGCGGACGGCCTCCACCCACTGCACGGTGCCCGCGGGACCGGCCGACGCGACCTTCTGCCGCGCGGTCGCCGCACCACCGGCGGCCCGGATCGCCGCGTGCACGGCCCGGTAGGCGGGCGCGGTGAACGCGTCCGCCGCGAGGTCGTCGAACTCCAGCGGGACGGCGTCCGGCATCTGCAGCACCGCCTCCAGGGCGCGGCGCTCCGTCGCGGCGACGGGGTCGCGCGGGTCGGGCAGGCTCATCCGGGGCGCGGGCAGCGCGACCGACCCGCCCGACCCGTGGTCGTCGAGGTCCGGCGGGGGGCCGTCGAACTCGGGCGGCGGCTCGTCGAACCGCCGCTCTCCCCCGCCGTTGCCGCGGAACCCGCCGTTGCCGCCGTTACCACCGCCACGTCCCCGCTCCGGGAACCGGCGGCCGCCCTTGCCGCCGCGACCGTTGTCGCGCCAGGCGCCCTCGGGGCCGGGCGGGACGAAGCCGCCGCCGCCCGAGGTGGGGGCCGGGCGCGACGACCCGCGACCGCCGCCGCCGGAGCGGTTGCCGCGGCTCGCGGCCTGCACGGCGCGCTGCACGGTCTCGATGTCCATGCCGAGCCACCCCGCGAGCATGCGGGTGTACTCGGGGCGCAGCGCGGTGTCGCGGATGCCGCCGGGGATCGGCGCGGCGGCGCGCAGCGCGGCCACCCGGCCCTCGGCGGTGCTGAGGTCGAAGCCCTCCAACGTCGTGCGGATGACGAACTGGAACAGCGGCGACCGGCCCCGCACCAGCGCGCGCACCGCGTCGGGCCCGTGCGCCTGCCGCAGGTCGCACGGGTCCATGCCGCCCTCGGCGACCGCGACGAACGTCTGCGCGCTGAACGCCTGGTCCTCGCCGAACGCCCGCATGGCGGCCTTCTGCCCGGCGGAGTCGCCGTCGAACGTGAAGATCACCTCGCCGCCGACCGACTCCCCCGACGCGAGCTGGATCCCGCCGCCGCCGGACGCGCCCATCAGCCGCCGCACGACCCGCGCGTGGTCGCCGCCGAACGCCGTGCCGCACGTCGCGACCGCCGTGCCGATGCCGGACAGGTGCATGGCCATGACGTCGGTGTAGCCCTCGACGACGACGACCTGCTTGTTCTTCGCGATCTCGCGCTTGGCCAGGTCGATGCCGTAGAGCACCTGCGACTTCTTGTAGAGCGCGGTCTCCGGGGTGTTCAGGTACTTGGGACCCTGGTCGTCCTCGTAGAGCTTGCGCGCCCCGAAGCCGATGACGTCGCCCGTGACCTCGCGGATCGGCCACACCAGCCGCCCCCGGAACCGGTCGTACAGCCCCCGGTTGCCCTGGCTCATCAACCCGCTCGCCGTGAGCTCCGCCTCGGTGAACGACCGCCCCCGCAGGTGCCGCAGCAGCGCGTCCCAGCCCTGCGGGGCGTACCCCACGCCGAACTGCTCGGCCGCCGCGCGGTCGAACCCGCGCTCGGCGAGGAACGCCCGGGCCGTCGCGGCCTCCGCGGTGAGCAGCTGCGCGGCGAAGAACTCCTCGGCGACGCGGTGCGCCTCCAGCAGCCGCTGCCGCTTGCCGGGCTCGTGGCCCGGACGCGGGCCGCCGCCCTCCTCGTAGCGCAGCTGCACGCCCACGCGCCCCGCCAGGTACTCGACGGCCTCCGTGAAGGGCAGACCGTCGGTCTTCTGGATGAAGTCGATGACGTCGCCGCCCTCGCCGCACCCGAAGCAGTGGTACAGCCCCACCTGCGGGCGGACGTGGAACGACGGGGACTTCTCGTCGTGGAACGGGCACAGGCCCTTCATCGAGCCGACGCCCGCGGGCTTCAGCGCGACGTGCTCCCCGACGATGTCCTCGATCCGGGCGCGCTCGCGGACCGTCTGCACGTCCTCCCGCCGGATCCGTCCCGCCACGGGGACGATCCTAGGTCCCGCGCCGGTGTGGTCCGGCGTCGGTCCCCAGGTCGCGCGGCCGGGCTCAGGGCACGTCCGTGCCGGTGAGGCGGAGGGCGAGCGCCGTGCGGTCCCGCACGTCGAGCTTGCGCAGGACGGCGGACACGTGGTTCTTGACCGTGCCCTCCGTGATGAACAGCGACCGCGCGATCTCCCGGTTCGTCGCGCCACGGGCGACCTGCCGCGCCACCACCCGCTCCCGGTCCGAGAGCGACGCGAGGTCGAGCGACCCCGGCTCGACCACCTCCTGCGGTGCGAGGTAGCGCTGCACGAGCAGCTGCGCCGCCATCGACCCCAGCACGACCCGGCCTGCGTGCGCCTGCCGGACCGCCCGCGCGAGCTCGTCCGGCTCCACGTCCTTGAGCAGGTGCCCGCGCGCCCCAGCCCGCAGCGCGCCGTCGAGCACCACCTCGTCCTCGAAGGTCGTCAGCACCACGCACACCAGCGCCGGGAACCGGGCCGTCAGGTGCCCGATCAGCTCGACCCCGTCCATGCGCGGCATCTGCGCGTCCACGAGCGCGACGTCGACCTCCGCCAGGCCGTCGAGCGCGAGCGCCTGGACGCCGTCGGCGGCCTCCGCGACCACGCGGAGGTCGTCCTCCAGGTCGAGCAGGGTGCGCAGGCCCCGGCGGACGAGCGGCTGGTCGTCGACGAGCAGGACGCGCACGGGCGCCGGGGCGCCCGCCGCAGGGTGGTCGTGGGTCACGTCGGCCTCCGGTCGAGCCTCAGAGGAAGGACGGCGCGCACTTCCACGCCGCCCGCAGACCGCGGCCCCGCCGCGAACGTGCCGCCCAGCACCCGGACCCGGTCCGCGAGCGCGGCGAGCCCGAAGCCGCCGGACAGGGTCAGGTCGCCCTCCACCACAGCGACGCCGTCGTCCGCGACCCCGACCGCCACGGTCTCGGCGCCGATCTCGAGGTCGATCCGGACGGTCGAGGCGCGGGAGTGCCGGACGGAGTTCGCCAGGCTCTCCTGGACCACCCGGTAGACGACGAGCTGTGCACGCGGCGGCACCCGCCCCGGGTCGCCGACGACGTGGTGCTCGATCGCGACCCCGGCACCGCGGAACGCGTCCGCCAGGCCTGCGAGCGCCCGTGGACCGATCCCGTCGTCGAGGGCCGCGGGGTGCAGCGCGCGCACCCACCGGCGGGTGTCCGCGAGCGCGTCGACCACCGTGCCCGTCGCGTGCGCGACCTCCGCCCGGGCGCGCTCCGGCTCCCCGCGGTCGTCCCACCGGCGGACGAGGTCGAGGGAGAGCTTGACCGCCGTGAGCGAGTGACCGAGCGAGTCGTGCATGTCGCGGGCCATGCGCGTGCGCTCGCTCGCCAGCGTCAGCTCCTCGACCTGCGCGAGCAGGTCCAGTGCCTCGGCGCGCCGGGCACTCTCGGCGATCACGGCGTCGGCGAGCGCGATCGCGAACAGCGCCAGGACCGCGAACGACACGAGCTCGGAGACGACCGCCGCCGCACCGACCTCCGGGACGAACCGCAGGACGCCGGCGAGCAGGAGCAGCAGGCCGACGACGGCCACGCCGACCGCGACCGCCCGGCCGAGGCTGAACGTCAGGTTCGCGAGCGCCGCGAGCAGCAGCGGCAGCGACGTCGCCGGAGGGCCGACCAGCCCGAACGCCAGCGTCGCGAGCAGGAACACCACGGGCAGCGCCCGCCGCCACCCGCGCGTCGGCTCCCACGGCAACCACCGCCAGGAGGCCAGCAGCACGGCGAGCAGCACGGCGACCGCGGCCTCGGTCACCACCGGGAGCGGCGCTCGCAGGAGCGCCGCCACCGCGGTCAGCACCCAGCCGACCCAGAACGCCACCGCGAGCGGACCGGGGCACCCCGGCGGCATCAGTCGGTGCACGCCCGCGAGCGTAGGCAGTCGCCGGGACCACCTCCGGCGCCGCGTGGCACCTACCCCATGCCTCCCGACCCATGACCAGCGCACCACCACCCGGTGCCTCCGGGGGGACGCGCCCGGCCCGCGCGCCGGACGAGCATCGACCTGGCACGGCCGACCTGATCGGCCCGCCTCGACCTCGCAGGAGGAGCCATGCACCTCTGGCCCGCCGCCCTGACGGCACGCCACCTGACCAAGACGTTCGGCGACGTCACCGCCGTCGACGACCTGACCGTCGACATCCGCCCCCACCGCATCACGGGCCTCCTCGGCCCGAACGGCTCGGGCAAGTCCACCACCCTGCGCATGGCGCTGGGCCTGTCCCGGCCGACCTCCGGGTCGGTCGAGGTGCTCGGCCGCCGCTACCGGGACCTCGACCGTCCGACGCGCCGGGTGGGGGCCGCGCTCGACGTGACCGGCATCCACCCCGGGCGGTCGGGGCGCGACCACCTGCGGGTCGCGTGCCTGTCCGCGGGGCTGCCGTCCGAGCGCGTGGCGGAGGTGCTGCTCGGCGTCGGCCTCGTGGACGCGGCCGACCGGAAGGCGCGCACGTACTCGCTCGGGATGCGCCAGCGGCTGGCCCTCGCGACCGCGCTGCTCGGCGAGCCGGACCTGCTGGTCCTGGACGAGCCCGCGAACGGCCTCGACCCCGCGGGGACCCACTGGTTGCGCGAGGCGCTGCGCGCCTACGTCGACACCGGCGCGACCGTCGTGCTCGCGTCGCACGTCCTCGCGGAGATCGAGCAGACCGTGGACGACGTCGTCGTCCTGGACCGCGGGCGGCTGCTCGCCGCCGGTCCGCTGGCCGAGGTGACCGGCGGGCGCTCGCTGGAGGACGCCTACCTCGGCCTGACCGGAGGGAGGCGGTCCGGTGGGTGCTGAGCTGCTGAAGATCTGGTCCACGCTGTCCGCGCGTGTGCTGGTCGGCGTCGTCGTGGTCGGGGGCGGCGTGCTGCTGGTGCTCGCCGCCACGGCATCAGCGCTGCTGGGCCGAGTGGTGGACCTCGACCGGCGCTATCCCGGTCTGCGGCTGACCGACGTCGACCACCCCCGCTTCGACGAGGTGCTGGCGCTGCTCGACGTCGCCGACCCCGGCTACCAGAGGTCGCTGGTCGACCTGGTGAGCACCGGACCGTTCGGCACCGCGGGGTCGGTCGGGCTGACCACGACGTGCGCGCTCCTCGTCGGGGTGCTCGTCGCCGCGGGTGACCTCCGGCACGGCGGCGTGGCGCTGACCGCGCTCGCGGTGCCCGACCGGCTGCGGATCGTCGCCCACAAGGTCGGGGCGGTCGCCGTCGTCCTCGGCAGCGCCGGGATCGTGCTCGCGGTGCTGTCCGCCGGCACGCTCGCGCTCGCGGTCACCGGGACGTCCGGGGCCGCGCTCGCGGTCACCCCGCTGGAGGTCGCCGGGGTGTGGTGCCGGGGCATCGCGGTCCTGGTGCTGCTCGGCGTCCTCGGCGTCGGGCTCGGCCTGCTCGTCCGGCACCTGACGGTGGCGGTCGCCGCGGTGCTCGTCGCGGCGCTGGTCGAGCCCGTGGTCGTCGTCGCCAGCACCCTGCTCACCGGGACCGTCCCGCCCGTGGTCGCGGCACTGCCGCTGTCCGCGAGCCGCCTCGCCTCGCGTGGCACGACGATCGACGCGGACCTCGGGCTGGGGGTCGGCCTCGCACCGGGGGTCGCGCTCGCGGCGCTGGCGGCGTGGGTCGTCGTCCACCTCGCGGCGGGGGCGTGGCGCACGCAGCGGGGCGACCTGGCCTGAACGGCCCGCGGGCTCAGTACCGCGGCGGCGGCGCCAGCCGGGCGTGCCACGCTGCCGCTGAGACGTCGGTGAGGCTCGCGACCTGGTCGACCACGACCCGCAGCCGCGCGGCGTCGTCCTCGGCCGCGCGCCAGTCGGCGGCGAACGGCGGCTCCAGCGCGAGCGGCGCCCGCTCCGACAGCACGTGCACGAGGTCGGCGAGGATCTCGCGCTGCCGCTGGTAGAGCGGCTCGAGCTCGCGGGGCGCCATGACGTACGTGACGGCGAGGCCCTTGAGCACGAGGATCTCGGCGGTGGTGGTGTCGGGGACGATGAGGTCGGCGGCGTACCGGGTGAGCGGGCCGGGTCCGTACTGCTCGCGGGTGGCGACCTGCGCGGCGCGCGCGAACCGGCCGATGAGCTGGCTGGTGGTGTCCTTGAGGGTCGCGAGGGCGCCGCGGGAGCCGTCGAAGCCGGGGCGCCACAGCTCGGCGGCGACCAGCCGGTCCATGGCGGCCTCGAGCGCGCCGGCGTCCAGGGCGTCGCCGTACCAGGTGTGGATGGCCTCGACGACGCTGGCCCGCTCGTCCGGGACCGTGAGGGCGGAGAGGTCGAACCGCCCGCCCACGACGGCGTCCTCGACGTCGTGCACGGAGTAGGAGATGTCGTCCGCGAGGTCCATGACCTGCGCCTCGAGGCACTTGCGCCCCACGGGGGCGTCGTCGCGCAGCCACCGGAACACCGGGAGGTCGTCGGCGTAGACGCCGAACTTGTGGGTGGGGCGGCCGCTGGCGGACAGCGGGCCCTCCCCGATGCTCCAGGGGTACTTCACGGAGGCGTCGAGGCTGGCGCGCGTCAGGTTGAGGCCGACGGAGGTGCCGTCGTCGCGGGTGACCTTGGGCTCCAGGCGGGTCAGCAGCCGCAGCGTCTGGGCGTTGCCCTCGAACCCGCCGATGTCCCGGGACAGGTGCGCGAGCGCGCGCTCCCCGTTGTGCCCGAACGGCGGGTGGCCGAGGTCGTGGGCGAGGCAGGCGGTGTCGACGACGTCGGGGTCGCAGCCGAGGGTCTTGCCGATCTCGCGGCCGACCTGCGCGACCTCGAGGGTGTGCGTGAGGCGGGTGCGGACGAAGTCGTCGGTGGACGGTCCGAGCACCTGGGTCTTGGCGCCGAGGCGGCGCAGAGCCGAGGAGTGGACCAGACGGGCCCGGTCGCGCTCGAAGGGGCTGCGGGCCCGCGACTTGGGCGCCTCGGCGACCCAGCGGTCCCGGTCGGCGTCGACGTAGCCGTCGGGCTGCTCAGTGGTCACGCCTGCGAGTTTATCCGCCCACCCATCCCTCACTGGGGATCACCACGGCACGTGGTGCATTCTGCATGCATACTGGGTGCATGGTGGCGATCCAGATCCGCGACGTCCCCGAGGACGTCCGGGACGTCCTGACCCGACGCGCCCGGGCGAAGGGGCAGAGCCTGCAGGCCTACCTCCGCGACGTCGTCCTCCGCGAGGCGTCGTTCGAGAACAACCTCGCGGTGCTCGACAGCATCGCCGCCCGGCGCCCCGGCTCCGCCGCCACCGGGGACGACGTGCTCGACGCCCTCGACCGCGCCCGCGAGGGGCGTCCGGGCGGGGCCCCGTGATCGTGCCCGACGCGTCGGCGTTCGCGCTCGTGTTCGCGGGCGGCGACCCCCGGGCGTCCGAGGCCGACCGCGTGCTGCGGGCCGACACCGCGTGGCTCGTGCCGGAGCACTGGCACGTCGAGGTGCTCTCCGTGATCCGCGGGATGCTCCGCGGGGGCAAGCTCGACCCGGTGCGCGCGGATGCCGCCGTCGCCGACCTCGCGCGCGCGACCGTCGCGGTGACGGCGACGGCGCCGCTCCTGCCCCGGATGTGGCAGGTGCGGGACAACCTCTCCGCGTACGACGCCGCCTACGTGGCGGTCGCCGAGGCGCACGACGCCACCCTGGTCACGGCCGACGCGCGGATCGCCCGCGCCGGTGTGGCGCGGTGCCCCGTCCGCACGATCGTCTGAGCCCCGCCCCCGATCGCCGGGCTCACGCCAGGCGCCACACCTGGAACGTCGGGCCGTCGCCCTGCACGTGCAGGCCCTCGGCCGTGACGGCGAGGTCCGCGCCGCCGTAGAGGTTCTGCGGGGTCGCGCCCGCGCCGAGCAGCGTGGTGGGCAGCAGCGCGCCGGACCAGGGGCCGCGGGCGGCGAGGACGAGCAGGCGCTCGTCGGCGGTCTCCCGCAGGTAGACCATCGCGTCGTCCTCGGCGAGCACCCACCGCAGCCCGCCCTCGCGCAGGGCGCGCGACGACCGGCGCAGGGCGATGAGCGCCCGGTAGACGTCGGCGGTGGCCGCGTCCCAGCCGGGCCCGCCGCCTGCGGCGATCGACGCCCACGGCATCGGCACGCGGGCGTGCTCGCCGTTGACGCCGGTGGCGCCGCCCTCGTCCCCCGCGAAGAGCACGGGCGTGCCGGGGTAGGTGAGGAGCAGCCCGGCGCCGACCTCGACGCGCTCGCGCGAGCCGACGAGGGTGCGCAGCCGCGCGGTGTCGTGGGAGCCGAGCAGGTTCCACTGGTGCGTGGTCACCGACCACGGCACGGCCGCGCCGAACGCCCGCATCGCGGCGACGGCGGCACCGCCGGGGCGGCGGGGCACCGGCAGCGGCGCCTCGACGTACCGGACACCCGCCGCGGAGGCCGGGTCGACGAGCCAGGTCCACAGCGGCCGGGTGAACGCGGCGTAGTTCATCGTGCCGTGCCAGCCACCGGCCCGGAGGTCCTCTCCCGCGTCGTGGAAGTGCTCGGCGATCAGCACCGCGTCGGGCGACTGCGCCGCCATGGACGCGCGCAGACGCCGGGCGACGTCGTGGGTGAGGTCGTCCGCGCCCTGGCGGCCCGTCATGTTGGCGACGTCGATCCGCCAGCCGTCCATCGCGAACGGCTCGGCGAGGTACCGGCCGACGACGGACCCGGGACCGTCGAGCAGCCGCTCGGCGAGGCCGGGCGCGTGGTGGTTGAGCTTGGGCAGCGACGCGTGACCGAGCCACCCGACGTAACCGGGGTGCTCGTCGCGCCAGTAGTAGAAGTCCCGCTCGGGCGCCGTGGGGTCCTCGACCGCCCGGCGGAACCAGTCGTGCGCGTCGCCGGTGTGGTTGGTCGTGAGGTCCCCGACCAGCCGCATGCCCCGGGCGTGCAGGGCGCTGGCCAGCGACGCGAACGCCGCGTCCCCGCCGAGCAGCGGGTCGACGTGGTCGAACGACCGGGCGTCGTACCGGTGGTTCGACCGGCCCTCGAACACCGGCGTCAGGTACAGCGTGTCCACGCCGAGGTGCTGCAGGTGGTCGAGGTGCGCCTCGATGCCCGCCAGGTCGCCGCCGTAGAGCTGGGTGCCGGTCCCGGGTCCGCCGCCGATGGGCTCGTCGTCCCACGCGGCGGGCAGCGCCCAGTCCGGCAGCGGCCCGTCGGGCAGGCCCTCGTGCCGCCCCGAGCCGCGCGCGAACCGGTCGGGGAACACCTGGTAGACGACGGCGTCCCGCGCCCAGTCCGGGCCGGGCGCGGTGGTGCTCAGCCGGAAGTCCGACGCGTCCGGGACGTCCCGGGCGAGGACGCCCTCGCCGTTGAGCCAGGCCTGGCCGCCGCCGTCCGCTCCCCCGACGCCGTCCCCGGCGAGCAGGAACCGGTAGGACGTCACCGGGTTGGTGACCGGGACGTCGGCGGTGAACCACCGCTCCCCGTCCCGCTCGCCGTCGGCACGCGCCGGGTAGACGCGCGGCTCGCCGTCCTCGACGACCCGGACCAGCACCTCGGGCGCGGGCTCCCCGGCAGGGACCCGCACCCGCACGGGGACGACGTCGCCGAGCGCCGGGGTCGCGGCCGGGACGTGCAGCTCCGAGCCGTCGTGGTGCGCGGTCAGGTCGACGCGGCGCGGGCCGCGCGCGGCACGCCGCCCGCCGGACGACGCGGTGCCGGACGACGCGGTGCCGGAGAGGTCGGTCATGTCAGCCCTTCACGGATCCGGCGGTCAGGCCGCCGACGATGTAGCGCTGCAGGAACAGGAACAGCAGCACGACGGGGATCGCGGCGAGCACGGCACCGGCGGCGAACAGCCCCCAGCGCGCGTTGCGCTCGTCCGCCGCCCAGTTGTACAGGCCCAGGGCCAGGGTGAACCGCTCGGGGCGCTGCAGCACGACGCGGGCGATGATGAACTCGCCGTACGAGCCGATGAACGACAGCAGCCCGACGACGGCGAGGATCGGCGCGACCAGCCGCAGGATGATCGTCCAGAAGATCTGCGCGTGGGTCGCGCCGTCGATCTTCGCGGCCTCGTCGAGCTCGCGCGGGACGGTGTTGAAGAACCCGTACATGAGGAACGTGTTCACGCCGAGCGCGCCACCGAGGTAGACGCAGATCAGGCCGAGCTGGGTGTTGAGGCCGATGGCCGGGAACACCTCGTTGAGCGAGAGCAGCAGCAGGAACAGCGCCACGAACGCGAGCATCTGCGGGAACATCTGCACCAGCAGCAGCGTGGTCAGCCCCGCCCGGCGACCGCGGAACCGGAACCGCGAGAACGCGTACGCCGCCGCACCGCCCATGAGCACGGTGCCGATCGCGGTGACGCCGGAGACCAGCAGGGAGTTCAGCGCCCAGGAGCCGAACTGCCGCGGCCACAGGTCGACGTAGTTCTGCAGGCTGAACGTGCGGAACAGCTCGTTGGAGCCGGTGAGCGTGCCGCCGGGGTTGAGCGAGGCGGACAGCACGTACAGCAGCGGCAGGACGCAGATCGCGATCATGACGACGCCGACGACGTGCCGCCAGCCGATCTCGGACCACCAGCGGCGGCCGCGCAGCCGGGGCTCCTGCAGGGGCGCGGTGCGGGCCATCAGATCTCCTCGAGGGTGCGGGTGCGGCGGAAGCCGAGGTAGGAGATGACCCCGACGATGATGAAGATGAGGATCGACAACGCGCTCGCGACGCCGTACTGCTTGACGCCGCTCTCGAAGGCCACGGAGTAGACCATCGAGATGAGGATGTCGGTGTGCCCGACGACGTACGGCGTCCCGATGAAGTTGGGCCCGCCGCCGGTCAGCATGTAGATCAGCGAGAAGTTGTTGAAGTTGAAGGCGAACGACGAGATCAGCAGCGGCGCGACCGAGACCATGAGCATCGGCAGCGTCAGCGACCGGAAGATCCGCCACCGCCCGGCGCCGTCGATGCGCGCGGCCTCGACCATGTCCGACGGGATGGACTGCAGCGCGCCGGTGCAGATGAGGAACATGTACGGGAAGCCGAGCCAGAGGTTCACGCCGATGACGGCGACCTTGGCGAGCCACGGGTCGGTGAGCCAGCCGATGCTCGCCCCGCCGAGCACGACGTCGTTGACGAAGCCGAAGCGCTCGTTGAGCATGCCGCGCCACACCAGGGCGGACAGGAACCCGGGGAACGCGTACGGCAGGATCAGCAGCGACCGGTAGATCCGGCGCCCGCGCACCCGCCGCTCGTTGAACGTGATGGCGAGGAACAGGCCGAGCGCGAACGTCGTCGCGACGGACAGGAACGCGAACGCGAAGGTCCACAGGAAGATCTGCGCGAACGGCCCGGCCATCCGCGAGTCGGTGACCATCGACGTGAAGTTGTCGAACCCGACGCCGACGCGCCAGCCCGGGGTGAGGCGCTCGCCGTCCTCGGAGACGAAGTTGCCCGACGCGCTGGGCGTGTAGACGGTGCCGTCGTCGGTGTCCGTGAAGGTGTCCGCGGCCGCGTCGTACTCGAGCGCCGAGCGGAAGACGTACCCGGTCGAGCCGTCCTGGGTGCGCACCGACCCGCCGTCGGCGTCCTCGGAGAACGGCACCCGCAGGGAGGTGATGGCCTCCTGGTCCTGCGCGACCTCCGCGAAGCCGAGCACGTCCCAGCCGGGCACCGCGGTGATGCGGCCGCCCTCGACGGTGGCGTCGTCGGCGACCGCGAACGGCTGGTCGGGGGTGCCCACCTCGACGTCGTCGTCCTCGGTGAGGACCGCGAAGCCGAGGTCGTCGCCCTGCCGCACGACGGTGAGCGGCAGCGCGGGCGAGCCCTCGACGCGGCGCTCGTTCTGCGCGGCGATCTGCGAGATCGCGTCGGACTTCGTGGAGTTGTGCCCGTCGCCGTAGTTGGTGAACGCGACGTAGCCCGTGTAGCCCATCGCGTAGAGCTGGTAGACGACCAGGAAGAGCAGGCCCGGGACCAGGTACTTGGCGGGCAGCATCCGCCGGGAGAAGTACGCCCAGTTCGCCACCGCGAGCGCGACGACGAGGAACGCGAGGATGCCCCAGGACTGCACGGCCCACGCCGCGAGCACGCCGTAGACGCCGAGCGCGTCGACCGTGCCGATGAGGATGAGCTTGGCGATGAACCCGGGGCGGATGGAGCGGGCGTGCGAGGTGGTGCCCCGCGTCCCGCGGCGGCCGCGCTCGGTGCCGGGGTCGTCGTCGGGGACGACCTCCGGGAGGGTCGACTGGTCGGACATGCGTGGGGCCTCTCAGGGGCGGGACAGGCGGGTGGAGCACGGCGGGGGTGGACGCCGGGACCGTGCGGTCCCGGCGCCCACCCCGGTCACCAGGTCAGGCGTTGTTGCCGATGGCGTCCTGGATGTTCGCCACCATGGCGTCCCAGGCCCCGGCCGGGTCGGCGGCCTGGCCGCCGACGAGCTGCGCCTCGGTCGCGCCCCAGAAGGACCACACCGAGCTCATCGCGGGGATGGCCGGCATCGGCGCACCGGTGGCGCCGGCCTCGTTGAAGCCCTGCAGGACCGGGTCGTCGACCTTGTCGGCGGAGGCGGTCAGCGCGGGCAGGCGGCCGCCGGCCTCGTAGAGCGCGTCCTGCGCCTCCTCGCTCGTGAGGTAGTTGACGACGAGCTCGTTGGCGAGCACCGGGTTCTCGGACTTCGCCGAGATGAACACGCCCTGCACGCCGACGAACGGCTGCGCGGGCTGGCCGCCGGCGGACGGGACGGGCAGCACGGAGATGTCCATGCCGGCCTCCTGGAACGCCGCGGTGTTCCACGGGCCGGTGACGATGTACGGCGCCTTGCCGTCGAGGAACGCCTGCTTCGCGCGGTCGCCGTCGATCGACAGGTCGAGCACGCGCTCGGCGCCGAGCTTGGCGAGGTACGCGGCGTAGGCGTGGCCGGCCTCGCCCCCGAGGGCCAGCGTGTCGGTGTAGGAGCCGTCCGCGGCCTGCTCGAACACCGGGGCGCCGAACGAGGTCTGCAGCGGGTAGAGGTGGTACGGGTCGGACTCCTCGCCCTGCTGGATGAGGACGGAGAACTCGGTGCCGGCGCCCTGCGCCTGCGCGACGAGCTCGTCGAAGGTCGTCGCCGGGGTCTCGGCGAGCAGCGCGTCGTTGCGCACGAGGGCGATGTTCTCGATGGAGATCGGCACGCCGTAGGTCTGGCCGTCGTACGCCATGGCGGACACGGCGGACTCGGCGAAGCCGTCGGCCTTGTCGCCGAGCTCGATCGGGGCGACGACGCCGTTGTTCACCCACTCGCCGAGGCCGTCGTGGGCGGAGACGATCACGTCGGGGCCCTCGCCGGTCGGCACCTGGGTGACGAAGTCGGGGCCGATGTCGCCGGTGCCCTTCTGGACGAGCTCGACGTCGACGCCGGTCTGCTCGGTGAAGGCCTCGACGACGGGGCGCATGGAGTCGATGCGGGTGTCGTCGACCCACATCGTCAGGGAGCCCTCGGCGGAAGCCGCGGAGGTCTCGTCGGAGGACGTGTCGGTGCCCGAGTCGTTCGAGCAGGCGGTGAGCGCGAGCGCGAGGACCGCGGTCGCAGCGAGGGCGGGGATGCTCCGTCGCATCGGGGTGTCTCCCAGGCGTGAGAAGGGGCGGGACCGGCCACCGGCGGCACCGCCGACGCTGGCTCGATGCCCGGACGCTAGCCCGCGGCCGACGGCTCTTGCAAGTCGTTACAGCAACTTTCTGGCATCGGTTACAGTGCTCCGTGTCGCCCGGGTGCCGCCCGGTCGCGGCTCGCCAGGCAAAGACGATGACGAGGGGGTGGCCGTGCGCAATACGCTCGCCTCCGTGCGTACCCGTCTGACAGACCTCGCCGAGCAGGCCGGTGTCTCCACCGCGACCGTGTCCCGCGTGCTCAACGGCAAGCCCGGCGTGTCCTCGCAGGCCCGCCAGGCCGTCCTCGCCGCGCTCGACGTGCTCGGCTACGAGCGCCCCTCGACGCTGCGGACCAAGCACGCCGGCCTGGTCGGCCTCGTGGTGCCCGAGCTCACCAACCCGGTGTTCCCCGCGATGGCCCAGGTCATCGAGTCGATGCTGACCCAGCGCGGGTACACGCCGCTGCTGTGCGCCCAGCAGCCCGGCGGCACCACCGAGGACCAGTACGTCGAGATCCTGCTCGAGCACGACGTCGCCGGGATCCTGTTCGTCTCCGGCCTGCACGCCGACACGCAGGCGTCGACGGAGCGGTACGAGACCCTGCGGGCCCGCGGCCTGCCGATCGTGCTGGTCAACGGCAAGGCCGACGGCGTGGACGCCCCGGCCATCGCCACGGACGACGCCGTCGCGATCGAGCTCGCCGTGCGGCACCTCGTCGCCCTCGGGCACCGCCGCATCGGGCTGGCGATCGGCCCCGAGCGCTTCGTCCCGGCCGCCCGCAAGCGCGCCGCGTTCGCCGCGCAGCTGCGCGCCCAGCTCGGCGTCGAGGACGCCGCACCGCACGTGAACACCACGCTGTTCACCGTCGAGGGCGGCGCCACCGCGGCGCACGAGCTGCTCGACTCCGGGCACACCGCCATCGTCTGCGGGTCCGACCTCATGGCCCTCGGCGCGATCCGCGCCGCCCGGTCGCGCGGGCTCGACGTCCCGCGCGACGTGTCCGTCGTCGGCTTCGACGACTCCCCCCTCATCGGCTTCACCGACCCGCCGCTGACGACGGTGCGCCAGCCCGTCGCCGCGATGGGTCAGGCCGCCGTCTCCGCGCTCATGGCGGAGATCAACGGCACCCCCACCTCGCGCACCGAGCTGCTGTTCCACCCGGAGCTCATCGTGCGCGGGTCGACCAGCTCAGCACCCGCATCTCCCGGAGGACCCGCGTGACCCTGCTCGACAACCGCACCGCCGACGCCACCGCGCCGCAGGTGGTGCACGAGCCCGGCCGGGCCGACGGCGCCTGGTGGCGCGACGCCGTGATCTACCAGGTGTACCCGCGCTCGTTCGCGGACGCGAACGGCGACGGCATCGGCGACCTCCCCGGCATCACCGCCCGTCTGGACCACCTCGCCGCGCTCGGCGTGGACGCCGTCTGGCTCTCGCCGTTCTACCGGTCCCCGCAGGCCGACGCCGGCTACGACGTCGCCGACTACCGCGACGTCGACCCGATCTTCGGCACGCTCGCCGACTTCGACGACCTGCTGGCCCGCGCGCACGACCTCGGCATGCGCGTCGTGGTGGACCTGGTCCCCAACCACTCGTCGGACGAGCACGTGTGGTTCCAGGAGGCCCTGCGCACGCCGCCGGGCTCCCCCGAGCGCGCCCGCTACCTGTTCCGCGACGGCAAGGGCGCGGACGGCAGCGAGCCGCCGAACAACTGGGGCTCGATCTTCGGCGGCGCGGCCTGGACCCGGCTGACCCCGGAGCGCCACGGCGTCGACGACGGCCAGTGGTACCTGCACCTGTTCGACACCAAGCAGCCCGACCTCGACTGGTCGAACCCCGAGGTGCGCGCCGAGTTCGAGGGCGTGCTGCGGTTCTGGCTGGACCGGGGCGTGGACGGGTTCCGCGTGGACGTCGCGCACGGCATGGTCAAGGCCGAGGGCCTGCCCGACTGGGACGGCCACGTCTCGATGATCGAGGGCACCGACGACGCCGACGCCGCCGACGCGGTCAACGGCTCCGGCAACTCCGGCCCGATGTTCGACCAGGACGGCGTGCACGAGATCTACCGGGCGTGGCGCGCGGTGCTCGACGAGTACGACGGCGACCGGATGCTCGTCGCCGAGGCGTGGGTCGAGCCGCTGTCCCGGCTGGCGCGCTACGTGCGCCCGGACGAGATGCACCAGGCGTTCAACTTCGCGTTCCTCGCGACCGGCTGGGACGCGCCGGCGCTGCGCGAGGTCATCACGGCCTCCTACGCGGTCAACGACTCCGTGGGTGCGCCGACCACGTGGGTGCTGTCGAACCACGACGTGGTGCGGCACGCCTCCCGCCTCGGCCTCGCCGACCCGTCGTCGCGCCCCAAGGGCATCGCCGCGCACGACGAGCAGCCCGACGAGGAGCTCGGCCTGCGCCGCGCCCGCGCCGCCTCGCTGCTGCTGCTCGGCCTGCCCGGGTCGGCGTACCTCTACCAGGGCGAGGAGCTCGGCCTGCCCGAGCACACGTCGCTGCCCGCCGAGGTGCGCGAGGACCCCGCGTTCTTCCGCACGAACGGCGAGGAGCGCGGCCGCGACGGCTGCCGCGTGCCGCTGCCGTGGGAGGCCGCCGCCCCCGGGTTCGGCTACTCGCCGAACGGGAGGACGTGGCTGCCGCAGCCCGCGTCGTGGGCCGCCTACGCCGCCGACGCGCAGACCGGTGTCGCCGGGTCGACGCTCGAGCTGTACCGGGAGACCATCGCGCTGCGCAAGGCCGAGCGCCTCGGCCTCGGCGGGGCGGCGTGGGAGCCCGCCTACGCCGACGCGCCCGACGTGATCGCGGTGCGCAACGGCTCGGTGCTGGTCGTCGCGAACCTCGGGTCGACGCCGGTGGCGCTGCCCGCCGACGCCGAGGTGCTGCTCGCCTCCGGCCTGCCGGGCGACGCCCCGGTCGGCGCGGACCTGCCGGGCGACACCACGGTCTGGCTGCGCGTGCGCTGACGCGCCGGGCCGCGAGGTCGGCAGAACGGGACGAGGTCGGCACATCGGATGTGCCGACCTCGTCGCGTACCCCCGACCTCGCGCGGCCGGGGGCGGTGCCTCAGCCGCCGCTGACGCTCAGCTCGGCCTCCGCGAGGCCGCGCCGGAAGTCCTCGGACAGCGCGCGGCTGTCCAGCCAGCCGTCCGGCAGGTGCGGGCGCTTCGGGGTGCCCGCGCGCCCGCGCTGGCCCTCGGCGGCCTCGCCCGGGTACGGCTGGTCCAGGTCGAGGGCCGCGAGGCGGTCGTCGAGCTCCGCGAGCGACGACACGAGGCCCAGCGCCGCGCGCTGCTCGCCGCCGACGACGTAGCCCTTCCAGTACCAGGCCATGTGCTTGCGGAGCTCGCGCAGGGCCTTGCCCTCGTCGCCGAACGCCTCGACCATCAGCTCGGCGTGCCGGCGGATGACCTGCGCGACGTAGCGTGCACCGGGGCGGATGCGCTCCGGCGAGCCCGCGAACGCCGCCGCGAGGTCGGCGAACAGCCACGGACGCCCCTGGCAGCCGCGGCCGACGACGACGCCGTCGCAGCCCGTCTCCGTGACCATCCGCACGGCGTCCTCGGCGGACCAGATGTCGCCGTTGCCGAGCACCGGGATGTCGGTCACGGTCTCCTTGAGCCGGGCGATGGCCTCCCAGTCCGCGGTGCCCGAGTAGTACTGCTCGGCGGTCCGGGCGTGCAGCGCGACGGCGGCGACGCCGAGGTCCTGCGCGACGAGGCCCGCCTCCAGGTACGTCAGGTGGTCGTCGTCGATGCCCTTGCGCATCTTCACGGTCACCGGGACGCCGTAGGGCGCCGCCGCGGACACGGCGGCGCGCAGGATCGACGTGAAGAGCTCGTTCTTCCACGGCAGGGCCGAACCGCCGCCGCGCCGGGTGACCTTGGGCACCGGGCAGCCGAAGTTCAGGTCGACGTGGTCGGCGCGGTCCTCGGACGCGATGAGGTGCACGGCCGCACCGACGGTCGCCGGGTCGACGCCGTACACCTGCACGGACCGCGGCTTCTCGTCCGGGGCGTGCGAGATGATCCGCATGGACTCCTCGCCGCGCTCCACCAGCGCGCGGGACGTCACCATCTCGGCGACGTACAGCCCCGCGCCGGACTCCCGGCACAGCCGCCGGAACGCCGCGTTCGTCACCCCGGCCATGGGCGCGAGGACCACGGGGGTGTCGATCTGCAGCGGACCGATCCGCAGCGGCGGCAGGACGTGCCCCGGCGCCGCGGTGGCGGCGTCCGAGGAGGCGGTGGGGAGAGCGGTCATGCCCCGATTGTCCCCCACCGGCGCGGCGCACCCGGAACCGGGGCGTCGCGCCGGGTGCCGTGCGACCCGGCACAATCGTCGGGTGCCGACCCGCCCCACGCCCGCCGCGGCGACCCGGACCCGTCGCGCGATCGCCGCGATCCTGCTCCCGCTGATCCTCGCCGCCGCGGTCGGCATGGCGCTGACCTGGCCGCACGGCGAGGCGTCCACCGCGCGCACCGTCGAGGCCGTCGCCATCGACTACCCGTCCGCCACGGTCACCGGGACCACGCAGGAGCAGTGCGAGGGCACCGTCGAGGACCGGCGGACCGACGGCACCATCCCCACCACCGTGGACTGCCTGCGGGTGCAGGCGACGGTCACCAGCGGCGAGCAGCGCGGGCAGGAGGTCGAGGTCTGGGCCACCGCCGGGACCACCGCGGCCGACGTGCCCGCCGGGACGCGCATCCTCGTGGAGCACTACCCCGCCACCGACTCCGACTCCGAGGTCTGGGCGTGGCACGACTACGACCGGACGCTGCCGCTGGTGTCGATCGCGCTGCTGTTCGTGCTCGCGATCGTGCTGGTGGCCCGCACGCGCGGGCTCCTGGCCCTCGTGGGGCTCGTGCTCGCGTTCGTCGTCATCGGCGCCTACGTGCTGCCCGCGCTGCTGCGGGGCGAGAACGCCGTGGTGGTCGCGCTCAGCGCGTCCACGGTGATCATGGCGGTGGTGCTGTACCTGGCGCACGGGCTGTCGCTGCGCACCTCCGCGGCGCTGCTGGGCACCCTCGCCGGGCTCGCCGCCACGACCGCGCTGGGAGTGGTGGCCGCGCAGTGGGCGCGGCTGTCCGGGGTGAGCTCGGAGGACTCCTACCGGCTGTCGCAGCTGCTCGGTGAGTCCGGGGCGACGTCGCTGCGCGGGCTGTTCCTCAGCGGGCTGGTCCTCGCCGGGCTCGGCGTCCTCAACGACGTGACGATCACGCAGGCGTCCGCGGTGTGGGAGCTGCGCGCCGCGTCGCCGGGCGCCACCCGCCGCGAGCTGTTCCGGGGCGGCATGCGCATCGGCCGGGACCACATCGCGTCCACCGTGTACACGATCGCGTTCGCGTACACCGGGGCGGCGCTGCCGGTGCTGATGCTGCTGGAGATCTACCAGCTGCCGCTCGGCCCGACCCTGACCTCCGGGGAGTTCGCCGAGGAGATCGTGCGGACCATGGTGTCCTCGATCGGGCTGGTGCTGGCGATCCCGCTGACCACCGGCATCGCGGCGCTGGTGGTGACCCGCTCCGGCGCGGCGCCCGCCCGGCACGCGCAGCCCGACGGGCACGCCCACGCCCACGTGCACACGCTCGGCGACCCCGACCGCACGCCCTGACCCCCCTTCCCCCCCAGCCGCCGAACGGTCACCAGGTGCTGGTCCGCGCGCCCGGAACCCCGCACCTGCTGACCGCTCGGCGGCGCGCGGTGCTGGGGGGCGGGGTGCTGGGGGCGGCGGTGCGTCAGCGCCGGACGGCGGCGATGCCGGAGACCTCCACCAGTGCGCCGGGGACGCCCAGGCCGGCGACGCGCGCGAGCGTGATCAGCGGGGGCCGGCGCTCCGGGTTGAGGACACCCGCCGCGACCCGGGCCCCGGCGGCGACGTCGACCCCGTCCACGACGAGGATCGACCACGACACCAGGTCGTCCAGCGTGGCCCCGCCCGCGGCGAGCGCGGTCCGCAGGTTCGCGAGGGCCTGCGCGGTCTGGGCGGTGAAGTCCTCGCTGACGAGGTCCCCGTGCGCGTCCACGCCGTTCTGCCCGCCGACGTAGAGCGTCGTCGCGCCCGGGGGCACGACGGCGACGTGGGAGTACGCGGGGCTCTGCACGAGCCCGTCGGGGCTGAGCAGGGTGACCTCGTCCATCCGGCGACGGTACTGCCGGGAGGTTGGGCCCGCGCGGCCGGGACCCGTACCGGGAGGTCAGGGAGTCGCGGGGTCCGCGACAGGGCCGGGCGCCGAGGGCGTCGAGGGCTCCGGGGACGCAGGGGACGCCGTGGGCTCGGCCGCCGGGACGAGCAGCGCCGCGATCGCCGTCGTCAGCGGGATCGCCAGCACGAGGCCGATGGACCCGACCATCGTCCGGACGACCTCCTCGGCGATCTCCCCGCTGGTGAGGGTGTCGAGCAGCGTCCGGTCGGACATCGCCACGAGGATCACCAGCGGCAG
Organism: Cellulomonas triticagri; assembly: GCF_003696205.1. Lineage (GTDB taxonomy): Bacteria > Actinomycetota > Actinomycetes > Actinomycetales > Cellulomonadaceae > Cellulomonas > Cellulomonas triticagri. Next base: position 33,421 of record NZ_RFFI01000012.1, read on the forward strand.
CGCCGCCCCGAGGTAGGCGAACGCGACGGTGTAGACGGTCGACGCGATGTGGTCCCGGCCGATCCGCATGCCGCCGCGGAACAGGTCCCGGCGGGTCGACGCGGGCGACGCGGCCCGGAGCTCCCAGACCGCCGACACCTGGGTGATGGTGACGTCGTTGAGCACGCCGAGCCCGGCGAGGACGATGCCGCACAGCAGGATGCCGCGCAGGTCCGCCTCGGGGGCGAGCGAGCGCAGGTCCATGGCGTACTCGCCGCCGAGGAAGTTCAGGTGGGTCGCACCGGTGGCCCAGGCGGCGAGCCCGGCGGTGGCGACCAGCCCGCCCAGGGTGCCGAGCAGCGCCGTGGACGTGCGCACCGAGACGCCGTGCGCGAGGTACAGCAGCACGAACATCAGCGCCGACGCGGTGACGAGCGCGACGGGCAGCGCGGGCCGCCCCTCGACCAGGGCGGGCACCGTGAACCACAGCACCCCGCCGACCGAGACGACGAGGCCGGCGATGGCGCCCAGCCCCCGCAGGCGGGCGACGACGAGCACGAGCACGCCCATGACGGCGGCGAGCAGCGCCATCGGCGGTCCGCGCACCAGGTCGACGAACACGTACGGCGCGGCGACGCCCTCGGCCACCGGCAGGTTCAGCACCCGGATGCGGTCCCCCGCCTCGACCACGTCGAGGTACTCGGGCGCGACCTGCACCATGATCTGCTCGCCGTCGGCGTCGTCGGCGAGCAGCACGGGGCCGCTCGCGGAGTCGGCGAGCAGCTCGACGTCCGTGACCGTCACCTCGGAGTACGACGACCCCTCGGGGGCGGTCTCCAGGACGGGACGGTCCCCGCCCGGCCACAGCGCGACCAGCCCCGCGACGGTGACGGCGGCGGCGAGCACCAGCAGCACGACGACCACCACGCGGGAGCGCCGCCCGACCTCCAGGTCGGGGGCGCCACCCGCGCGGTGGCCGTGGGAGTGGCCGAGGCCCAGGGGTCAGGCCCCGAGCAGGCGCGCGCCGAGGTACGCGGTGACCTGGTCCAGCGCCACGCGCTCCTGCGTCATGTCGTCGCGGTGCCGGATGGTGACGGCCTGGTCCTCGAGCGTGTCGAAGTCCACCGTGATGCAGAACGGCGTGCCGATCTCGTCCTGGCGGCGGTAGCGGCGGCCGATGGCACCGGCGTCGTCGAAGTCGACGTTCCAGTTCTTGCGGAGCTCGGCGGCGAGGTCGCGGGCCTTCGGGGACAGCGCCTCGTTGCGGGACAGCGGCAGCACCGCGGCCTTCACCGGGGCGAGTCGCGGGTCGAGGCGCAGCACGGTGCGCTTGTCGACGCCGCCCTTCGCGTTCGGCGCCTCGTCCTCGTGGTACGCCTCGACCAGGAACGCCATCAGCGAGCGGGTCAGGCCCGCGGCGGGCTCGATGACGTAGGGCACCCAGCGCTCGCCGGACGTCTGGTCGAAGTACGACAGGTCCTGGCCGGAGTGCTCGGTGTGCGTCTTCAGGTCGAAGTCGGTGCGGTTCGCGATGCCCTCGAGCTCGCCCCACTCCGAGCCGCTGAACCCGAACTTGTACTCGATGTCGACGGTGCGCTTCGAGTAGTGCGAGAGCTTCTCGGCCGGGTGCTCGTAGTGCCGCAGGTTCTCGCGGGAGATGCCGAGGTCCACGTACCAGTCGGTGCGCTGGTCGATCCAGTACTGGTGCCAGGTCTCGTCGGTGCCGGGCTCGACGAAGAACTCCATCTCCATCTGCTCGAACTCGCGGGTGCGGAAGATGAAGTTGCCCGGCGTGATCTCGTTGCGGAACGACTTGCCGATCTGGCCGATGCCGAACGGCGGCTTCTTGCGCGCGGTGGTGAGCACGTTGGCGAAGTTCACGAAGATGCCCTGCGCGGTCTCGGGCCGCAGGTAGTGCAGGCCGGACTCGTCCTCGACGGGGCCGAGGTAGGTCTTGAGCATCATGTTGAAGTCGCGCGGCTCGGTCCACTGGCCGCGGGTGCCGCAGTTGGGGCAGGCGATGTCGCCGAGGCCGTTCTCGGGCGCGCGGCCCTTCTTCTCCTCGAACTCCTCCAGCAGGTGGTCCTCGCGGAACCGCTTGTGGCAGGACAGGCACTCGGTCAGCGGGTCGGTGAACACGCCGACGTGGCCGGAGGCGACCCACACCTTGCGGGGCAGGATCACCGAGGAGTCGAGGCCGACGACGTCGTCGCGGCTCTGCACGACGGTGCGCCACCACTGCTTCTTGATGTTCTCCTTGAGCTCGACGCCCAGGGGCCCGTAGTCCCACGCGGAGCGCGACCCGCCGTAGATCTCGCCGCTCTGGAAGACGAACCCACGCCGCTTGGCGAGGGAGACGACGGAGTCGAGACGGGAGGGTGCTGCCACGGTGAGTGCTCCTGGTGCCGGTGGTCCCGCGCCTGGGTGGTGCGGGGAGGATCGCGGCCCAGGCTACCGGGCGGAGCCCGCCCCGCGCGGTCGGTGCCGAGCCCGTGGTCGGCGCGGGTTTTGACTCTCGTTCTCAACAGGCGGATGATGGCCCGATGCCCCGTCCTCGCCGCACCCTGACCCTCGCCGTGCCCACCGCAGTCGTCGCCGCCCTGGCGCTCGGCGCGTGCTCCTCGGGCGGCTCCGGGGGCTCGGGCGGGACCGGTGACGCGGGGGACGGCATCAGCGTGCTGGCCTCGTTCTACCCGCTGCAGTACGTCACCGAGCAGGTCGGCGGCGACCTCGTCTCCGTGGACTCCCTGACGCCCCCCGGCGCCGAGCCCCACGACCTCGAGCTCTCCCCCGCCCAGGTGGACGAGGTCGGCCGCGCCGACCTGGTCGTGTACCTCTCGCAGTTCCAGGCCGCCGTGGACGACGCCGTCGACGCCAACCCGCCCGCGCACATCGTCGACGCCGCGCAGGACACCGACCTGCACGAGGCCGAGCACGACGAGCACGGCGAGGAGGCCGAGGACCACGCCGAGGACGAGCACGAGCACGGCTCCCTCGACCCGCACTTCTGGCTCGACCCCTCCCGCCTGCCCGCCGTCGCCGACGACGTCGCCGCGCAGCTGTCCGAGATCGACCCGGACAACGCCGCCACCTTCGAGGCCAACGCGGCCGCGTTCACCACGGCGATGACCGACCTCGACACCGAGTACCGCGAGGGCCTGGCGACCTGCGACACCCGGACCATCGTCACCACCCACGAGGCGTTCTCCTACCTCGCCGAGCGCTACGACCTGGAGCAGGTCGGCATCGCGGGCGTCGACCCCGAGGCCGAGCCCTCCCCCGCCCGCCTCGCCGAGGTCGGGCAGGTCGTCCGCGACGAGGGCGTCACCACGATCTTCTTCGAGACCCTCGCCAGCCCGAAGGTCGCCGAGACCCTGGCCGACGAGCTCGGTGTCGACACCGCCGTGCTCGACCCGCTGGAGGGCCTGACCGACGACTCCCAGGACTACGCGTCGATCGCCCGCACCAACCTCGAGACGCTGCGCACGGCGCTGGGGTGCGCGTGACCGGCACGCCGACCGGGGCGGGGACCCCGGCGGTCCTCGCCACGGGGATCGACGTCACGCTCGGCGGGCACCAGATCCTGCAGGGCGTGGACCTGCGCGTCGAGCGCGGCGAGGTCGTCGCGCTGCTCGGCGCCAACGGCTCCGGCAAGTCCACGCTGGTCCGGGCCCTGCTCGGCATCGCCCCGCGCACCGCGGGCGAGGTGCACCTGCTCGGCTCCCGGCTCGGCAACGGCGTGCCCTGGGACCGCGTCGGCTACGTGCCGCAGCGGCTCCCGGTCGGCGCGGGCGTGCCCGCGACCGCCGTCGAGGTCGTCGTCTCCGGCCTGGTGCACGGCCGCACGCTGCGCCCGCCGCGCGACGCCCGCCGCCGGGCGCTGGCCGCGCTGGAGCAGGTCGGCATGGCCGCGCACGCGAAGCGGTCCGTGCTGCAGATGTCCGGCGGCCAGCAGCAGCGCGTGCTGATCGCCCGCGCCCTGGTCCGCGAGCCCGACCTGCTGGTCCTGGACGAGCCGACCTCCGGCATCGACCTGCCCACGCAGGAGACGTTCGTCGCCACCGTCCGCGCCCTGCACGAGCGCGGCGGCACCGTCCTGGTGATCCTGCACGAGCTCGGCTCGTTCGCCGACCTCATCGACCGCGCCGTCGCCCTGCGCCACGGCCGCGTCGTCTACGACGGCCCGCCACCGTCGGCGCGCGGCGAGCACGCCGACCACGCGCACGACCACACCCACCCGCACGCCGACCCCGCCCAGCCCGGCGCGGGCAGCACCGGGCTGTCCATGGAGGTCCTCCCGTGACCTGGTTCGAGACCCTCCAGGCGATGCTCTCCTCGCCGCTCATGCAGCGGGCGCTGCTCGCCGCCGTGCTGGTCGGCGCCGCCGCGCCCGTCGTCGGGACGTTCCTCGTCCAGCGCCGCCTCGCGCTCATGGGCGACGGCATCGGCCACGTCGCCCTCACCGGCGTCGCCCTCGGCTGGCTGGTCGGCACGTGGGCGGGCCTGGTCCCGTCCGACACGCTCGCCGTGCCCGGTGCGGTCGTCGCGTCCGTCGTCGGCGCCACCGCGATCGAGTGGGTGCGCGCCCGGGGCCGCACGTCCGGCGACCTCGCGCTCGCCATCATGTTCTACGGCGGCATCGCCGGGGGCGTGCTGCTGATCAAGCTCGCGGGCGGCACCAACGCCAACCTCGTGTCCTATCTGTTCGGCTCGATCTCCACGGTGTCCACCGCGGACCTGTGGTGGATCGCCGGGCTCGCCGTCGGGGTCCTGCTCGTCGGCCTCGGCCTGCGGCACGCGCTGTTCGCCGTCAGCCACGACGAGGAGTTCGCGCGCGGCTCCGGCCTGCCGGTCACCGCCCTCAACATGGTGGTCGCGACCATGTCCGCGCTCACCGTGACCGTCGCGATGCGCGTCGTCGGGCTGCTGCTGGTCAGCGCGCTGATGATCGTCCCGGTCGCCGTCGCCCAGCTGATCGCGGGGTCGTTCGCGCGCACCATGGCGCTGGCCTCGGCCATCGGCGTCGCCGTCAGCGTCGTCGGCCTGTCCATCACCTACTGGGAGGACGTGCCGCCCGGCGCCACGATCGTGCTGCTCGCCATCGCCCTCTACGCGATGGCGGCGGTCACCCGGCCGCTGTTCGCCGGACGACGACGGGGCGACGCGCCGCACCACGACCCGCACCCCGAGCTCCCCGACGACGTCCAGCTGCCCGTGGCACGCGGCTAGGGAGCCTGCCCCGCGTCCTGCGCGATCCGGGTGATGTGCAGCGCCAGGTACGCCACCTCGTCGTCGCTGAGCGTGGCCCGCAGGCGCAGCTCGACGAGCCGGGCCAGCTGGTCGGCCGTCCGCGCCTCCGCGGGGTACGCCCGCCGGATCGCCTCCCCCACCTCGGAGTGCCGGTGGTCGTCGAGCTGGCGTCCCTGGTGGATGCGGACGAACAGGTACCGCAGGTGGGTGATGAACCGCCCCACGGTCACGCTCCCGGGGACGACCACGACCCCGTGGGCCGCGGCGACGACGTCGAGGAACTGCTGGATCAGCCCGGTCATCGTGTAGCTGTGCGCGAGGTCGCCCGTGGCGACGCCGGCGTTCACCAGGTGCAGCGCCAGCCCGACCGCCTCCGTCCGTGGCAGCGGCACCGGGACGCGCGCGTTGATCGCGGCGAGGAGCGTCGTGGCCTGGGCGTGCTCCTCGCCGTACAGCGTCGTCACCTCGGCGAGCAGCGGGTACTCGACCACCTGCCCCGCCCGGGCCCGCTCGAGGGCGAGCCCGACGTGGTCCGCCATGGCGACCACGAGCGCGGGGCGTGCGGCGAGGCGCTCGAGCCCGACCTCCACCAGCGCCTCGCTGACCAGCTGCACGTGCTCGGGCGGGATGCCCGCGAGCAGCCCCGCGAGGTGGTCGGGGTCCCGACCGTCGTCCGGGCGGAACACCCGCACGACCCGCTCCTGCACGACCCGGGAACCCGGCTTCGCCTGGAAGCCGAGCCCGCGACCGGTGAGGATCACCTCGGTCCCGGAGTCGTCGCGGGCGAGCACCAGGTTGTTGTTGAACACGCGGAGCACCTCCACGGCGCCCTCCCCTCGTCCAGGTCGGGGACCGTCGCGGGGCGCGTGCCCCGCGACGGTCCGGTGCGGCTGGTCAGGCCTCGACGTCGATGACCGTGTCCCCACGCCCGGCCGTGCCGGGTCCGTGCGGGGTGACCGCCGTGAGCGCGCGGGAGTTGAGCACGGTCACGAGCGTGGTGGTCGCGAACCCGGCGGCCCGCACCGCGTCCAGGTCGACGGTGGCGAGCGCGTCGCCCGCGGCCACCCGCTGCCCGACCTCGACCGCGACGGCGAAGCCGGCGCCCGCCATCTGCACCGTGTCGACGCCGACGTGCACCAGCACCTCGACACCGTCGTCCGTGCGGATGCCGAACGCGTGCCCCGTGTCGGCCACGGTCACCAGCTCGCCCGCGACCGGGGCGACGACCGTGCCGTCGACCGGGACGATGCCGACCCCGTCGCCCAGCGCGAGCGACGAGAACACGGGGTCGCCGCAGTCCGCGAGCGCGACGACCTCCCCCGCCACCGGGGCGCCGACGGCGGTCGTGACGGCGACGGTCGCCCCGACGGGGCCGGGACCGCCGGAGCGAGCCGCGCCCGACCCGGGCGTCGGCGTGGCCGCGACGGCCAGCGCGAGGTCGGCCTCCGCCTGCTCCCGCGCCGCGCGGGCCTCGGCGCGCTGCTCCGGGGTCCGGTAGTCCGAGAGGACGACCAGCAGCATCGACACCGCGAAGGCCGCGGCGACCGCGATGACGTAGGTGGGGATCGGGTCGAACACGGGGATCGTCAGCAGCGAGGTGAACGCGAAGGCGTTCGTGTCCACGCCCCCCGCGAGGCCGATGATGAGGCCACCCACGAGGCAGCCGACGAGCATGCGGGGGTAGATCCGCTTGAACCGCAGGTGGATGCCGTACAGCGACGGCTCGGAGATGCCGCCGAGCAGACCGGCGGCCAGCGCACCCGTCGCGGTCTGGCGCATCTGCACGTCGCGGTCCCGGACGGACAGCAGCAGGACGCCGGCGGTCGCGCCGAAGCACGCGAAGTTCCACGCGCCCATGGGGCCCTGGATGAAGTCGTAGCCGAGGGTGTTCAGGTTGACCAGCATCAGCGCGTTCAGCGGCCAGTGCAGACCGAGCGGCACCAGGAACGGGTACAGCAGCGGGATCACGATCGCGAACACGAGCGGGGCGTTGCCGTTCAGCCAGGCGAGCGCGTCACCGAGCCCGGAACCGAGCCACACCCCGAGCGGGCCGAGCAGGAACGCGGTCACCGGGATCATCACGACCATGGACAGCGCCGGGACGAAGACCATCTGCACGTTCTCGGGGAACACCCGCTTGAGCCCGCGGTAGAGCGGCGCCAGCACCGCGACCATGATCAGCGGGACGAAGACCTGGCCGCCGTACTCGTTCAGCTGCAGCGGCAGGCCGAGCACGTCCGCGACGCAGGCGGTGGTGCCGAGGGTGTCGTTCGTGGTGCAGACCGTGCTCGCCGCGGAGCTCAGGCTCAGGAACTCCGGTGTCATCACCGCGGCCATCACCGTCGCCCCCAGCCACGGGTCGACCTGGAGCTTCTTCGCGGCGTTGTACGCCACCATGATCGGCAGGAAGTAGAAGACCCCGCGCCACATCGCGTCGACGAACACCCAGGTGGCCGGCTTGTCGTCGGCCCGGAAGTCGACGACGCCCAGCGCGTCGAGCACGGCCGCGGTCGCGATGATGAGGGACGCCCCGAGCAGCACCCCGAGCAGCGGGCGGAACGAGTCCGACAGGTACTCGAACACCGCGTCCAGCCACGCGACGCGACCGCGCCCCCGGGACCGCGCCGCCGCCTTGACCTCGGCGTCGGAGGCGCGCCCCGTGCCGACGCCCGCCATCGACGGCAGGTGGGTGATCTGGGTGAACACGGTCTGGACCGCACCCCCGACCACGACCTGGTAGCGGTCACCGGACTGCGGCACCGCCCCCAGCACCCCCGGCACGGCTTCCAGGGCGGCGCGGTCGACCTGCCCGGCGTCGCGGAGCTCGAACCGCAGCCGGGTGGCGCAGTGGGTCAGGCTCAGCACGTTCGCCGGTCCGCCGACCGCCTCGATGATGGCTTCTGCTCGGTCACGCGTCGTCGCGGACGTCATCTGGTACTCCCTCGTAGCATCTGTCCGCCGGTGTCCGGGCACAAAAAAGACCTGAGTCGCAGCGCAGCGGCTCAGGTCTTGCCCCGCGACAACAGCGGGTAACAACCCTGGTGATCGAACGACTCAGGTTCGCGCGGCGACTGTACCGAGCCGTGCACCGAGCCCCCGTGGGACCTTCGTCCCGAATCGGGCAGACCGTCGCGCACGCTGAGCACCCACCACGTGACGTCGCACTCATCTGCGGTCCTGTCCCGGGGGTGAGGGTCCCCTCACTCGTAGACTCGACCCCGTGAGCGAGACGGCGGCGACGTACGGCATGGGCGGGTGGCCCTTCTGGGCCGTCATCGTCGGGCTGTTCGTCATCGTCATGGCGCGCTCGCACCTGTTCTACTGGCTCGGCCGGAGCGTCGCCGGCGGCGCGACCCGCCTCGCGGAGCGGTCGACGCCGGCCCTCGCGCCTGCGGCGGGCCAGAGGCCGCACGTCGAGGGCGCGCCCGCGGCCGAGCGCTCCGCGCTCCCCCTGCCGCACCGGCCGGACGACGACCGGACCGGCGTCGGGGCCTCCGTCCTGCGGCTCGCGCACACCCCGGGCGCGCAGCGCGGGCTCGCGCTCGTGCACCGGTTCGGGCCGTTCGCGGTGACGCTCGCCTACCTCACCGTCGGCGTGCAGACCGCCGTGTTCGTCGGCTCCGGCCTGCTCCGGATGCCCTACCCACGGTTCCTCGTCGCGTCCGTGCCGGGCAGCGTCGCGTGGGCGTTCATCTGGGGCACCATCGGGCTCGGCGCGTTCTGGGCCGCCGCACGCCTCGCCGCCGCGTCCCCGTGGGCGCTCGCCGCCGCGGTGCTCCTGCTGGCCGCAGCCGCCGTGGCGATCACCCACCACCGCCGCACCCGCCGCTGACCCGGCAGCCCTCGCCCGCGAGGTCGAGGGGTTCCCGCGAGGTCGAGGGGTTCCGGACCACCGATCCGGGGAAACCCTCGACCTCGCGGGGTCAGCCGCGGGAGAGGTAGAGCGTGACGGTGGTGCCGGGGTCCGCGCTGCCGATCCGGCTCTGGGTCGCGACGGTGCCCGCCGGGAGGGTGGACGACGTGCTCCCCGCGACGAACGGCTCGAAGCCCGCATCCCGGATCGCCGCGACGGCAGACGCCTCGTCCTGCCCGATCACGGACGGGACGGTGCCCGCGGCGCTGCCCGTGCCCGTCGCGTCCGCCCGCGACGGCGCGGCGAACCCGGGGTTCGGCTCCCCGTCCGCGAGGGCCTGGTCCATGAACCGCTTCCAGGACGCCCCGGCGAGGGTCGCGCCGTAGACGTAGCGGATGCGCTTGCCGTCGACCACCACGTTCTGCATCGGCGTGAACGAGTCCGGGTACCCGGCCCAGGTCGCGGCGGCGAGCCGGGGCGTGTACCCGACGAACCAGGTCTGCTCGTTGCGGCTCGTCGTGCCGGTCTTGCCCGCGGCGGGGTACGAGGGCGTGCCGAGCTCGCGTCCGGTGCCCTGCCAGACGCCGCCGAGCGCGTCGTTCAGCTGCGCGGCCACCTGGGGGTCGATCGCCTGCCGGCACCCCGCGTCCGGGACGGGCAGCTCCGCGCCGTCGCGGTCCTGCACCCGGGTGATCGCGATCGGCGCGCAGTACAGGCCGTCCGCCGCGAACGCGGCGTACGCCCCGGCGAGCGCCAGGGGCGTCGTCGAGTCGGAGCCGAGGACGTTGGCCGCGAAGGCGTCGAACGGCTCGCCCTCCCGGGCGCGCGAGGACTGCGTGACGCCGAGGTCGGCCGCGCCGTCCATGATGTCGCAGAGGTCGAGCTCCATGGCCATCGAGACGTAGGCCAGGTTCACGGAGCGACGGGTCGCCTCCCGCACCGTCATCGTCCCGGAGGCGGCACCCTCGGCGTTGCCCACGCGCCAGGACTGGCTCGAGAGCCGCGACCCGCACGCGGTGAACTGGTTGGTGTTCACGGTGCGGGGCGTCCCGTCGACGCGGCGCTCGAGGCCCTTGCCCTGGCGCAGCCACTCCAGCAGCGTGAACGGCTTGAACGTGGAGCCCGGCGCGAACCCGCCCGAGCCGCCGTAGGAGTACGAGGTGTTGTAGTTCACCGACACGTGCCGGTCGGCCGCCTCGGCGGTGTTGTCGAAGACGCGGTTCTGCGCCATCGCGAGGATCTTGCCGCTGCCAGGCTGGACGACCGACATCGCCGAGCCCACGCCCGAGCGGTCCTCGACGGGGACGCCTCGCTTGACCTCCTCGTCGGCGAGCGTCTGCAACCGGGGGTCGAGCGTCGTGGTGATGACGAGCCCGCCGCGGTACAGCAGGTCCTCCCGCTCCTCGGGGGTCTCACCGAAGGCGGGGTCGTGCCGGATGACGTGCGCCACGTAGTCGCAGAAGAACCCCGAGCCCGCGACGACCTCGTCCGCGGACATGCAGCCGCTGCGCGCCTCGCTGACGTGCAGCGTGTCGGCCAGCGGGGTGGCCACCGCCGCGTCGTGCTCCGCCGGGGTGATGTACTCCTGGTCGCGCAGCAGCATGAGCACCGTGTCGCGGCGTTGCTGCGTCGCCTCGGGGTGGCGCGTGGGGTCGAGCGCCGTCGGGCTCTGCGTGATCCCGGCGATCGTCGCGGACTCCACCAGGTCGAGGTCGGCGGCGGGCTTGCTGAAGTACCGCTGGGCCGCCGACTCCACGCCGTAGATCCCCGCGCCGAACGGCGCGATGTTGAGGTAGGCCTCGAGGATCTCGTTCTTGGAGAGCTCCTTCTCCAGCGCGATCGCGAGGCGCGCCTCGCGGAGCTTGCGCGCGTACCCGGCGGTGCCGTGGGACTCGCTGGCGGCCCGCGCGCTCTCGGCGTCGCCGTCCCGGACCGAGCGGTCGACGAGGACGTTCTTCACGTACTGCTGGGTCAGGGTCGAGCCGCCCTGCACGCCGTCGTCGCCGAGCTGGTTGCGGACCACCGCGCGCAGCATCCCCGCGGGGTCCACGCCGCCGTGCTGGAAGAACCGCCGGTCCTCGGTGGCCACCACCGCGTCCCGGAGGTGCTGGGCGACGTCCGCCAGCGGGACGACCACCCGGTTCTCGGCGAAGAACTCCGCGAGGGCGGTGCCGTCCGCCGCGAGCATGGTCGACCGCTGGGACAGCGGACGGCGCTCGAGGTGGGCGGGCAGGTCCTCGAGGACCTCCTCCGCCGAGTCGGTCGCGGTCCGGGCCGCCGCGACGCCCGGCATCAGCAGCCCGGCGACGACGATCCCGCCGACCCCCGACGCGAGCAGGAAGGACAGCAGCAGCGCGAGCACCTGCGCGGGGGTCGCGTGCCGCCGCGGATCGGGAACAGCCATCCGCACACGGTAGGAACGCCGGACCCGCACGGCCGACACCCGCGGCAACCGCGTAGGTGCTGCGGTGACGACCTCCGGGACACCCCGTGAAGACCCGGTGCGCGGGGTCGGCTAGGTCGTCGCGGGCTGGTCCACGGCCCCGCCGTAGCGGCGGTCCCGGCGGGCGTAGGTCTCGACCGCGCGCCACAGGTGCCGCCGGTCGACGTCCGGCCACGGCTCGTCGAGGAACACCATCTCCGCGTACGCGGCCTGCCAGATCATGAAGTTCGACGTCCGCTGCTCGCCGGAGGAGCGCAGGAACAGGTCGACGTCCGGCAGGTCGGGCTCGTCCAGGTACCGCTGGACCGTCTTCTCGGACACCTTGTCCGCCTTGAGGCGGCCGGCGGCGACGTCCTGCGCGATGGCCTTGGCGGCGTCGGCGATCTCGGCCCGGCCGCCGTAGTTGACGCACATCGTCAGCGTGCAGGTCGTGTTGCCGGCGGTCAGCCGCTCCGCCTCCTCGAGCTCCGAGATGACGGACCGCCACAGCCGCGGCCGCCGCCCCGCCCAGCGCACCCGCACGCCCCAGTCGTTCATCACGTCCCGACGGCGGCGCAGCACGTCCCGGTTGAAGCCCATGAGGAAGCGCACCTCCTCGGGCGACCGCGACCAGTTCTCCGTGGAGAACGCGTACGCCGACACGTGCGTCACGCCGACCTCGATGGCCCCGGCGACGACGTCGAGCAGCGACGCCTCCCCCGCGGCGTGCCCCGCGGTGCGCGGCAGACCCCGGGCGTTGGCCCAGCGGCCGTTGCCGTCCATGACGATCGCGACGTGCTTCGGCACGAGCTCCTTCGGGAGCACGGGCGGGCGGGCCCCGCTCGGGTGCGGGGGCGGCGGAACCGGCATCAGACCCTCTCGACCAGCGGCAGCGAGCGCAGCGTGCGCTCCAGGTGGAACTGCGAGTACGCGGAGACCATCCCGTTGCCCTCCTTGCGGTGCCGCTCGGCGGACGCGTCCGCCACGGCCCAGTCCCCGGCGAGCAGGGCGGCGAGCAGCCGGAACGTCTCCGGGGCGGGCGCGGTCGCGCCGGGCGGACGGCACGCCCCGCAGACGGCACCGCCCTGCGCGACCGCGAACGAGTGGTGCGGGCCCGGGCGACCGCAGCGTGCGCAGTCGGTGAACGACGGGGCCCAGCCCGCGATGGCGAGCGCGCGCAGCAGGTAGGAGTCGAGCACCAGGCCCGGCGCGTGGTCGCGCTGCGCGAGCGCCCGCACCGCCCCGACCAGCAGCCAGTACTGCTGGACGGCGGGCTCGCGCTCGGCCTCGACCAGCCGCTCGGCGGTCTCCAGCATCACGGTGCCCGCCGTGTACAGCGCGTAGTCCTCGCACACCGGCCGCCCGTAGGCGCCCAGCGTCTCGACCTGGGTGACGACGTCGAGGTTGCGGCCCGTGTTCAGCTGCACGTCGATGTGCATGAACGGCTCCAGCCGCGACCCGAACCGCGAGGTCGTCCGGCGCACGCCCTTGCCGACCGCGCGGACCTTGCCGTGGGTGCGGGTCAGGAGGGTGACGATCCGGTCCGCCTCCCCGAGCTTGTGGGTGCGCAGCACGATCGCCTCGTCGCGGTAGAGGCTCACGTGCACCATTGTCCCCCGTCCCGCCGACACCGGCGCGCAGGTGGACGGAGTGTTCGCCGTCCGCGTGCGGCACCCACCCGCCACGCGCACACCCCGGACGTGCAGGCGCCCGGTCCCGCGCGCGCCGGTGGGCGCTGGCGTGCGGGACCGGGCGCCTCGGGGCCGGTCAGGGGTGGCGACCGCCCCGTCCTGGGGCGCGCAGCCGGGTCAGGCGGCGGCGGAGTCGCGCTGCGCGCGGTTGACGGCGGAGATGATCGCCTTGAGGGAGGCCGTCGTGATCGACGGGTCGATGCCGACGCCCCACAGGGTCCGGTCGCCGACGGCGCACTCGACGTACGCGGCGGCGGTCGCGTCACCACCGGCGGACAGGGCGTGCTCGGCGTAGTCGAGCACCTGCACCTGCACGCCGACCTGGCCGAGCGCCGCGACGAACGCCGCGATCGGGCCGTTGCCGGACGCCTCGACGGTGCGGTCCGCGCCGTCCTCGACGAGGTCCACCGCGAGGGTGTCGGGGCCCTCCTCGGCGCTGGTGGTCCGGGTGCCGCGCAGCGCGTACCGGCCCCACGGCGCGAGGTCGGACCCCGCCTCGACCGGCAGGTACTCGTCGGTGAAGATCGACCACAGCACGTCCGCGGTGACCTCGGAGCCGTGCGCGTCGGTGAACTTCTGCACGACCTGCGAGAACTCGATCTGCAGGCGGCGCGGCAGGTCCAGGTCGCGCTCGGACTTCATCAGGTAGCTGATGCCGCCCTTCCCGGACTGCGAGTTGACCCGGATGATCGCCTCGTACGACCGGCCCAGGTCCTTCGGGTCGATCGGCAGGTACGGCACCGCCCACGCGATGTCGTCGACCGTCTTCCCCTCGGCCTCGGCGGTGACCGCCATGGCGTCCAGACCCTTCTTGATCGCGTCCTGGTGCGACCCGGAGAACGCGGTGAAGACCAGGTCGCCGCCGTACGGGTGCCGCTCGGCGACGGGCATCTGGTTGCAGTACTCCACGACGCGCCGGACGTGCGCGATGTCGCTGAAGTCGATCTGCGGGTCCACGCCCTGGCTGAACAGGTTCATGCCGAGGGTCACCAGGCAGACGTTGCCGGTGCGCTCCCCGTTGCCGAACAGGCAGCCCTCGATGCGGTCCGCCCCGGCCAGGTAGCCCAGCTCCGCGGCCGCGACGCCGGTGCCGCGGTCGTTGTGCGGGTGCAGGGACAGCACGACGTTCTCGCGGTGGTTCAGGTGCCGGCTCATCCACTCGATGGAGTCGGCGTAGACGTTCGGCGTCGCCATCTCGACCGTGGCGGGCAGGTTGATGATCACCGGGCGGTCGGGGGTCGGCTCGAAGACGTCCAGCACGGCGTTGCAGATCCGCACCGCGAACTCCAGCTCGGTGCCGGTGTACGACTCCGGGGAGTACTCGTAGAACACCTCGGTGCCGGGGACGGTCTCCTCGTACTTCTTGCACAGGTGCGCGCCCTGGACGGCGATGTCGACGATGCCGTCCTCGTCGGACCGGAACACGACCTCGCGCTGCAGCACCGACGTCGAGTTGTACAGGTGCACGATGGCCTGCTTGGCCCCGGAGATGGCCTCGTAGGTCCGCTCGATGAGGTGCTCGCGCGCCTGCGTCAGGACCTGGATCACGACGTCGTCGGGGATGCGGTCCTCCTCGATCAGCATCCGCACGAAGTCGAAGTCGGTCTGCGAGGCCGACGGGAAGCCGACCTCGATCTCCTTGTAGCCCATCTGCACCAGCAGCTCGAACATGGCGAGCTTGCGGGCGGCGTTCATCGGCTCGATCAGCGCCTGGTTGCCGTCGCGCAGGTCGACGGCGCACCAGCGCGGAGCCTGCGTGATCGTCTTCGTCGGCCAGGTGCGGTCCGGCAGCTCGACGCGGATCTGGTCGGCGAACGGGCGGTACTTGTGCACCGGCATGCCGGACGGCTGCTGGGCGGTGCGGGAGTGGTAGCTCATCGGAGGTCCTTCGCTTCGCGGGTGCTGGGGGTCAGCCGGCGCACCGAACACCGCGACGAGGATCCGGCCTGATCAGGCCTCGTCGCGGCAGCGAAGAAGGAGGCTGCGGGTCGTGAGCACATCTGCACCATACTCCGCACCCCCGGACGCCCCGCAACCGCTCACGATGCGGACACCCGCCGCGCTCAGCGCAGGAGCAGCAGGTCCTCGCGCGTGCGGACCAGCAGGTGGCCCCCCAGGGCGCTGACCTCGCGGACGTCGTCGGGCAGCGGCACGGTCCACAGCAGCCGCCCGTCGGCCAGCCCGCGCGCCTCGACCGTCTGCCGTCCCTGCCCCGAGCGTCCCGGGCCGAGCACCACCTCGCCGTCCGTGACCGGCGACCACCACATCAGCCCGCGTTCCGGCGTCTGCCACGCCACCTGCCCGGTCCGCGCGTCGACCACCTGGTAGCCGTCGACCCCGAGCAGCAGCAGCCGACCGGCCACCTGCGTGCGCGGCGTCCGGTAGGTGTCCAGGCGCCACAGCTCGTCCCCGTCGGGCAGCGACCGGCCGACGACCGTGCCGCCCTCGTCCAGCACCACCAGGTCGTCCGGGGCGCCGTCGGTCGCGGTGAGCGCCGGGAACAGCGCCCGGTCGGTGAACAGGGGCTCCCCCTGCCCGTCGCGCACCGTCACCCCGGCACCCCCGGTCCAGGTCGCGAACACCTCCTCGCCGAGCGACCCCACGGAGAACGACGCGGGCGGCGAGGACGCGAGCAGGCTGCCGTCCCGGACGTCGAGCACCGTCGCCGTCCACCCCTGCACCAGCACGAACTCGGGCGTCACCCGCAGGTCCGCGCCCGACACGATGCCCGAGCGCAACCGCATGGGGTCGTCCGCCCGGTGCGACCACCGCAGCGCCCCCGTCGTCCCGTCGTGGCGGGAGACGCGCGCCCGACCGTCCTCGTCGACGTGCAGCAGGACCAGGTCGTCCGCGACCCGCCCGGCGCCGACCAGCCGGCCCGACGTCGACCAGGACCCCAGCGGCGCGCCGGTGGCGGCGTCCAGGGCCAGCACCCGCGCCCAGCGCCGCGCGGGCGCGGGCACGGGCGCGTCCGCAACCACGTCCCGCGGCTGCCGGGGCTCGGGCGGCGGCTCCACCACGCACAGCAGCACGCCCCCGACGTCGCCCCCGCCGTGCGGGCAGGACGTCAGCGGCCGGGTCCCCGCGACGGCGCCCAGGTCCCGGTCCCAGCGGGTCTCCCCCGACGCCACGTCGTGCGCGACCAACCCGAACCGGCGGTCCCGCACCGCGGCCACCACGAGGACGTCCCCCGCCGCGACGACGTCGTCCGTCCGCGCGGCGGGCACCCGCCACCGCGTCCAGGGAGGGCCGTCGAGCGCCGCGAGCATCCCCGCGGGCACCGCGACGCGTTCCTCGACCGACGAGACCCGCCCGGCCACCTCGACCGCGGCCAGCGCCACGACCGCGCACACCGCCACCGCCCACCAGCGCCGCCGGCGGCCCTGGCCGCGCGGCGGGGCCGTCACCCGCGGGGCCTCCCGGGGCCGCACCGGGGCGCGACCGACGCCAGCGACGTCGACGACCTCGACGTCCTGCATCGTCGCAGCAGACCGCGGGCGGCCCATGCGGCCAGCCTAGACGCGCACCCCCACGGAGAGCGAGAGGTCGCCGAAGGCCACCAGCGACCCGTCGGTGAGCCGCACCCGACGGTCCGGCATGCACACGATCCGCTGCCCGTCACCGAGCGTCACGAGGGTGCCGTTGGTCGAGCCGCGGTCCACGACCCACGGACCGTTCTCGTCCACACCCAGCATCAGGTGCGTCTTGGAGACCGACCGGCTCGGGTCCGCCACCGGCGCGACCCGCACGCCCGGCAGCGCGTCGGGGTTCCGACCCACCAGCAGCGGGACGTCCAGCGGCGCGGGCGTGCCGTCCGGCAGCCGCACCCACCAGTCGGCGGCGGCCGGGGCGGCCGCGGCCGCGGGGAACACCTCGGGCGGCAGCGGCGCGGGGTCCGCCGGGGACCCGGGCCACGACG
>NZ_RFFI01000120.1 GCF_003696205.1 Cellulomonas triticagri
CGGCCGGGACTCCCGTCCCCGCCGCACCAGCACGCCTCGCTGAACCAGCACCACCCGCTGACCCCAGCACGCAGCCGGGCCCGGCACCTCTCGAGAGGTGCCGGGCCCGGCTGCGTGCGTGGGGCGGGTCAGGCCGCCGCTGCGGCCTCGCGCCGGACCGCGGCGACGAAGTCGTCCACGTCGGCCTCGGTGGTGTCGAAGGAGCACATCCAGCGCACCTCGCCGGTGGCGGGGTTCCAGTCGTAGAACTTCCGGACCGCCCGCAGGGCGTCGGCGACGCCGGGCGGCAGGGCGACGAACACGGCGTTCGCCTGCGTGGGCTGGGTGACGCGCACGCCGGGGACGCCCGCCACGCCCGCGCTGAGCCGGGCGGCCATGGTGTTCGCGTGCTGGGCGGAGCGGAGCCAGAGGTCGCCCTCGAACAGGGCGATGAGCTGGGCGGACACGAAGCGCATCTTGGACGCGAGCTGCATGTCGACCTTGCGCTGGTACGCGATGCCGGGGGTGGAGTCGGGCGTGAGCTCGAGGACGGCCTCGCCGAACAGGGCGCCGTTCTTGGTGCCGCCGAGCGAGACCACGTCCACGCCGACGTCGGTCGTCAGGGCACGCAGCGGCAGGTCGAGCGCCGCGGCGGCGTTGACCAGCCGGGAGCCGTCGAGGTGGACGCGCATGCCGAGGGCGTGGGCCTGCTCGGTGAGGGCACGGATCTCCTCCGGCGTGTACACGGTGCCGAGCTCGGTCGCCTGGGTGATCGAGACGACGCCGGGCTGCGCGCGGTGCTGGTCCCCGAACCCGTGGGCGCGGGACGCCACGAGGTCGGGCGTGAGCTTGCCGTCCGGGGTCGGGACGGTCAGCAGCTTGAGTCCACCGACGCGCTCGGGGGCGGCGTTCTCGTCGGTGTTGATGTGCGCGGTCTCGGCGCAGATGACGGCGCCCCAGCGCGGCAGCATCGTCTGCAGGGCGACCACGTTGGCCCCGGTGCCGTTGAACACCGGGTAGCCGGTCGCGTCCGCGCCGAAGTGGCCGCGCAGCACGTCCTGCAGGTGCTCGGTGTACGGGTCGGCGCCGTACCCGGCGACGTGGCCCTCGTTGGCCGCGGCCAGCGCGGCGAGGACCTCGGGGTGCACCCCCGCGTAGTTGTCGGATCCGAGCTCGCGGCGGGCGGCGTCGTGCAGTCTGTCCACGCCTCCATCCTCCCCCAGCAGCGGGGATGCTCCGGACGCGGTCAGTGGTGCGCGGCGCTCAGGCGCGGGCGGCCCGGCACTCGGCGCACGTGCCGAGGAGCTCGATGGTGTGCTCGACGTCGGAGAAGTCGTGCGCGGCGCCGACCTGCTCGGCCCACGCCTCCACCCCGGGCCCGTCGATCTCGACGGCCTTGCCGCAGTAGCGGCACACGAGGTGGTGGTGGTGGTTGCGGCGCACGCAGCGCCGGTAGACGGCCTCGCCCTCGGGCGAGCGCAGCACGTCGACCTCACCGGCGTCGGCGAGGGTCTGCACGGCCCGGTACACGGTCGCGAGGCCCGTGGTGGACCCCTGGCCGCGCAGCATCTCGTGCAGCTGCTGGGCGCTGCGGAACTCGTCGAGGTCGTCGAGCAGCCCGAGGATCTCGGTGCGCTGCCGCGTGTTCCGCTGGGTGACGGCCATCCGTGCGTGCTCCTCCCGACGTGCTGCTGCGGTGGGCACCGCAGCGGGTCAGTCTACTCAACACCGCTGTGCCCGGGTTCAGTCCCGGTGCGCTCCCGGCGCTGGGCCGGTGAGGGGCCGGACGTGCCGCGAGCCGGGGACCCGCAGGTCCCCGGCTCGCGAGCGGTCGTGCTGGTCGCTCAGCTGGCGACGGCGCGCTTGAGGGCGCTGCCGGCGGTCAGCTTCACGCGGAAGCCCGCGGGGATCTCGAGCTTCTCGCCGGTCTGCGGGTTGATGCCGGTGCGGGCGGCGCGGTCGGCGCGGGACACCGCGAGCAGACCCGGGATGGTCACGCTCTCGCCGGCGCTGAGCTGCTCGACCAGGACCTCCTGGAAGGCCTTGAGGGCCGCGTCGGCGGCGGTGTTGGTGAGCCCGGCCTTGGCGGCGATGGCCTGGACGAGCTCGGTGCGGTTGACGCTCACGGATGTGCTCCTTGTGGATCGAACGGGGGTGCGGACCGACGGCGCCCCGCGCACGGGGCGTCAGCATCCGGCGGGCCGACGCGCACGACCATAACGGCAGGTGGGGACCTTCCCGCAACATCACGCGCCCGGTGTGTCGCTCAGCGAGCGGATCTGCGCCCGTCCAGGTGACCCAGCAGGCGGTCCAGCGGCCACGCGTCGAGGACGTCGTCGGGGCCGATGCCGTGGGCCGCCGCACGGTCGCAGCCGACCGGCTGCCACGCGAGCTGACCCGGGGCGTGCGCGTCGGTGTCGACCGTGAACGTGCAGCCGGCGGCGACGGCGAGGTCGAGCAGGGCGTGCGGGGGGTCGAGCCGGTCCGGTCGGCAGTTGACCTCGACGGCGACCCCGTGCGCGGCGCAGTCGGCGAACACGGCCGCGGCGTCGAAGTCGCTGGGCGGCCGCTTCCGGGACCCCGTGAGCTGCCGTCCGGTGCAGTGCCCCAGCACGTCGACCAGCGGGTTCGCGACGGCGGCGCGCATGCGGCGGGTCATCGCGGCGGAGTCCATGCGGAGCTTGGAGTGCACGGACGCGACGACGACGTCGAGGCGGTCCAGCAGCGCGGGGTCCTGGTCGAGGCCCCCGTCGTCGAGGATGTCGACCTCGATGCCGGTGAGCACCCGGAACGGCGCGATGGCCCGGTTCAGCGCGGCGACCTGGTCGAGCTGCGCGGACAGCCGCGCGGCGGACAGGCCGTTCGCCACGGTGAGCCGGGGCGAGTGGTCGGTGATCGCGAGGTACTCGTGGCCGAGGTCCATCGCGGCGAGCACCATCTCCTGGATCGGCGTCGAGCCGTCGCTGGCCTCGGAGTGGGCGTGCAGGTCCCCGCGCAGCGCGGCGTGCAGCACCGCGCCGTCGCCGGTGGCCTCCGCTGCGGGGTACTGGCGCTCCAGGTCCTCGACGTAGGGCACGGGCCCGCCGCGGGCGGCGGCCCCGGCGACCTCGGCGGTGCGCGCACCGATCCCGGGCAGGTCGGTGAGCGTGCCGGCGGACACGCGCGCCTCGACCTCCCCGGCGGGCAGCCGCTCCAGCGTGCGCACGGCGACCCGGAACGCCTCGGCCCGGTAGGACGAGGCGCCGCCGCGCTCCAGCAGGTAGGCGGCGCGCCGGAGCGCGGCGACGGCGGCGGTGCCGCCGGTGTCGTCGGCCACGGGTCAGGACGCCCGCTTGCGGCGAGGGCGGGTGGTCTTGCCCGCGGGCTTCTTCGCGGACTCCTCCTCGGGCGCGGGCTCCTTCTCCTCGGCCTTGTCGGAGCCGGCGGCCTTCGCGCGTCCCCGTCCCGACGGCTTCTTCTCCTCCGGCTGCTCGCCGCGGCCGGCCCGGGCCTTCTCGACGGAGCGCTGCAGCGCGGCCAGCAGGTCCACGACCTCGCCGGACTCCCCGCCCTCGCCGACCTCCTCGGCCTGCGGGACGGCCTGGGTGCGCCCGGAGGACACCTTCGCCTCGATGACGGCCTCCAGCGCCGCGCGGTAGCGGTCCTCGAAGCCGGACGGGTCGAAGTCCCCCGCCAGGGACTCGACCAGCGAGGACGCCATGGCGAGCTCCTGCGGCTTGACCGTCACGTCCTGGTCGAGGACGGGGAAGTCGGCCTCCCGCACCTCGTCGGGCCACAGCAGGGTCTGCAGGCAGATGACGTCGTCGCGCACCCGCAGCACGGCCATGGACTCGCGCTGCCGCAGCGCGACCTTGACGACGGCCATCCGGTCGGTGCCGACCAGCGCCTCCCGCAGCAGGGCGTAGGGCTTCGCGGCGGTCTTGTCGGGCTCGAGGTAGTACGTCTTCGCGAGCAGGATCGGGTCGACCTGGTCGGCGGGGACGAACTCCAGCACCTCGATCTCCCGCTCGGTGGCGAGCGGCAGCTGGGCGAGGTCCTCGTCGGTCAGGACGACGAGCTGGCCGTCGTCGGTCTCGTAGCCCTTGGCGATCTCGGCGTACTCGACGGGCTCGTCCTCGATGCTGCACACCTTGCGGTAGCGGATGCGCCCGCCGTCCTTGCGGTGCACCTGGTGCAGGGGCACCTCGTGCTCACCGGTGGCGGCGTAGAGCTTCACGGGGACGTTGACGAGCCCGAAGGCCACGGCGCCCTTCCAGATGGCACGCATCGGGACCACTCCTCGTACGGGGCGGGGCCGTTCCCCGCGACGACGGAACCTGCTCTGGGCAGGATGGACCCGTGCAGCCCATGCTCGCCACCCCTGCGCCGGTCCGGTCGGGCACGTCGGTGCTCCCGGAGGGGGCCGGGTGGCGGTTCGAGGTGAAGTGGGACGGGGTCCGCGTGCTGGCGTCGGTGCCGGACGGCGGGGGCGCGCGCCTGCGGCTGCTCGGCCGGGCCGGGAACGACGCGGCGGCGGCGTACCCGGAGCTCGGGGGGCTGGCCGCGCTACCGCCGGGGACGGTGCTGGACGGCGAGGTGGTGGCGATGCGCGACGGGGTGCCGTCGTTCGCCGCGCTGGCCGAGCGGATGCACGTCCGGGACCCCGCCCGCGCGGCGGCGCTGGCCCGGCGGCTGCCGGTGACCTACGTCGTGTTCGACGTGCTGGCGCTCGCGGGGACGGACCTCACCGCGCGGCCGTGGACGGAGCGCCGCGCCGCCCTGGACGACCTGGCGCTGCCGGAGCGGGTGCAGCGCTCCCCCGTGTACGCCGACGGCGACCTGATCTGGGACGCGACGCGGGCGCAGGGCCTGGAGGGCGTGGTCGCCAAGCGCGCGACGGCGACGTACCAGGCGGGGCGCCGGTCGACGGACTGGGTGAAGGCCGTACACCGCCGCACCCGCACGGCCCTGGTCGGCGGCTGGCGCCCGGAGTCGACGGGCAGCGGGCGGCTCGGCGCGGTGCTGCTCGGCGCACCCGACGCCACGGGCGCGCTGCGGTACCTCGGGCGCGCGGGCAGCGGGCTGACCGGGTCGCTGGCGCGGGACCTCACCGAGCGGCTGCGGGACGCCCCGCGGCCCGACCCGCCGTTCGCGGACACCGTCGACCCCGTGGACGCGCGCGGCACCGTGTGGGTGGAACCGCGGGTGCTGCTGGACGTGCGCTACCTCGCCCGCGGGCCGTCCGGCCGGCTGCGGCAGCCCGTGCTGCGCGGGCGGCGCGACGACACCGACGTCGACCCCTGGGAGGCACCATGACCCCGGCCCGCCCGAGCGAGCCTCCGCAGACCGTCCGGGTCGGCGACCGGGACGTCCGGCTGACCCACCTGGACCGCGTGCTGTACCCCGCCACGGGCCTCACGAAGGCCGAGGCGATCGACTACGTCGTGCGCGCCGCCCCGGCGCTGCTGCCGCAGCTCGCCGAGCGGCCCGTGACCCGGATCCGCTTCCCGGGCGGCGTGGGCGGGGAGACGTTCTTCGAGAAGAACACCCCGCGCGGGGCCCCGTCGTGGCTGCGTCGGCAGCAGGTGCCCACCTCCCCCGGGGCCGACGACGAGGACGGCGAGGGCACCGTCCTGGACCTGCCGTTCCTGGACGACGTCGCCGGGCTGGTGTGGGCGACCAACGCGGGCGCGCTCGAGCTGCACACCCCGCAGTGGACGGTCGGCCCGCGCGGCGGGGTCCGGAACCCCGACCGGCTCGTGGTGGACCTGGACCCCGGCGCCCCGGCGGGCCTCGCCGAGTGCGCGCGCGTCGCCCACCTCGTCGCCGACCGGCTGCGCGCCGACGGCCTGACGACGGTGCCCGTGACGTCGGGCAGCAAGGGCATGCAGCTGTACGCCCCGCTGCCCGGCCGCCGGACGGCCGTCGAGGTGCGGCAGTACGCGCGGGACCTCGCCCACGAGCTCGCCGCCGCCCACCCGCATCTGGTGGTCGCGGTGATGCGCAAGGAGGTGCGCGGCGGCAAGGTGCTGCTCGACTGGTCGCAGAACCACCCCGCCAAGACCACGATCACGCCCTACTCGCTGCGCGGCCGGGAGCGGCCGACCGTCGCCGCGCCGCGCTGGTGGGACGAGATCGGGCCCGACCTGGAGCAGCTCTCGCCCGCGGACGTCCTGGACCGGCTGGAGGCCGACGGCGACCCGTTCGCCGACGGGGCCTGAGGGGTCGCCCACCTGCGATTGCGGGGGCTCGCGGGTTGCGGCAGCGTGGGAGGTGGCCGGCGTCGGAGGACGCCGAGACGTCACGAGGAGGACATCCACATGGTTCGCCGCACCGAGCTCCCGAAGTACACCGTCCCGTCCCTCACGATCGAGGACGGCGCACGGATCGCCGCGATCCTGCAGCAGCGCCTCAACGCCCTGAACGACCTGGCGCTGACCCTCAAGCACATCCACTGGAACGTCACCGGCCCGCACTTCATCGCGGTGCACGAGATGATCGACCCGCAGGTCGACGCCGTGCGGGCCATGGTGGACGCGGTCGCCGAGCGCATCGCGACCCTGGGCGTCGCGCCCGTCGGCACGCCGGGCGCGCTGGTCGCCGACCGCTCCTGGGACGACTACGCGATCGGCCGCGCCGGGGCGATCGAGCACCTCGGCGCGCTGGACGAGGTCTACGTCGGCGTCATCACCGACCACCGCGAGGCCGCCGCCGCGACCGAGGACCTCGACACCGTCACCAACGACCTGCTGGTCGGCCACCTGCACGAGCTCGAGCTGTTCCACTGGTTCGTGCGGGCGCACCTGGAGTCCGCTGGCGGCGAGCTCAGCACCGCCGGTGCGGACACCGAGAAGGAGGCGGCCCGCAGCGCGGGCGCCGCCGCGAAGGGCGCGGCCGCGCGCTGACCCGCCGCTCCCCCGGGACGCCGAGGCCCCGGTCACCTCGTGGTGGCCGGGGCCTCGCGCTGCGCCGGGTGCGCGCGGGTGCGGTCAGAGCCGGGACTCGTCGTCCCAGTCGTCGGAGGCCGCGATGGCCTCGTCGTCCGGGGTGAGCTCGGTGTCGGCGAGGGCGCGCGGCGCGCGGGTCGCGTCGCCGCCGGAGCGGACGTCGGCGGCGCGCAGCTCGGCCTCCGAGCGCGGCCGGTCGGCGCCGTGCAGGTCGACGGTGTCGGACGTGAGGTCGCGGGGGCGGTGCGTCATGCACCGGTTGTACCGCGCCCGGCCCGGCGTTTCCACCCGGGGGAACGACGCGCGGCGCCCGCGCCTCAGGCGCCCACGACGGTCCGGACCCAGTCGCCGAGCGTCCCGCCCGAGGTCAGCACCACCAACCAGCCGATCACGAGCTGCACGGCCGCCGCGACGACGATCAGCACCTGGCGCCGCCGGCTGGGCGCCCGGGGCGCGATCAGCAGCACGTACAGGGCGGTCAGCACCACGTAGGACTGCCCCACGGGGGCGCGCAGGCCGAACCACAGCGACAGGTACAGGCCCGCCAGCGCGATCCCCGGGGCGATCAGCGACCACGGCTCGCGGACCGCCCGGATCGTGAACCCGATCAGCACCAGCGGCGCGCCGAGGAGCGTCAGGGACATCGCCCGCGCGGCAGCGGTCGCGGACTCCCCCACCCCGCCCGGGAACCAGCCGCCCGCGGCCGCGTCCTGCATGCCGCCCAGCGGGTCGGCGGAGAACCACCAGGACACGTACAGCCAGAACAGCACGGCGGCGACCGCCGGGAACAGCAGCACCGCGACGGTGGCGACGTGCGCGCCGCGCCCGGACCGGCCCGCGCGCCGCACGAAGAACGGGGCGACGGCGGCCAGCGTGAGCGCGTACAGCCAGGCCCCGGGGTCGACCATGACGGCCACCCCGAGCGCCAGACCGGCGCGGAAGCCCGCCTCGGTGGACTGCCGCTCCACGAAGGACGCGATGCCGTCGAGCGCGAGCACCAGCAGGGCGACGCCGAGCAGCGACGCGAGGTCGTTCGCCGCGAGGAAGTACAGGGGCGGGGTGAGCACGAGCACGCTCAGCACGGCGCCCACCGCCCAGGGCCCGAAGCCCTCGCGCACCAGCACTGCGGCCAGCCGCTGCAGGGTCAGCCCGATGACGGCCGCCGCGACCAGGTTCATGGCCAGCAGGTTGCCGCCGAGCAGCGACGCCAGGGCCGCCCCGAACGGCGGGAACACCTCGGCCGTCCAGGTGAGGGAGGTGTCGCCCCACTGCACCAGGTCGCCCCGCGCGGCCAGCGCGCGGTTCGCCTCGGGCACCCACGGGGAGTCCTGGGACAGCAGCGCGACCACCACGAACGGCAGGGCGAGCAGCGCCCGCAGGCCCCAGCGCGCGGCCGGGTGGACGGGCCAGGTGTCAGGGGCGGACCGCCGCCGGGACGTGCGCGCCGGGGTCGCCGAGGTCGGCAGGGTCGGAGGTGACGCCGGTGAGGCCATGCGCGGTCTTCTCCCAGTAGTGCGGCTTGGTGACGAGCTGCCAGAGCCCCTTGTACGCGGCGATCGAGTGCAGCACCCAGTACAGGGGGTTCGCCGCGCCCCACAGGACCAACCCGTACCGGCGCCGTTTGAAGGCGCCCATCATCGAGACGTAGATCATCAGCGCGCTGCCGACGCCGAGGTTGAACATCGACAGCCACAGCACCCAGCCGGGGAACAGGAACGCCAGCTGTTCCGGATCCAGCAGCAGCGAGGCCAGGAACAGCGCGTACAGCACCGGCACCGCCAGGAAGGTCGCCGGGGTGCCGCCGACCAGGAACAGGAACGACAGCGTCTGCCGCAGCCCCGCGACCCGCACCAGCCGGAACGGGTTGCGCAGGTGCACCAGGGTGGTCTGCATGTACCCCTTGATCCACCGGGACCGCTGCCGCACGAAGTTCGGGTAGGAGGTGTTGGCCTCCTCGAACGTCGTCGAGTCGATGACGCCGACCCGCAGGCCCTCGGCCGCGGCGCGGATGCCGAGGTCGGCGTCCTCGGTGACGTTGAACGGGTCCCAGCCGCCGAGGCGCCGCAGGCCGCTCACCCGGAAGTGGTTGGAGGTGCCGCCCAGCGGGATCGCGAACCGGCCGTACTCCAGGCCGGGCAGCATGTAGTCGAACCAGAACGAGTACTCCAGCGTGAACATCCGCGTCAGCGGGTTCTCGTCGGCGTTGAAGTAGTTGAGCGCCGCCTGGACGCACACCAGCTCCTCGCCCGCCTCGCGGAACGCGAGCACCGCCTTCTTCAGCTGGTCCGGCTCGGGCTTGTCCTCGGCGTCGAAGATCACCAGGAACTCGCCGGTCGCGAACTCCAGGCCGACGTTGCACGCCTTCGGCTTGGTCTGCGGAGCCCCGGCCGGGACGGTGATGAACCGGAAGTGCGCAGGCGGGCTCGCCGCCTCGGCCGCCGCCCGGGTCTCGGTGTCGTCCTCCTCGACGAGGATCAGCACCTCCAGCAGGTGCGCCG
This sequence comes from Cellulomonas triticagri, assembly GCF_003696205.1. Classification (GTDB taxonomy): domain Bacteria; phylum Actinomycetota; class Actinomycetes; order Actinomycetales; family Cellulomonadaceae; genus Cellulomonas; species Cellulomonas triticagri. The sequence goes on from NZ_RFFI01000120.1 coordinate 9,404, forward strand.
GGTAGTCGAGCGCGCCGAGGTTGCCGATGAGGTGGGCGACGATGTTCGCCTCCTTGTACACGGGCACGAGCACCGTGTAGCGCGGCAGCTCGTGGTCCGGCAGCGCGGCGAGCACCGCCGGGTCCGTGCGGGTCACGTGCTCCATGCGGGCGCCGCGCAGCGAGGCCCAGAACTTGAACCCCGTGCCGATCAGGAACGCCAGCCCCACGACCACGGACAGCGTCACGACGACCTCGCGCGGCGCGAGCACGGTGGCGAGCACCAGCAGCACCAGGCCGACCACCAGGGCCACGCTCTGCCACCGGACCAGCACGGTGCGCGCGGAGTGCGCGGGCGAGCGGCCCCACAGCCCGAGGCTCGCCCGGTCGCGCAGCTCCGGGCCGTACCGGTCGAGCACCGCCTGCTGGAACTCCCAGCGGTCCGCGAGCACCAGGAACGGCTCCTCGCCCAGCGCGGCCGCGACGGCGGCGCGGCGCGCGGGCGTCGGCTCGTCCACCAGCGCGACGACGAGGGTGCCGTCCGAGCGGCGCTCCAGCGGCAGCCAGCGCTGCTCCAGCACCGTCCCGACGTCGACGCCCCCCGCGTCCAGCGCGGCGGCGGCGCGGCCCGCGACCACGTACGGCAGTCCCCACAGGTCCGCCAGGGCCCGGGTCAGGGACTCCGAGTCCACCGCACCGATCGAGACCAGGACCTCGCCGATGTACCCGCCGGTCTCCCGGGCGACCTGCTCGGCCGCGTCGAGGGTCGAGCGGGTGACCAGTCCCCGGTCGACCAGGTAGTCCCCGATCCGCCGGTCCTGCTGGTGCCGTCGCACGTCCGCCTCCCCCGTGGGCCCGTCTGCTGCCGCGTTCACGCTACCGAGTGATCGGTCGGTCGCGCGCAGGGACGGACGGTCCGGCCGTGTGGCGGATCCCCGGGTCGGAGTCCTTCAGATCGGCTCCCGCCCGGCCGATGGGGACGGCGTGACCCTCCTGCCCGCCCTGCAGCGACCTGGGCGCCTGTCGGTTCCCGAGCTGCTGCGCACCGGCGGGGTGCACTGCGCCTACCAGCCCGTCGTGGAGCTCGCGACCGGCGAGGTGCTCGGCCGCGAGGCCCTGCTGCGCACTCCCGAGGGCTCGGGCTGGTCCTCGCCGCTGGACGTGCTGCACGCGGCCGAGGCCGACGGCCTGCTGGGCGAGCTGGAGCGCGCCGCGATGAGCCGCGCCATCGAGGACGCCGCCGCGGCGTCCGAGGGCGCACCGCAGACGCTGTTCCTCAACATCGAGCCCCGCACGCTGTCCCGGCACCTGCCGCTGGTGCTCGAGACGCTGGCGCGCCGCGAGCCGCAGGTGCGGGTGGTCGTGGAGATCACCGAGCGCGCGCTGGCGCTCGACCCCGCCGGGATGCTCGACGCGGCCGCGCGGCTGCGCTCGGTCGGCTGCGCCATCGCGCTGGACGACGTCGGCGTGGTCCCCGCCTCGCTGGCCTTCATCCCGCTGCTGGCGCCGGAGATCATCAAGCTCGACCTGCAGCTGCTGCGCACGCTGGAGGACCCGGAGACCATGACGGTGGCCGACGCCGTGCGGGCCCGGGCCGAGGCCACGGGTGCGCGGGTCGTCGCCGAGGGCATCGAGACCCGCGACGACCTGAGCCGCGCCGTGGTGCTCGGGGCGGACCTCGGGCAGGGGTGGTACCTCGGGCGCCCGCACCGCGGGCTGCCGCGCGGCGAGCGGCACGCCGGCCGGCTCCCCCGGCCGCACGCCCCGCTGGGCGGCGGTGCGACGCCCTTCGAGATCGTGGCGCCCCGGCGCGCCGTGCGGACCGTGCCGAAGCGCCTGCTGCTGCCGCTGTCCCGCACGCTCGAGATGTCCGCCGCCGAGCACCGCGTCCCGCCGCTGGTCCTCGGGTCGTTCCAGGACGAGCGGTTCTTCACCGCGCACACCGCCCGCCGCTACGCCCGGCTCGCGCAGGCGCTGCCGTTCGTGGGCGCGCTCGGCTCCGGGCGTCCCGCCACGATCCCGACCGGCGTGCGGTGGGCCGCTGTCGACCCCAGCGAGCCGCTGGCCCGCGAGTGGGCCGTGGTCGTGCTCGGCGCGCACGAGTCCGTGGCGCTCGTCGGGCGCGAGGTCGCCGGACCGGTCGGCCCGGCGGGTGCCGACTGCGGCGGCTCCATCGCCACCGCCGACGACTCCGAGGGCGCTGCCGAGGGGACCGTGCCCGTCGAGGACGGCGGGCGGGACTTCGAGTTCGCCGTCACCCACGACCAGGGGCTCGTCGCCGAGGTGGCCCAGGCGCTGCTGCGACGGTTCGGGGCCGACGCGCGCCCGTCCTGAGCCGGCGGACCCGCCGCGCTGGTCCGCCGGCTCAGGGCTCCGGGTGCGCCCGGTGCCGCTCGGCGAACGTGCGGGCGGCGGCCAGGGTCACCGGCCCGGCCTCTCCCGACCCCACCGGGACGCCGTCGACCGCGACGACGGCCTGCACGTCCCGCGTCGTGGAGGTCAGGAACACCTCGTCCGACGTCGTCAGCGCGTCGAACGGCAGGTCCACCTCGCGCGCGCCCGACCACTCGACCACCAGCGCCCGGGTGATGCCCGCCAGGCAGCCGGAGGCCAGCGGCGGGGTGAGCAGCGCACCGTCGCGCACGACGAACACGTTGGTGCCGGTGCCCTCGCACAGCAGCCCGCGGGTGTTCGCGAACAGCGCCTCACTGGCCCCGGCGGCGTGCGCGGCGGCCAGCGCGAGCACGTTCTCGCCGTAGGACGTCGTCTTCAGGCCGGTCAGCGCGCCCTGCTCGTTGCGGCGGTAGGGCACGGTGACCACGGACGTCGTGGGGTCGGGGTCGTGCCCCGGGGTCACGCCCAGCACCAGCGTCGGCTCGCCGCCGACCCGGCCGCTGCCGAGCAGCCCCGGACCGCCGGTGAACGTGATCCGCAGGACGTCGTAGCCGCTCGGCGGCAGGTCGGCGTTCGCCGCCAGCACCTCGTGGGCCGCCGCCCGCACCCGGTCGACGTCGAACCCGCTCAGGCCCATCCCCGCCGCCGAGCGCGCCATCCGGGCCAGGTGGCGCTCCAGGGCGAAGGGCCGGCCGTGGTCGACCTTCACGGCCTCGAACACCCCGTCGCCCACCACGAACCCGTGGTCGCGGACCGACGTCGTCGCCTCCGCCGCGGGCAGCAGCCGCCCGTTGACCCAGAACACCGTCTCGGTGACGTCCACCGCACGCTCCGTCCGTCGTCGGCGGCCCGGAGCCGCCGTCAGCACCGCAGCGTACGTCGCCGGATCAGCCCCGGCGCAGGCTGCGCCCGTCGCTGGTGCCGCGGACGGCGTGCAGCACCACCTGCTGGGCGACCGTCTCCAGCGGACGGCCCTGCTCGCCCGCGAGCACCGCGAGGACGTGCCGCGCCTCGTCCTGCCCGCAGCCCCGTACCTCCATGAGCACCCCGACGGCGTGGTCCACGGTCGCGCGCGTCGGACCCACCGACGCCGACGGGACCGGGCCGGACACGCGCGCCGGGATCGTGCTGTGCAGGTCGATCAGCGACGCCACCTGGTCGGCGAACCCCGCCGCCCGGCGGACGACCTCCGGCCCGCAGGTCCCGGCGTCCTCCAGGTACAGCGTCAGCGCCGCGTGCCCGCCGCCGCGCGCGAGCGCCGCCGGGACCGCGACCACGCACCGGAAGCCCGCGTCCAGCGTCGGGCGCCACCAGCCGACGTCGTCCGGCCCGGGCGCCGCGTCGTGGGTCCGACGCAGGTCCGGCAGGACCACGGGTCGCCGCGCGTCGAGGACGGTCGACCACGGGCCGTGTACCACCGACACCGCCTGGTCGGTCCGCCCCATCCGGTCCCCGGAGCCCGCGACGTACCAGTCGGTCCCCCGCCGCCGCGCGTGCACCGTGCCCTCCGCGAGGGTGCCGGTGCGCCCGGCGACGATCTCCAGCAGGTCCTCGAGCACGGCGGCCACGCTGCGCGCCGGTTCCGTCCCCGGCCACACCGCGCACACGTCCGCCATCGCTCAGCCCCCTGCGGCAGCCCCTCCCTGCGGGGGCTCCTCGCCGAGCCCCGTCCTCGCGTGCGCTGCCGGGCACGCGGGGACATCGTGGCACGGCGGGCGGGCGTGTCAACGCTGTTCGGCGAACCGGATGCCCCGGCGGCGCCGGGATCGCCCGACCGGGTGAACGGCGCGGACGGCCCCGGAGCCCGGGTCGGCGCGTCAGACCCGGGGCGTGGGCCGCTCGTCGTCGAACGTCTCCCGGCGCGCGAGCACGTCGGCCGCGAGGTCGGCGACCCGCCCGCCCCGCGCCCACGCGCGGGCGCGCAGCAGCGCCGTCGCGTCCTCGGGCGCCAGGCCGGTCTGCGCGACGACCATGCCGACGGCGCGGTGCACC